>JAHEKY010000024.1 GCA_024644465.1 Ilumatobacteraceae bacterium | reverse complement strand
TTCGACGTCGCCGAGCGTGGCGCCGGCGTCCGTCTTCGGCGTCCTGACGTACTGCACGAGCAACACGACGCAGACGAGGCCGATCCACAGCAACGGGTTGCCCAAGACCCGGAGCACCAGATCGGTCGTGCCGCGCAGCGCGTCGTTGCGCCGCCCGATCAGCGCGAGCCCGGCGGCGAGCCCGGCGATCAGGCCGACGCCGAGCGCACACAGCGTCGCGCTGCGCACCACGGTGCGGCGGTGGGTGCGCCATCGCGCGTCACCGCTCGTCACCGTCTCGATCAGCACGACCGCAGTCGTTCCGAGCCCGAACACGACGGCGCTCTGGCTGAGGACGCCGAGATCGGACCACGTCGTCGGCTCGGAGCCGAGCCGAGCCGTCAACCGCCGCCACGCCGCGCCGGACGTCCGGTCGAACATCGAGAAGCCGATCAGTGCCGTGAACCCCGACACGAGCTGCTGGACGAGGGTGAAGCCGAAGCCGACCGCGGCGACGATCGGGATCGAGCCGTAACCGGACGTCGACGCGATCGTGCGGGCGATCAGCCACGGGGTGAACGCTTCGTTGCCCGCGCCCCATTCGTACGCCAACCAGAACACGACGCCGACCAGCGCGGCGCGTTGCACACCGGACGACGAAGCGAAGTCCGCGCGGGCGGCCGATCGCACCGTCGGTTGGCTCGCGGCGCTCGGCTGCGACGGTGTCCCCACACGGACGAACCTACCGGGCCGAACCGAAGACGGCCGTTGTGGCCGCGTGTCCCGTATCGTTCGGCGGCGTGGACTCCGCGAGCGGGCCGTCGTTCGGCTACGACCAGTTCGGCACCTGGTACGACCAGTTCCGTGCCGAGACACTCGAACCTGCCCTCGAACTCGCGTCGACGCTGCTCGCGACCGAACTCGACGACCTCCTGTCCGATCGTGACCTCGCGCGCATCCGCAACGTCGCGGGCCGTGTCAAGTCGAAGCGGCGGACATGGCGCAAGCTGCAGCGCTACCACGTCGCCAGTGTCGACGAGATTCCCGACGTGGTCGACGACCTCATCGGGTTGCGGATCACGTGCACCAACCTCCGCGACCTCGAGATGGTCCAGGCTGCCCTCGACAACCTGCCGCGCGCGCCGCGGCAGAAGCGACCGCTCGCGCTCGACCCGACGACCGAGCGCGATTACGTCGACGCCCCGAAGGATTCCGGCTATCGAGGGTGGCACGTCAACCTGAGGCTGCTCCTCGGCCGCACACGCGTGACGTGCGAGCTGCAGATCCGCACGCTGCTCCAGGACAGCTGGGGCGAGCTGACGCACGAAGACACGTACAGCAAGGCCGGCGAACTGCCGCCGCTCGTCGAGATCCTCAGCAAGCGGATGGCCGACCTGCTCGCGACGCTCGACGACATCGCGGAGGACCTGCGCACCGAACTCGACCGCCTCGACGAAGCGGTCGTCGCCGAGACCGCCAGTGACGAACCGGATCAGCGAGCCGCGATCTCCGGCGTCGCCGCCGACGCCGCGAGCATGCTGCTCGACCGCTGGCACCAGCTCGACCGCCCCGTCGAGCTGTCGTCGCTGGCGTGGGCGTTGCAGAAAGAGTTCGGTGCCGAAGTCAGCGACGACTGGTTCGGGCACAACAACTTCAAACGGTTTCTCCGCCATGTCCTGCCGGACGGCGAGATCAGCACGGGGCGCCAGGCGTACCTGCTGCCGCCGACCGCCGGCCGGCCGTCACCTGACGCGGACGTCGCGACACCGGAGGCCGCCGACGACGCGGCGAGCGCGGCACCGCCGGACGAGGCACAACGGCTGCGGCGCATCGACCGCGGGTTCCCGCTCGTCGACGCGTCGCAGTGGGCGCGGATCTACGGTTCGCTGGCCGATGCATGGGCCGAAATGGGGCCGCGACCGCCGAGTACGCGCATGCTCAACGAGCTGACGCGCGCCGCCCGCGACGGTGCTGCGGCGACCGGCGAGCCGATCTCCCGGCGCCATCTCGACTATGTGGCGAAAGCGGTGCTCGCCGGCGACGACGACGGTACGCCGTTGCCGGCGTCCCGGCTCGCCGAGGAATTCGTCGAGTCGACGCTGCAGCGGATGGCCGATCTGAGGATCATCGAACCGGCGAACGCCAGCCGCCGGGCCGCCGTCGCCCGATGGCTGCTCACGTGATCTTGCCGCCGTAGGATCTGCCGATGATCCGGGCGGTGGCACGCGCGTTTCTCGGCGAGGGTGAACTGACCGAACGTCAGGGGGCGATCCTCGTGGCCGGTTCGGGCGTCGCGTTCAGTTGCACCGCCGTCGCCTACCGCGCCGTCGAGGAGGCGAGCGAACTGCAGTTCCTCACCTATCGCGGCCTGTCGACCGCCGCCGCGATGGTGCTGCTGATCGTCGCCCGCCGCGGCCGCCGCCCAGTCGTGTTCGCCGGTGTCACCCGCACGACGTGGGCGGCCTCGCTCGTGCTCGCTGCCACATCGATGTTCTACATCCTGGCGCTGGCACGGACATCGGCCGCGACGACGCTGTTCCTGCTCGCGGCCGCGCCCGTCTTCGCGGCGATCATCGGCTGGGTACTGCTGCGCGAGCGCGTCGAGCGGTCGACGCTCACCGCGATCAGCGTCACCGCGGTCGGCGTGGCGATCATGGTCGGCGCCGGCCTCGAAACCGGTTCGGCGCTCGGGCTGCTGTTCGCCGCGCTGATCCCCGTGCTGATCGGGTTGTACAGCGTCCTGCAACGTTCGGCGTCGGGCGTCGACCCCGTCATCCCGACGCTGCTCGCGGGTTCGTTCCTCGCGATCGGCACGGGCGTGTTCGCCGCCGTCCAGACCGGGCTCACGGTCAGCTGGCGGGACCTCGCCATGGCGATCGTGTCCGGCGGGATCGCGCTCGGCATCGGGCTGCCGCTGTTCAACCTCGGCCATCGTTCGGTCGCCGCGGCGAGAGTCCCCCTGCTGCTGATGACCGAAGTCGTGCTGGCCCCACTCTGGGTGTGGATCTGGCCGGGGGAGCAGCCGAGCCTCGCGACGCTCGGCGGCGGCGCGGTGATCATCGGCGCCGTCGTCTGGCTGATGCTGCGATCGGAGCCCGCCGCCGTTCCGGAGCCGGTCGTCGCGGCGGCCTGACCGCGTCAGCCGCGCGCGACCGGCCGACCGGGCTCCGTCGACCATCCGGACCACGAGCCGACGTACACCCGTGGGAGCGAACGGCCGGCGGCCTCGATCGCGAGTGCGTTGTGGCAGGCGGTGACGCCCGATCCGCAGTACACGATCGGATCGTCGTCGGCCGCGATCATCGCGAACCGGTCCGCGAGTTCGCTCGCCGGGCGGAACCGGCCGTCGACCAGGTTGTCGGCGAACGGCAGATTGACGGCTCCCGGGACGTGGCCGGCGACCGCGTCGATCGGTTCGACCTCGCCTCGATAGCGCGCCGCGTCCCTGCTGTCGACCACGATGCCGCCGGCGTCGAGGTGCGTCTGCACGGCGTCGGAGTCGGCAAGCGCCCCGGCCGGCCACGGCACCGGCGTCCGATCGACGGGCGTGGTCGCCACTGGGCCGGCTTCGAGTGCGTGTGGCCACGCGGCGATGCCGCCGTCGAGGACTGCCGCCGGTTGGCCGATGATCCGCAGCATCCAGACGAGGCGGGCAGCGAACGCCCCGCCTCGGTCGTCGTAGGCGACGACCGTCGCGTGTTCGTCGACGCCGATCGCGGAAAGCGTCGCGGCGAACTCCTCCGGCGACGGCAGCGGGTGGCGGCCGACGACCGGCGCTGGTGGCCCCGCCAACGCGTCGTCGAGTGACACGTAGCGCGCGCCCGGCAGGTGGCCGCCGAGGTACGTGCGGTACGGGTCGGCCCCGGTCATCGTCGTGCCGACGTGGCACACGACGATGTCGGCGAGCCGGTCGCCCAGCCAGTCGGGGCCGATGATCGGGTTCATCGATGCAGCCTGTCACGGCGACTGCCCGGGAGGCGACGCGGGGTGCGGTCGGTTGTGACCGGTGACCGACGGGCGGCGGCGCATGAGTGAGTGCTCACTCAGTTAGGGTCGGCGGCATGCCGACCGGACCCGTTCCCACCGACGATCGGACGCCGCGCGTGGCGAAGCGCGCGTCGGCAATGGCGCCCGCGGCGCGCCGCGCCGCGATCATCGAGGCGGTTCGGCCGCTGCTGATCGAGTTCGGCGATCGCGTCACCACCCGCCAGATCGCCGAAGCGGCGGGAATTGCCGAAGGCACCGTCTTTCGCGTGTTCGCCGACAAGGACGAACTCGTCGCCGCAGCGGTCGACGCCGCCGTCGACCCCGAACCGTTCGAGCGCCGCGTCCGCGCGATCGACGATCGGAATCCGCTCGAGGCTCGACTGGTCGAGGCGACCGAGCTGCTCCAGCAGCGCGTCACGCACATCTGGCAACTCGTGTCCGGTCTGAGTGCCGGCGTTCGCGAGCGGTTGTCACGGCCCCTCACCGTCAGTCCCGCGCTCGTCGAACTGTTCGCAGCGGACCGTGACCGCCTGCGTGTCGAGCCGGACGTCGCGGCGCGGATGCTGCGCGCGTTGACGCTGTCGTTGACGCACCCGATGGTCGCGCCCGACCCGATGTCCGCACCCGAGATCGTCGACATCGTGCTGCGCGGCGTGGGCCGCGCGGACCTCGAGACGGCCCCCGGACCCGAGCAGAGGTCGTCGTGAACCTGCGCCGCCTCCTCGTGTCCCACCTCGGCCCGTACCGCCCGTTGCTGCTGATCGTCGTCGTGCTCCAGGCCGTGCAGAGCGCCGCATCGCTGACACTCCCCGCGCTCAACGCCGACCTCATCGACAACGGCGTCCTGCAGGGCGACAACCCCTACATCTGGCGGACCGGTGGCGTGATGATCGCATTCACGATCGTGCAGATCGTGTTCGCCGCCGGGGCGGTCTGGTTCGGCGCCCGAGCCGCGATGAGCTTCGGGCGCGACATCCGGCGCGACATCTTCCACACGGTGACGAGCTTCTCGGCGCAGGAGGTGGGGCGCTTCGGTGCACCGTCGCTCATCACCCGGATCACCAACGACGTCCAGCAGGTGATGATGCTCGTCGTGCTCGCCTGCACGATGATGATCGCCGCCCCGATGGCGATGGTCATCGGGATCTTCTTCGCGCTGCGCGAAGACGTCGGCCTGTCCGTGATCCTGCTCGTCGCCATTCCGGCCGCGATCGTGCTGCTCGGCCAGGTCGTCGTGCGGATGGTGCCTGCGTTCCAGCTGATGCAGGGGCGGATCGATCGCGTCAACGGCGTGCTCCGCGAGCAGATCACCGGCATCCGGGTCGTGCGCGCGTTCGTGCGCGAGCCCGAGGAGGTCGAACGGTTCGCCGCCGCGAACGGCGAGCTGACCGCGACGTCCCTGCGCGCCGGCCGGATCATGGCGTCGATGTTCCCCACCGTGATGCTGATCATCAACGTGTCGAGCATCGCGGTGCTCTGGCTCGGCGCAGACCGGATCGCGTCGGGTGAGATGCAACTCGGATCGCTCGTCGCGTACCTCAGCTACCTCGTACAGATCCTGATCGCCGTCGTCATGCTGACGTTCATGGTGTCGATGCTGCCGCGTGCGGCGGTCGCCGCCGGGCGGATCGTCGAAGTGCTCGACACCGAGTCGTCGGTCGTCGTCCCGGCCGACCCGGTCACGACCGTCTCCGAACGCGGCACCCTCGAGTTCCGCGACGTGTCGTTCACGTATCCCGGTGCCGAGGTCGGCGTCCTCACCGACGTCTCCTTCCGCCTCGTCGCGGGCCAGACGACGGCGATCATCGGCAGCACCGGTGCGGGCAAGTCGACCCTCGTCAACCTCGTGCCCCGGCTGTTCGACGCGACGGCCGGCACCGTGCTCGTCGACGGCGTCGACGTCCGCCGACTCGATCCCGACCTGCTGTGGAGCAAGGTCGGCTACGTCCCGCAGAAGCCCTACCTGTTCTCCGGGACCGTCGCGTCGAACCTGCGGTACGGGCGGCCCGATGCGACCGACGCCGAGCTCTGGGACGCGCTGGAGATCGCCCAGGCGTCGTCGTTCGTCCAGTCCATGCCCGACGGGTTGCACAGCGAGATCACCCAGGGCGGCGGGAACGTGTCCGGCGGACAGCGGCAGCGCCTCTCGATCGCCCGCGCGATCGTCGTGCGACCGGAGCTGTACGTGTTCGACGATTCCTTCTCGGCCCTCGACCTCGCGACCGATGCACGTCTGCGCGTCGCACTGCGCCCGCACACCCGCGACGCCGGTGTGCTGATCGTTGCGCAGCGCGTCTCGACGATCGCCGATGCCGACCAGATCCTCGTGATCGAAGACGGCAGGATCGTCGGCAGAGGTCGCCACGACTGGCTGATCGACACCTGCCCGACATACGCCGAGATCGTCGCCTCGCAGCTCGGGGAGCGGGTCTGATGGCCGATCCGACGGCACCGGGCGGCACCGACGCAGGCGCGGGCTCCGACGACGACGTCATCGCGACGACCGGCAACCAGGCGCGCCGCCAGAGCTGGGGTCCGAGCGGCGGTGTCGGGATGCCGGTCGAGAAGAGCGACGCGTTCGGCACGACGGTCCGCCGACTCGGCGAGATCCTCGGCGCGGAACGCTGGCGGCTCGTCGGGGTCCTCGGGCTGACGGTCGCCAGCGTCGCGCTCGTCGTCGTCGGCCCCAGGTTGCTCGGGCAGGCGACCGACATCATCGTGGAGGGCGTCATCGACCAGCGCCGCGGCGGGCCGGGGATCGACGTCGGTCGCCTGCACGGCAAGCTCGCATTCATCGCCGGGCTGTACCTGACCTCGTGGTTCCTCGCGTACAGCCAGGCGTACATCCTCGCCGGCGTGATCCAGCGGTCGATGTACAACCTGCGCGCCGCCGTCGAACGCAAGATCAACCGCCTCCCGCTGAGCTACATCGACGCGCAACCGCGCGGAGACCTGCTCAGCAGAGTCACGAACGACATCGACAATCTCGCCCAGGGCCTCCAGCAGACGGTCAGCTCGATCGTGACGTCGCTGCTGACGCTGCTCGGCGTCGCCGTGATGATGTTCACGATCTCGCCGCTGCTCGCGTCGATCGCGCTGACGACCGTGCCGATCTCGGTGCTGTTGATCAAGTTCATCGGTGGCAAGGCGCGACCGCGCTTCCTCCGGCAGTGGCGCTACACCGGCGCCGTCAACGCCCAGGCCGAGGAGGTGTTCACGGGCCACGCCATCGTCAAGAGCTTCGGCCGCCAGCGCGAGGCGGAGGCCCGCTTTCGGGAGGACAACGACGAACTCTACGAGGCGAGCTTCGGCGCGCAGTTCGTGTCGAGCCTGATCCAGCCGGCGATGCTGTTCATGGGCAACGTGCAGTACGTCGTGATCGCGGTCGTCGGCGGCATCCGCATCTCCGCCGGCGCGATCAGCATCGGCGACATGCAGGCGATGATCCAGTACGCGCGCAACTTCTCCGAGCCGCTGTCGCGCATCGCCAGCATGGCGACGACGTTCCAGTCCGGCATCGCCTCGCTCGAACGCGTCCTCGAACTCCTCGATGCGCCGGAGGAGAGCGCCGAGCAGGCCGACACGGTCGACCCGCAACCGACACGCGGGCGGATCGTGTTCGAGGACGTCCACTTCGCGTACGTGCCCGGTTCGCCGCTGATCGAGGGCCTCGATGTCGTCGCCGAGCCCGGCCAGACGATCGCGATCGTCGGCCCGACCGGTGCCGGCAAAACGACGCTCGTCAACCTGCTGATGCGGTTCTACGACCTCGACGCCGGCCGGATCACGCTCGACGGCCGCGACATCGCGAGCTTCCCCCGGCGCGAACTGCGGTCGAAGGTCGGCATGGTGCTCCAGGACACGTGGCTCTTCGGCGGGACGATCCGCGAGAACCTGCGGTACGGCAATCCACTGGCGACCGACGAGCAGATCCTCGAGGCAGCTCGGGTGACCTTCGTCGACCGGTTCGTCCACTCGCTACCCGACGGGTACGACACCGTGCTCGACGACGAGGGCGCGAACATCAGCGCGGGGGAGAAGCAGCTGATGACGATCGCGCGGGCGTTCCTGGCCGACCCGTCGATCCTGATCCTCGACGAGGCGACCAGCTCGGTCGACACGCGCACCGAGGTCCTCATCCAGGAGGCGATGAACGCCCTCCGAGCCCGGCGGACCAGCTTCGTGATCGCCCACCGCCTGTCGACGATCCGCGGCGCCGACGTGATCCTCGTGATGGACGACGGCCGCATCGTCGAACAGGGCAGCCATGACGATCTGCTCCGACGCGGCGGCGCCTACAGCCGCCTCTACGACGCCCAGTTCGAGGGTCAGGCGATCTGATCGGGGTCGCCGCCGCGCCGGGCGACATTCTGCGGACGTTGTGATGCGGTTTCCGCAACAATCGGTCCTCAGTGTGCGTGCGGCGCGGTTCAGCTGTGCGCAGGCAACCCGCGGGTCGTCGCGACGTCGGCGTCGCGGATCCGCCAGCTCAGCAGTGCGGCGGGGAAGATCAGCAGCCCACACGCGAGGAACCCCCACTGGTACGCGCCGAGCCGGTCCGCGGCCGGCGCCGAGTCTCCGCCGACGGCCGCGAGACGCGCCGAGATGACCGTGACGGCGAGCGCGACGCCCGTGGTGTAGGCGACCTGGCGACCGGTGTTGAACACCGACGTCGCGCGGCCCGTGTCGGCGATCGACGTCGTCGCGTACACGGCGGTCTGGATCGACACGAACACCATCCCGACCGATGCCCCGCGAGCGAACGACATCGCCCCGATCACCGGGATCGGCGTGGCGAGCGTGGCGAACGCGAACGAACTGGTGAACGCCCCGGTCGCGAGTGAGCCGACGATCATCAGCCGGCGCGGGCCGACGACGCGGTACATCCGCCGCCCGAGGAGGTTCGACACGAGGAAGATGCCGATCGCCTGCGGCGCCTGCGCGAGCCCCGACGCCGTCGCCGAGAATCCTCGCAGCGTCTGCATGTACAGCGGGATGACGATGATCCATCCGAAGAATCCGGCGTACAGGAACGGCGCCGCCATGTTCAGCGTGCGGAAGTGACGGTCCTGGAGCAGCCGGATCTTCAGCATCGGCGCGTCGATCCGGAGCTCGACGACGACGAGTGCGATGGCCGCGGCGACACCGACCGCAGCGAACGCGAGGACTCGCGGCGACGTCCAACCCTGTTCGGGCCCGATCGAGAGCGTGTAGACGAGCACGCTGACCGCCGTCGCGGAGAGCACGAACCCGGCGAGGTCGAAGCGGCCGGTGTCGCCGTGGTCCTCCTCGCGCAGCCACAGCACCGCGAGCACGAACGCCGCGGCGCCCATCGGGATGTTGATGAAGAAGATCCACCGCCACGACGCCTGGTCGACGAGCACACCCCCGAGGACCGGCCCGATCGCAGGGGCGATCACCGCGACGCTGAGCACGCCGATTGCCGCCTTCGCCCGCTCGGCCATCGGGTACGCGCGGAACAGCATCGCACTGCCGACCGGCGTGATCAGCCCACCGCCGACACCCTGCGCGACACGCAACCAGACGAGTTGATCGAGCGTCTGGGCGAGCCCGCACAGTACCGAGGCGACGACGAAGCCCGTCAGCGCGCTGATGAACACCCGTCGCGTCCCGAAGCGGTCGCCGAGCCATCCCGCGACCGGGATCATCGCGGCGAGGCTGAGCAGGTAGCCGACCGCGACCCACTCGATGTCGGTCGACGGGACACCGAACTCCTCGGCCAACTTCGGCAAGGCGACGTTGACCATCGTGCCGTCCATGATCGTCATGAACACGGCGAGGATGTACACCACCATCAACCGGGTCCGGTACGACATCGCTGGGTACGTTACGAGTCGTAGTCGTGCCAGGCACAACTACCACCCGATCATGGCCACACGACCGAAACGCTCCCGCTCACGATCGGAACGGTCGCGCCGAGGTGTCGAACAGCGGGCCGCTGCAGCCGCATCGATCATCGCTGAACAGCGACTGAAGTACCCGTCGTCGCTGCCGATCACGGACCGGCACGACGAGCTGGTCGACGTGATCCGCGACCATCAGGTCGTGATCGTCGCCGGCGAGACCGGATCGGGCAAGAGCACGCAGTTGCCGAAGCTCTGCCTCGAGGCCGGCCGTGGCGTCGCCGGGCTGATCGGCCACACCCAGCCTCGTCGCGTCGCCGCCCGCAGCATCGCCGAGCGCGTCGCGGAGGAACTCGGTTCGACGCTCGGCGCCGATGTCGGCTACACCGTCCGCTTCACCGACCAGGTCGGCGACGGGACCCTCGTCAAGGTGATGACCGACGGCATCCTGCTCGCCGAGCTCCAGCGCGACCGCATGTTGCGGCGGTACGACACGCTGATCATCGACGAGGCGCACGAGCGCAGCCTGAACATCGACTTCATCCTCGGCTACGTCAAGCAGTTGCTGCCGCGCCGGCCCGACCTCAAGGTGATCGTGACGTCGGCGACGATCGACACCGAACGATTCGCCGCCCACTTCGCGGCGCCGCCGCCGAATGACCCCGACGGACCGCCGATCGCGGCGCCGGTGATCGAGGTCACCGGCCGCACGTTCCCCGTCGAGGTGCGGTACCGGCCGTACGGGGAGGACAACGAGGACGTCGCGCCCGGTGCGCCCGACACGCGTGACCAGGTCCAAGCGGTGCTGGACGCCGTCGACGAGCTCGCGGCCGAGGGCGACGGTGACGTGCTCGTGTTCCTGTCCGGCGAGCGCGAGATCCACGACACGGCGGACGCGATCCGGCGGCGGGGCCTTCGCAACACCGAGGTCCTGCCGCTGTACGCGCGGCTGTCGTCGGTCGAGCAGCGCCGCATCTTCGAGCCGCACTCGACCCGCCGGATCGTGTTGGCGACGAACGTCGCGGAGACCTCGCTCACCGTGCCGGGTGTGCGCTTCGTGATCGACGCGGGAACGGCCCGCATCTCGCGTTACTCGAAGCGCCTGAAGGTCCAGCGGTTGCCGATCGAGCCGATCTCCAGAGCGTCCGCCGACCAGCGCGCCGGCCGGTGCGGTCGAGTCGCCCCCGGCATCGCGATCCGGCTGTACGCCGAGGAGGGTTTCGAGGCTCGGCCCGAGTTCACGGAACCGGAGATCCTGCGGACGAACCTCGCGTCCGTCATCCTCCAGATGACCGCGATCGGGCTCGGTGACGTCGCCAACTTCCCGTTCGTCGAACCGCCGGAATCATCGATGATCCGCGACGGGTTCGCGCTGCTCGACGAGCTCGCGGCGATCGAACCGGCGGAGCGGGGCGACCCGGAGCGGCGTCTCACCGAGATCGGCCGGCGGCTCGCGAAGCTGCCGATCGACCCGCGGCTCGGCCGGATGGTGCTCGCCGCGGAACGCCATGGCTGCGTCCGCGAGGTGCTCGTGATCGCGGCGGCGCTGTCGATCCAGGACCCGCGGGAGCGGCCGGAGCGGGCGCGGGAGAAGGCGAACGAACTGCACAACCGGTTCACGGTCGACGGGTCGGACCTGCTGACGCTCGTCGCGCTCTGGGACCACCTGCGGGCGAAACAACGTGAGCTGTCCGGCAACCAGTTCCGCAAGCTGTGTCGTGCGGAACACCTCAACTACCTGCGGGTTCGGGAGTGGACCGATCTCTACAGCCAGCTCCGCCGTGTCGCCGGCGAACTCGGCGTGCGGCCGGGAACCGACGAGAGCCACCCGGACAACATCCACCAGTCGTTGCTCGCCGGATTGCTCTCCCACGTCGGGATGCGCGATCGCCTCACCCGCGAGTACCGCGGTGCACGGGACGCCCGCTTCGTGATCGCCCGCGGATCGGTGATCGGGCGCAAGCAGCCGGATTGGGTGATGGCCGCCGAACTCGTCGAGACCAACCGGTTGTACGCACGGCGCGTCGCCGCGATCGAGCCCGAGTGGATCGAGCGCGCCGGCGCGCACCTCGTCAAGCGATCGCACTCCGATCCACGCTGGGACCCGAAGGCCGGGCGGGCCGTCGTCACCGAGCAGGTGACCCTGTTCGGGCTGCCGGTGGTCAGCGACCGCGTCGTCGGTCTCGACCGCGTCGACATCGACGGTGCGCGGGCGTGGTTCATCACGAAGGCGCTCGTCGAAGGGGACTGGACCGGTCGACACGCCTTCGTCGAACGCAATCGAGAGTTCCTGGAGCGCGTGGCCCAGATGGCCGCGCGGGTGCGGCGGGTCGAGCTCGTCGACGACGAGCTGCTGTTCGACTGGTTCGACGAGCGCGTGGGCGATGACGTGACGTCGTCGCGGCACTTCGACGCGTGGTGGAAGCAGACGCGTCGTCGCCGGCCGGACCTGCTCGACCTCACCGACGACCTCCTGTCCGGCCGATCGCACGGCCGCGGCGTGCGGCTCGAGGATTTCCCCGACACGTGGCGGCACGGCGACATCGAGTTGCCGCTGACGTACCGCTACGCACCCGGAGAGCCGCTCGACGGCGTGACGGTGCACATTCCGCTGCACGCGCTCAACCAGATCGAGTCGGATGCGTTCGAGTGGCAGATCCCCGGCCACCGCGACGAGATCGTCGGCATGCTCGTGCGGTCGGTGCCGAAGTCGCTGCGGCGCGAGCTGTCGCCGCTCGGGGAGACGGTCGAGGCGACGCAGCGACGAGTGGCCGATCTCGGCCCGACCGCCGGAGCGTTGCTCGATGTCGTGGCGCGCGCCACATCCGCCGTGACCGGAGTCGCCGTGTCGCCCGCCGACTTCGACCCCGGCGTCCTGCACGACCACCTCCGGATGAACGTCGTCGTCACGGACGAGCAGGGGGAGGTCCGCGACGTCGGGACCGATCTCGCCGCGATCAAGGCCCGGCAGGTCGGGGCCGCCCGCGCGTCGGTCGCGGCCGCCGCGCCGATCGAGGAGCGACGAGGCATCGTCGACTGGGATCTCGGCGACCTGCCACAGGTGATCGAGTCGAGCGATCGTGCGCTGGATGTCGTCGCCTACCCGACGTTGCTCGACCTCGGCGACAGCGTCGCGCTACGGGTCGTCACCAGTGCCGACGTCCAGGCCCGGGCGATGCGCGGCGGCGTGCGCCGGCTGCTGCTGCTGACGGCGGCGCCGACGCGGCGCTCCGTCGAGCGACTGCTGACGAGCGCCGGTCAACTCGCGCTCGCGAACGCCGACCTCGGTGTCGACGTGATCGCCGACGACTGCATCGCTGCCGCGGTCGATCACGTGCTGCAGCAGCGGCCCGCCCTGCCGTGGACCGCATCCGAGTTCGAGGACCTGCGTGCGGAAGTACGCGAACGCACGCCCGCGCTCGCCCGTCACGCCTTGACCGCGGCCGCCGCGGCGGTCGCGGCTGCGGCTGGCGTGCAGCGGCAGCTCGCAGGGATGCGCGCGGCTGCGTTGCACGACAGCGTGAGCGACGCCAATGCCCATCTCGGGCGCCTGATCCGGCCGGGCTTCGTGCTCGCCACCGGCCTCGACCAGCTCGAGCACGTCGAGCGGTACGTCCGTGCCATCGGCTACCGCCTCGACCATCTCGCCGGGGCGGTCGAGCGCGACCGCCGGCGGATGGCGGAGGTGCTCCCGCTCGAACGACGGTACGCGGCGTGGATCGATCGGCTCGCGCCGGGCGCGGTCACGATGGAGATCCGCGCCGTCTCGTGGCAACTCGAAGAGCTGCGGGTCAGCACGTTCGCCCAACCGGTCGGCGCGCTCGGCAAGCCGAGCTCGACCCGTCTCGCGCGCACACTCGACTCCCTCGGCGCCTGACGAACACCCGGTTGCCGAACCGGGCCGACCGGGCGTGGGAGGCTGACACGATGGACGAACGCCACCTCGAGGGGCTCACCGGGCAGACGGTCGAGTTGCTGCAGACGATGATCCGCAACCGCTGCGTCAACGACGGGCACCCGGAATCAGGCGAGGAAGTGCGCAACGCCGACGTTCTCCAGCAGTTGATCGAAGGCGGCGGCGTCGACGTCGAGCGCTACGAACCGACGCCCGGGCGAGTGTCGATCGTCGGGCGGATCCAGGGGTCCGACCCCGACGCGGCCAGCCTCTGCCTGATGGGCCACACCGATGTCGTACCCGTCAACGAGGCCGGGTGGGACAACGACCCGTTCGGAGGTGAGCTGATCGACGGCGAGGTGTGGGGGCGCGGTGCGGTCGACATGCTCAACCTGACGGCGTCGATGGCGATCGCGTTCCGCGATCTCGCCGACCGACGTGCCGCCGGCACGTTCCGGCCGACCGGCGACCTGATCTTCTTCGGGGTCGCCGACGAGGAGGCCGGCAGCGCGCACGGCGCCCGGTGGCTGGCCGAGCATCACCCTGACGCAGTTCGCGCCGACTACGTGCTGACCGAGAACGGTGGGCTCCACTCCGGCCCGGCGGAGGCGCCGTTCGTCGGCGTCACCGTGGCGGAGAAGGGTGTCGCGTGGCGCCGGCTGACCGTCCGCGGCACGCCCGGCCACGGGTCGCGCCCGTTCCGGGGTGACAACGCGCTCGTCAAGGCGGCCGGCGTCGTGCAACGCCTCGCCGACTACCGGCCCGCGCCGCGATTCACCGAGCTCTGGACGACACGCGTCGACACGCTCGGGCTGCCGGACGAGATCACGTCGATCCTGCTCGACCCGGACCGCATCGACGACCTCCTCGACGACATGCCCGACCCGGCGATCGCCTCCTACCTCCATGCGTGTACGCACACGACGTTCTCGCCGAACCTCCTCGACGGGGGCACGATGAAGACGAACGTGGTACCCGACCACGTCGTCATCGAGGTCGACGTCCGGACGCTGCCGGGCGAGGACCACGACGACGTCGAGGCCCACCTGCGCGCCGCGCTCGGCGACCTCGCCGGGCATGTCGAGGTCGAGCCGCTGATGAACGATCAGGCGTCGATCAGCCGGGTCGACACGCCGCTGTGGGACTCGCTGCAGCGGGCGGTCGGTGAGCCGTTCCCGACCGCCCGGTTGACGCCGCAGCTCGTCGTCGGCTTCACCGACGCCCGGATCTACCGGGAGATGGGTGCGGTCGCGTACGGGGCGGGCCTGTTCACGCCGTCACTCGACGCCGGCGAGTTCGGATCACGCTTCCACGGGAACAACGAGCGCATCGACGTCGAATCGCTGGCGCTGACGACGCGCCTGTGGCATCGCGTCGCGACCGATCTGCTCGGCTGACTGTTCTCCTCGTACGGCTGCGGGTCACCTGGCGCGGTCGGCGAGGTACCGGCGCGCCGCGCCACGCGCCTCGGGGTCGCTGAGCGCGGCACTGAGCACGTCGGCGTCCGCCCACGAGCCACCGGTCGACGCCATGTTCTCGAGGGCGGCGTTGACCTGCCGCTTCGTCGCGTGCACGACCGACGGGGCCTTGGCGGCGATGTCCTCGGCCATGCCGTCGACGACTTCTTCCAGGTCTGCTCGGGCGACGACGCGATTGACGAACCCGATCGTCTGCGCCTCCACCGCGTCGAACGGACGGCACGTCAGCACGAGCTCACGCGTCCGGGCCGGGCCGATCTCACGAACCAGGCGGGGAATGCCGCCCCACGCGAGCGGGATGCCGAGATCGACCTCGGGGATCGAGAAGACGGTGTCATCCGCGGCGATGCGCAGATCGCAGACGCCGGCGAGCACCACGCCGCCACCGACGCACGGCCCCTTGATCGCCGCGATCGTCAGCGCGTTCATCCGCTCCATCGCGTCCGCCATCCGCCGGCCGAGGTCGGCCTGGTCGCGCCCGGATGTCGCATCATCGGCGGCGTCGCTGCCCGACGCGAACTCGCGGAGATCGAAGCCCGAGGAGAACGCGCGTCCCTCGCCGGTCACGACGACGACGACCGCGTCCGTGGTGTCGAACCACCGCGCCGCGGCGGCGATCTCACGGAGCGGCACCGTGCCGAGCGGGTTCAGCTTCGCCGGTTGGTCGAGCGTCAACCGGCCGATCCTGCCGGTCACCTCGGCACGGAGTGTCGTGAACTGCGCCATGGCCCGCACATTTCCACATCCCCGCCTCCTCCCGACAACCGGCCACCACCCCTTGCGGTGAGAGGTGAGAGGACCCCTGCCTCCCAACTCTCACCGGAACGACGTTCCGGTGAGAGTTGGGGGCACCTGTGCCTCTCACCTCTCACCGGACGGGCCTGCGACGGTGGTGCGGGGTCAGGCGCGGCGGAACCGGCCGGGCGCGACTTCGACGGCCTCGCCACGCCGCAGCATCCGTTCGACGTGGAGCGTCGCGCTGCGCAACTCGACCGACTCGACGAACGCCATCTCCACGTGCGGACGGTAGATGAACCGATGGGCGCGCATCTCGTCGAGCGTGTGCGGTTCAGCGAGGAAATCGAGCATCGCCGAGTGACGCCGGCCGATCACGGCGGCGAACGCATCGACCATCTCGACGAACGTCGCCCGCCCCTCGATGATGCCCTTGTGGTGGAACGTCACGTAGAAGTCGGCCTCCTCCTCGCGGACTCTGGCGAGGCTCGCCTCGAAGTCCTCGAGGTCGCTCCAGACATCGCCGTAGTACGGCCCGAAGCCGGTGAGGTCGATGTCGGAGAGGAAGAACACCTCACCGATCCGGAACCCGCTGTGGCCCCGAGTGTGCCCGGGCAGGTGGACTGCCTCGACCCGCACGCCGCCGAGGTCGAACACGTGGCCGTCGCCGAACCCGGTCGCGTCCGGGCGGGGCGTGTAGTGGAACTCGTCGAGCACCGTCCGCTCGAACGACGCGCGAGCGTCGCCCTCGAGGCCGTACACCGCCATCAGCCCGTCCATGCTGCGAACGCCGGGCAGGTCGGCGTCGTGGACGTGGACCCGCGCGTCGGCGAACAGGCCGTTGCCGGCGACGTGGTCCTCGTGGCTGTGGGAGTTGATCACGGCGTCGATCGACGCCGGGACGCCCCCCATCTCGACGACGGTCACCGACGGATCGATCACGACCGCCTCGCTGCTGCCCCTGACGACCAGCGAGTTCCCCGACGGATAGGCACCGTTCGACTCACCGACGAGCACGCTGACGTTCGCGGACAGCTTCCGTTCTGCGTCACCCCAGTCGACGTGCACGGTGCGACCCTACGAGAAGGCGGCCGACCGGATCGTGCCCGGCAGCATGCCGTCGACGTAGGTCGACGTGCCGGCCGTCAGCAACTCGTCGGCGGCGCGTGCAACGGCGCCGTAGGCCGCCCACGCGAACAGCCCGCCGACCGAGATCCGGGCGACGCCGGCCGTCGCGAGATCGCCGACCGGCGGCGTTCCGGGCCGGGCGAGCACGTTGACCGGGCAGCCGACGGCGTCGACGAGACGGGAGATGTCGTCGAGGTCGGCCAGCCCTGGCGCGTAGACGACGTCGGCACCGGCGTCGCGGTACGCCACCAACCGGGCGATCGTGTCGTCGAGGTCGACGATGCCGTAGAGGTGGTTCTCCGCACGGGCCGTCAGCACGAGGGCGGCCCCGCCCCGCTTCGCGGCAGCGACCCGCTCCGCGGCGTCACCGACCGAGCGGATCGAGGCGGACCGTGGGTCGTAGTCCTCGATCGAGAACCCGGCGGCGTCGGTCTCCGCGAGCAGGCGCGCGGTCTGCTCGACCCCGGCGAGGTCGTCGGCGAGGCAGTCCTCGGAGTCGATGCTGAGTGGCACGTCGACGGCGGCGCTCAGGGTGGCCGCGTGCTCGACGAGTTCATCGAGGGTGACGTGCTGGTCCGGACGGCCGAGCGTGGCCGCGTGACCGGAACTCGTCGTCGCGATCGCACGGGCCCCCGTCGCGACGATCACCCGCGCGGAACCGATGTCGAACGCGTTCGGCATCACGAGGATGCCGGGCGTCGGCTCGTCAGGCGGTGTCAGGTGCAACGAGAGGAACCGGGCGCGGAGTCCGGAAGCTCGCTCGCCCCCCGGCGTCGTCGTGTCCGCCACGACTAGGACTCGTCAGCGGGTTTCAGGTTGAGCGAGGCCGAATTCATGCAGAAGCGGTCGCCGGTCGGGGCGGGGCCGTCGGGGAAGACGTGGCCGAGGTGGGCGCCGCAGTTCGCACACACCGCCTCGGTCCGCACCATCCCGTGCGACGTGTCGGTCTTCATCGTCACCTTGGCAGGATCGATCGCTTCGGTGAAGCTCGGCCAACCGGACCCGGAGTCGTACTTCGTTTCCGACGAGAACAACGCCTCGTCGCACACGATGCAGTGGTACGTGCCGTCGTCCTTCGCGTCCCAGTACGCGCCGCTGAACGCGCGCTCGGTCCCGGCGTGCTGCGTGACTTGGTACTGCTCGCGCGTGAGGCGTTCGCGGAGTTCGGCGTCGGTCGGAACGTGGGCTGAGGTCATGGGACCAGAATGCCAGAACCACGAATCCGTGCAACCCGCGTTCGGGAGTTTCGGAGTTGTTCTCCGCGACGCCCGGATCGGCGCCCCGATCGCTTCGTAACCTCGGGTCATGTCGCCGCACTCGCGTTCGGTCCGGGTGGCCGCCGGGGTCGCGGCGATCGCGCTCGGCGCGGCTGCGTGCACGTCCGACGGTGCGACCGGTGGCGGAGGTTCGACGTCCGGCACCGACGCGTCGGCGGTCACCGACGCCGGGCCCGACGCCGTTGACGTCTCCGGCGACTTCGAGACCGCTGCGCCGAGGCCACGCTTCCGCTATCCACCCGCCCCGGCGGCGCCGGCGGCCGACGTGCAGAGCGCACCCGAGGCGCTCGAGGCGATCGACACGATCAACCAGCTGCTCGGCGCAGGAGAACTCGACCTCGCGTCGGTGTCGCGGATCGGCGAGTTCGGCGACCTGCGGCACGCCTGGTACCTGGCGGACCTCCTGCGCTTCTTCCGCGGTGAGCAGGGCGACATCATCGCGGAGACGTTCGAACAGCTCGCCGGTGTCCAACTCAATGCCGACCCGGACCGGCTCGTCAGCCCGTGGCTCAGCGTCGCCAACCATCTGATCGCGTGGGACACGCCCGACTACCCGGGGTACGCGGACGACAAGGCGGGCATCTTCCTGCTCGTCGAGCCGGCATGGGAGCCGTTCTTCGCCGATGCCGAGGCGACCCTCGACTGGCGGTTCGTCAGTTGGGGTGGCGTCCTGATCGACGCCCGACCGCTCGGCGACACCGAGCCGTGCCCGCGCGGTTGCATCCCGTCGCTCGACGACCCGGCCACGACTGATGCAGCGGTTGGCGACTGGTATCCCGACGAACGCATCGTGTTCGGCCTCGTCGAGGGCGATCAGGCACTCGCGATCCCGAAGAACATCGCCGAGATCCATGAGATGTTCAACCTGACGCTCGGCGGCCGCCGCCTGGCCATGCCGTACTGCACCCTCTGCGGGTCGGCGCAGGCGTACTACACCGACGACACCGGCGGCGCCGAACAGCCGGTGTTGCGGACATCGGGCCTGTTGATCCGCTCGAACAAGGTGATGTACGACCTGACGACGATGTCGGTGTTCGACACGTTCACCGGTGAAGCGGTGACCGGCCCGCAACGCGAGGCCGGCATCGTGCTCGACGAGGCGACGGTCGTGACCTCGACATGGGCGGAGTGGAAAGCGGCCCATCCCGACACGCAGATCATCGCCGAGGACGGTGGCATCGGCCGGTCCTACGACCTCGACCCGCTCGGTGGCCGCGATGACGACGGCCCGATCTTCCCGATCGGCGATGCCGACGGGCGGCTCGACGTGCAGGAGCCGGTCGTCGGTGTCGTCACCGCCGACGGCACCGCGATCGCGTTCCCGGCTGCGACCGCCCGCGGCGTGCTCGCGGCCGGCGGTGACGTCGAACTCGGCGGGGTCCGGCTGCTCGCCGACGGCGGCGGGCTGCGTGCGGTGGGCGCCGATTCGGGCGAGGAACTGACCGCCCACGAGGCGTTCTGGTTCGCCTGGTCGCAGTTCCATCCGGAGACGCTGCTGTACACGGGCTGACTTCCGCACCGAGGCGCGGGATCGCGCAAGATTTCCCGTGACTCGCAGCGCCCGCGGCGCGAAGCTCGGTCGAGGGAGTCGAGAGGAGCTGCGATGGAGATCAGCCGCCGCCAGGCGATCACGATGGGCGCGGCCGGCGTTGCGGCGTCTGCGGTCACGTCGCGGGCGGGCCGGGCTGCACCGTTCGACGGGGCCGATGCGGCACTGATTCCGCCGGCCACGCCCGGGCTGAGTTACCTGACGATCTCGCGCTACGACTTCTTCCCGGACGACTCGACGATGGGTCGCACCATCCACCCGTCGGGCGTCGGCGTGCATTCGACGAGCATTCCGATCAACTTCTTCAGCGCGTCGGTCCAGCTCCCCGTGGGGGCGATCATCCGGGAGGTCACGTTCTGGATGCTGCTGACGACCGCCTCGGCAGCCGTGTTCGGCAATCCGCAGCTCGTGCTCGCGGTTCCCGACGGCGGCCTCTTCAACGTCGAGAGCACGTTCAACTTCTCGGCGTCGCCCGCCATCCAGACCCAGACCCGCGCGTTGAACCGCGTCGTGTCACGGGGCGAGGCGTACATCCTCCGCGCCCAACTCGTCGCAGGTGAGACCGCGCGAATCGTCGGCGCGATGATCGGCTACGTCGGCTCACCGTTGTTCGTGCCGATCGTGCCGGTGCGCGCGTACGACTCGCGTCTCGACATGTCGCCGGACGCGAACGGCCCGCTGACGTCGGGCTCGAACCGCACGACGTCGATCGCGAACTCGCGCGACCTGGTCACCGGTGCCGTCACGACGCCGAATGCCGTGCCCGCCGGCGCGCACGCTGTGGCGTACAACCTGGCGATCGTCAACATGCGTGGCGACGGGTTCCTGACGATGACGCCCGGCGGCACCGCGACGCTCTCGACGGCGAGCATCAACTGGGGCGCCGGCACGAGCGGGGCCCTCTCGAACGCGGGCATCGTGGCGATCGACGCCGATCGCAAGGTCAAGACGTTCGCCGGCGGCACGCCGGGGAGCCGCACGGACTACGTCGTCGACATCGCGGGGTACTACGTCTGACGCGTGCGGCGTCCGCGTCGGCCGGGGCGCGACGATCAGGCCTGACCAGTCTGGCGCAGGAACGTGAGGGAGTCCCACGTGTCGAGGCGGCGCGTGATCAACCCGTGACGCACGCTGAACCACATCACGCCCGGGATGTCGACGTCGGCGTTCTCGAACCGGCCGCGGAACCGGTACTGGACGACGACGTCGGTACACGCGTCCCGCGACTGTTCGACGATGTCCTCGACCGTGTAGCTGCGGTCGGCGAACGCGGCGAGGAAATGCGGCAGCCGTCGCCGGTACTCCTCGCTGCCGACGCAGTTCGAGCCGAGCGCGCTGAGGTGCTCGTTCCGGAATCCCTCTGACACCATCGCGACGATCGCGTCGGGGTCGTTGCGCGTGAACGACTCGAGAAAGGCGGTCACGACGGCGATCGGCGAATTCATGGGTGCTGCGACGGTACTGCACGTGATTGTGTGATCCAATGTTGCGGTGGCAGGAGGTTTCGAGATCGGCGACGGCGACGATTCGCCGTGGGCGAACGAGCAGCCCGTGCCGTCCGAACCGATCGAGTTCGAGTGGGCCCCGGCTCCAGAGGCGCCCAGCGCGTGGGCCGCGACACCGTCGCACGGATCGCCCGAACCCCCACCTCAGGCCCCACCTGCGCCGGGGCCGGCCCCGGCCGAGGCGGAACACGATCGCCCGCCGTCGCCTGCGACGACGATCGCCGGGTCGCGACGCCGGCTCGCCGTGATCGCCACGTTCGGCGTGGTCGCCCTCGTCGTCGGCGTGCTCGTGCTGGTGCGCGACAGCCCGTCGATCGAGGCACCGTCCGCCAGCGATCCGGCGACGAGCGAGGCGCCGCTCGACTCCGTGCCGTCGACGACGGCCCCCGACATCACGCTCATCCCGCCGGACGACGTGTTGACCACCGCGACGACAACGCCCGCAGACAGCGGCACTGCGAGCGCCGGCCCACAGTGGACGGAGTCGACGATCGAGCTCCCGCCGGCGCTCCGTGCGCTGACCGGCGTCACGACGATCGTCACGATGAGCGAGAACGGTCTGTACTCCGAGATCGAGGTGCCGAGCGGTCGCGTCAACTCGATCCAGCTGTCGCGCAATGCGGCGAGCACCCAGGTCGTCGTCGGTGCGACGTCGACGCTGCTCGCCTCGTTTGCCGGCAGCAGTGCCGCGATCAGCTACCTCCTGCGGGTCGGGCAGCCGCCGATCGAACTCCGGCTCGGTGCCGAGCGCAACGACATGGTCGCGATTCCGACGACCGACGAGTACGTCGCCACGGTGTTCGGGTTCGGCGACGGTTCGACGTATCGCGAACTGCGGGTCTATCCGGATGGCTCGACCGAGACGCTCGAGATCGACGACGACGTGCCGACCTGGCAACGGCTGTACGCGCCGACCGGTGAGCTGCTCGTCAACGATGCGGGCGGCGTGTACCGGGTCGACGGCTCGGGAGGCGCGACTCGCGTGTCCAACGGCTTCTTGCTCGCCACGTCGGCGAACCACCTGCTCGTTCGGGAGTGCAGCGAGACCTACACATGCGAGTTCGTGCTGATCGATGCGCTGACCGGTGAACGGCGGACCGTGCAGCTCGACGGTGACTTCGACAATCAGTTCGGCGGCAACATGATCAACGTGTCACCGGACGGCACGACGGCGCACACGGTGCGGTGGTCGGCGACCGGCGGCTCGGACGTCATCATCGATCTCGAGACCGGAGCGGCCGCGACGGTGCCCACGACCAGGTCGTCGTCGTTCTCGAACGTCTGGGCCGTCGACAGCTCCGGCGTGTTCAGGGCCGCGGACGACGGCGGGGTGAGCTTCCTGACCCGCTCGGGCGACGTCACGGCGTTCGCCGAATCGGTCGGCAACCTGAATGCGGTCGCGGTGCGTCCGCTCGGCGCCGGGCCGGTACCGACGCCGACGCAGGCGATCACGAGTGGTCTGGCGATCGTCGGCCTCGGACGCGAAGGCGACGTCCATCAGATCGACATCGACACCGGTGCGGTGATCACGACGACCGCCCCACCGCTCGCGAGCGGGGCACCGGCCCATGTCTTCGCCGACCCCGACGGCGCGACGATCGTGTCGTTCGACGACGTGCCCTCGATCCGGTTCGACGCCGCATCCGGGACCGCCCAGCTGGCGGGCACGACACCGCGCGGGCCGATGGTCGCAGGGCCGTTCCCGGGCACCGTGTGGTCCGAGAACCGGCGGGTGCGTCCCGGCGATCCACTGCTGCTCGATCTGATCGACGCCCAGGGGACCGAACTCGGCGTCACGATCGACGTCGGCTCCGACACCGAGCTGTTGGGATCCGACGGAACCGGCGGCGTGCTCGTCAAGGCCGCGCTCGGCGGTGTCTTCGTGTTCGCACCGGACGGCTCCGCGGCGCGGATCACCGCCGGCGAGGTGCTGGCGATCGGCGCAACGGTGGCGTACGTCCGCGAGTGCGACGACCAGTTCGTGTGCGGCATCTACCGCCTCGACCGCACGCTCGGAGAGCGCGTCCTGACCGACGTGCCGGCGCTCGACATCGCGGGGGGCGACGAGGCGGCCGGCTCGCCGTTCGGTCAGAGCGTCTCCCCGGACGGCAACGTCGCCTTCGTGCGGGTGTCCGGGTTCGGGGCCGACTGGACGATCGTCGACCTCGCTGCGTCGACCACGGTGCCCGTGCCGGGTGCCGCCGTCGGAAGTCCGGTGCTGTGGAGTGCCGACAGCCAGTGGGCGCTGTACCTGTCCGGTGATGTGTTGCGGCTGTACGACCGTGCGTCGGGGAGCCTGCGGACGCTCAACAACCTTCCCGAGCTGAAGGCGTTCGGCGCGGCGTGGACGCTGGGCAACGGGTCGGGTGACGAACCGCCACCCGCCGACGACGGTGCGGGGGTCGGCGACGCGACTCCGATCGAGGAGGCCGAGCAGACGGCCGACGAACCGGTCGCGGAGCCGGCCGCCGCGAGCGGCGGCGGCACAGGGGCACTCGGCGGCCCGGTCAGCTCGTGAACAGGCGGTCGAGCGCGTCCGCGGTCGAGACGTCGGGCCGGTTCTCGTGGTCGAGGCGGCTCAGGTTGCTGACGGCCACGTAACCGGCCTCGACCGCGCCGCCGTCGGTCCACT
Source organism: Ilumatobacteraceae bacterium (assembly GCA_024644465.1). Taxonomy (GTDB): domain Bacteria; phylum Actinomycetota; class Acidimicrobiia; order Acidimicrobiales; family Ilumatobacteraceae; genus Ilumatobacter_A. Next base: position 10,756 of record JAHEKY010000024.1, on the reverse strand, counting down.
CGTCGAGTTCGACGCGGTCACCCCACCCCATCTGGACCCGGAACGCCCCGTCCTCACCGTGCAGCGGAACGAGTTCGGCCTGGGCAACGGTCCGCGGTGGGACATGGCCGACCACGGTGTGGCGCCACCCCTTGATCTCGTCGAGCGGAGCGTCGGGAACGTTGACGTTCACGACGACGGGATCTGCGGGCAGTTCGGCGAGCAGCGCCTGCACGACGACCCTGCCGATCGTGGCGGCCGCGTCCCAGGAGATGCCGGCGATCGCCTCGTCCCACGCCTGGCCCTCGACGCCGTACCCGGCCACCGCGCGGCTGACGGCAACGCCGGAGATCCGCCCGTTGCGGCCGGTGAGCGCGGCGCCCACGGTGCCGGAGTGGTACACCGCGCGGCCGACGTTCGCCCCCGGGTTGATCCCCGACACGATCAGGTCGAACGGCGCGCCGAACGCGCCGAGGCGGGCGAACATCACGCACAGCGCCGGTGGTCCCGTGACGGACCAGACATCGTCGACGGGGCATGCCTCGATCTGTTCGTGCCGGACGACCGGCCGGATCTCGTGCAGCGCCCCGAGCGATGCACCGGCGCCGGAGTACTCGGAGTCCGGTGCGACGACGACGATCTCGTGGTCACCGTCGAGTTCGCACATCGCGTTTGCGAGCGCCCGCAGCCCTGGGGCGTGCACGCCGTCGTCGTTGGTCACCATGATCCGCATCGCCGCATCCTGGCACGGGCTCCGTCGTACGCTGCACTCGTGTTCGAAGGTGGTGCGGTCAGCGACGGGTTGCGCGATCAGTGGTATGTCGTCGCCGATGCGTCCGACGTCGGCGAGGCGCCGCGCGCCGTCACGCTGCTGGGGGAGCGGTACGTCGTGTGGCGCCCCGCAGGGGGTCGCGTCGATGGTCCCATCGCCGCGGCGCCCGATCGCTGCCCGCATCGGCACGGCCCACTGTCGGCGGGGACGGTCGCCGACGGCTGCCTCGTGTGCCCGTACCACGGCTGGTCGTTCGACGCCGACGGCGCGTGCGTACTCGTGCCGTCGGCAGGTGCCGGCGCGCCCGTGCCACCGACCGCGCGCCTCGCGCTGTGCCCGGCGCGCGAGCGATACGGCCTCGTGTGGATCAGCCCCGGCCGGCCGAACGGCGAACCGCCCACGATCGCGCAGGACGCCGACCCCGACTACCGACGAGTCACCGCCGGCATCGAAACGTGGCACACGTCTGCGACGCGAATGACCGACAATTTCTGTGACGTCGCGCACTTCCCGTTCGTCCATGCCGGCACGATCGGGGCCGACACCGACCCCGTCGTCGGGGCGGTCGACGTCGAGCAGCTCGACGGCGACTTCACCGGCTATCGCTACGTCGTCGACGTTCGTGACGAACGGGGCGACATCGTCCGCCAGGCGATGTCAACGGGGTTCGCGCTGCCGTTCAGCGTGCGGTCGAACACGACGTACGAATCCGGCCCGCGCGCGGGGCAGGACCGAGTGCTGCTGTTGTGCACGACACCCGTCGACGATGTGTCGTCGCTGTTCACCTTCGTCGTCTGGCGCAACCACGACCACGACCTCCCGGCCGAGGAGCTGCTCGCGTTCGACCGTGCGATCGGCGCGGAGGACCGGACGATGCTCGAGCAGATCCCCGGGGCGCTGCCGCTCGACGTGACCGGCACGGTCGATGTCCGGTCCGATCGGTTGTCGGTCAGGTGGCGCCAGGCGTTCGGCCGGCTCGTCGCTCCGGGGACGTGACCTACCAGCCGGGCAGGTCGAGCCACGCAGCGGCTGCGGCCGGATCGCCGAGGACCTCGATCGCGGACCGGTCGACGCGTCCCATCAGCACCAGCAGGAGGTCAGCCGCGGTGCCGCGCAGCGCGGCGTCGCCCTTGTCGTGGATCGGCAGCATTCGGTAGTCGCCGCCGTCGCCCCACAGCAGCCACTCGCCGTCGACGTCGGTGCAGTGCAGGTGCAGGCTCGCGTCCGGTGCGCCGACCTGTTCCCGACGCAGTACCCGGGGCAACCCCATCTCGACGTACTCGTGGACGCCGTCGGTGGCGAGGCGGGGGTCGATCGGTGCTGCCGCGCCGCCGGCCTGCTCTGCGTCCCAGCGGTGGATCGCGGTCTCGATCGCCTGTCGCCGGGCCCACACCCAGCGACGCTGTTCGAGGGGGAACGGGTGCCACGTCTCGGCGTCCGGGTCGCCGGCCTCGATCGCGGCGGTCAACCCGGCGGCTCCATCGACGATCCACACCGCCAACTCGTCGTCCGAAGGCGGCTCGAAACCGGGATCGGGGTCGGGTGCACGTCCGTGGGTCAGCGCGTACGTCGCCCAGCGGTGCACGTCGCCGAGGTGGGTGACCAGCCGCTTCACGTCCCACCCGGGGCACGCCGCGACGGGCGCCTCGAGCGGGCGCGTGCGGACGACCGCGGAGACCCGGTCGGCATCGGACCGGATCGAGGCGACGTACCGGGACTGGTCGTTGCGGCGCACGGAATCTGGGTTCACGGCCTCCGACGGTAGCCTTTCGGACATGAGTCCTCTCGAAGCAATGGCGAGCGAATCGAGCGGTGGCACCAGCGAACCGATCATCACGATCACGCCGGAAGCCCACGACCACCTCGTGGGGCTCCGCGACGAGGAGGCCGACGGCGCGGCGCTCGGTCTGCGCCTCGCGATCGCGTCCGCACCGGGGGAGGACTTCCGCTACGACCTGTCCTTCGACGAGTTCCTCACCGCCGCGTTCGACGACGAGGTGCGTACCCATGACGGGCTGAAGGTGATCATCCCCGGCGCCGACATGGAACTGCTGACCGGCGCGACACTCGACTACACGACGACCCAGGGGTTGGTCATCCGCAACCCGAACCGGCCGCAGGCGCCCGACATCGAGGGCCTGACCAACGACGACCAGTTGTCGGCGGAGGTCGAGGCGCTGGTCGCGACCGAGGTCAACCCGGCGCTCGCCGCGCACGGCGGCTTCGTCACCTACGTCGGCCACGACGGCGAGGGCACCGCCTACCTCACGATGGGCGGAGGCTGCCACGGCTGCTCGATGAGCAAGATGACGATGCTCGACGGTGTGCAGACGATGCTGGTCGAGGCGATCGAACCGATCGAGCGGGTCAAGGACCTCACCGATCACACGACCGGCGAGAACCCGTTCTACAGCTGACCCCCTCACGCTGACGCCCTCGCGCTGACGTCGGCGCGGTCAGCGGCGGGCGAGGCGGCGCAGCGGCGGCTCGGTCGTCGGTGGCTGCCGGCGCGGCGGCAGTTCGCCGAGCACCCGCTTGGTGATCACGGCGATCTCCGCGACCGCCCGCTCGAAGGCCTCCTCGGTGGCCGCCGACGTCTTCTGGACGCCGCTGATCTTGCGGACGTACTGGCGCGCACCCGCTTCGATCTCGGCGTCGGTGGCGGCGGGCTCCAGGCCCCGCAGCGTCGTGATGTTCCGGCACATCGTCGTCTCCGTTCGTTCAGGTGAGCAGGTCGTGGGTCGCCGGGCGGTGGCGCATGTAGTCGGCCGCGTACCCGCACCGGGGCCGCACCCGCAACGACTGCGCCCGGGCGGCATCGAGGACGCCGTGCATCAGCCGTGCCGCGAAGTCCTTGCCGCGGTGGCGCAGGGCCGTTTCGACGTGGGCGATGGTGAGGACGCCGTCGGCGACCGACGTCACCGCCCACCCGACCGTGTCTCCGTCCAGCTGCAGCAGGAACCGGCCGGCGTCGGCAGTCACGGACAAGCGGTCGTACTCGTCGGCCTGCAGCGCGGTCATGGGGCCCAGTCTGGCAGCGGGGTGGCATGACGACACGCCGCCCGCTACGGTCTTCTCAATGACTGAGAATGGGGTCGGCCACTCCGGCCGGCACGGCCACGGGGCCGCCGCGCCGGACGGCAATCGGCATGGCGACGGTCACGCCACCGGTCATGTCTCGGTCCGCCGGCTCGTCGCCGCGGCCGCCTCGAACGTCGGGTTCGCCGTCGTCCAGGTCGTCGTCGGTCTCGCGATCGGATCGGTCGTCGTCCTCGCCGACGCCGCCCACCAGACGGTCGACGCGATCGGCCTGGTGACCGCCCTGATCGCGGTGCGGATGGCGCAGCGGGCACCGGACGAGCGGTTCACGTACGGCCTCGGCAAGTCCGACGCTCTGGGCGGCTTCGTGTCCGCGCTCCTCTTGCTCGGCTCGGTCGTCTGGATCGTGGTCGAGTCGCTTCGCCGGTTGTTCGATCCGACCGAGGTCTCCGGCCCGAGCGTGGTCGTCATCGGGGTGATCGCGATCGCCGTCAACGGCGCCGGCATCCTGCTCGTCGGCCACGCCCACGGCGAGGACGCAATCTCGCTCCGGGCGGCGCGGCTGCACCTGCTGACCGATCTCGCCGGCTCGGTGGTGGTCGTCGTCTCCGGTGTGTTGCTCGCAGTCGGCGGGCCCGACTGGATCGATCCAGCGGCGTCGCTCGTCCTGTCCGCCGTCGTGCTCTGGACGACGTGGCGCCTGCTCACGGCAGCCGCGGCGGTGCTGCTCGACCGGACGCCGCAGCGGCTGTCGTCGGCCGAGGTGGCGGTGCTGCTCGGCCGCCAGGACGGTGTCGGCGACGTCCACCACGTCCACCTGCGAGCGCTCGGCGGCGGCCGGCTGAGCGCGACCGCGCACGTCGTCGTCGACGGCGAACGAAGCGTCCACGACGCACAGGCGACCGTCGAGCGGTTGAGCGCGGCGCTGCTCGCCGAACACGCGGTCGATCACACGACGCTGCAGCTCGAGTGTCACCCGTGCGACGTCGGCGATGATCACGCCACGGACGACGCCACGACCGACTGAGGTGTAACACCTCGATGTCCTCATGCCCTGCGGGTCGCGCGGTGGCTCGCGGGTCCGACGCCGACCGTCCGCTTGAAGTGGCGGCTGAAGGCGCTCTGGTCGTAGTAGCCACAGCGCTGGGCGATCTCGGCGATCGGGAGGTCGGTCGTCGTCAGCAGCCGAAGTGCCTCCTCCAACCGGAACCGCAGGATCAGCTGCTTCGGGGACAACCCGAGCACGCGCCGGGCGGCGCGTTCGAGCTGGTTGATGCTCATCGTTGCGGCGGCCGCGAGTTCGGCGACCGGCAACTGCTCCGCGAAGCGAGTCCGCGCGACCTCGACCGCTGCCGCGAGCTGGGCGTGCGGCGCCGCGGCATCGGCAGGTGTGCGGAGGTCGACCGAGACGCTGACCACCCCGAGCGGCGTACCGTCCGGGTCGGTCCACCGCGACTTCGACGTCAGGAACCAGCCGTACGTGCCGTCCGGGCGGGTGATCAGCTCCAGCTCGTTGCTCAGCATGTGTCCGGTCGCCAGGACGTCGTCGTCCTGCGCGGCGTACCGGTCGGCGAGCTCGGGCGGGAACAGCTGGTGCGCCGTCCGGCCGACGACGTCGCCCGGCGCGGAGACCGCGGCGCGATCGGCGAACGCCTGATTGGCGGCGAGGTAACTGCCGTCGGGCGCCTTGATGCAGAACATCACGTGGGGTGTCGTGGCGAGCACCTCGGTCACCGCGGCGAGCGTTGCATCGAGCACGGGCCCCATCATGACCGGCGGGCGGCAGCGACGGACGAAATCGGCGGCCGCGGCGCCGATTCCGTCCAAGACGCACGGGCGCACCTGCGGTTGGATGGAAAGATGGCACTCGACGCCCATCCCGACGTTCACCCGTTCCAGCACCGAGACGAGGCATCACCCGTGAGTTCCGACAGCCCACCCGACGTTCGACACGACAGCGCGCGCCACGATGGTGACGACGCGCGGTCCGCGGATGAGGCCGTCGCGCTGACGAAGCGGCTGCTGGCGGCGAGCCTCGCGGACGAGTCGCCGACGGAACGGCGCCGTCGAGCCCGGCTGGGCCGGCTGCTCGCCGACCCGAACGGCCGCGAGCTGATCCTCGCGCTGACCGACGAGGTGCTCCGTGTCGACGACCCGCGTGTCGCGGCGCGACGGTTCGGTGAGCTCGTGGAGCAGTACCCGACATCGGCACTGGGCACGCTCGACGGTGTCATGCTCCGGGCAGGGGCGGCGATCGCGCCGAGGATCCCTCGGCTCGTGATGCCGCTCGTCGTCCGCCGTGTGAAGGCCGAGACCCGTGGCATCGTGCTCCCCGCAGATGACCCCGCATTCGCGAAGCACCTCGCGCGGCGCAATGCCGACGGTGTGCGGCTCAACATCAACCCGCTCGGCGAGGCGATCCTGTCCGACGCCGAGGCCGACGAGCGGATGCGGATCGTGCTCGAGAAAACGGTCCGCCCCGACGTCGACTACGTCTCGGTGAAGATCTCATCGATCGTTGCGAACCTCGACGTGCTCGCGTTCGACGACACGGTCCGGCGCGTTGCAGAGCGATTGCGGACGCTGTTCCGCGCGGCGAACAACGCGACGCCCCGGACGTTCGTCAACCTCGACATGGAGGAGTACCGCGACCTGGAGTTGACGCTCGCGGCGTACATGACCGTGCTCGGCGAGGACGAGTTCGCCGCGACCGATGCGGGCATCGTGCTGCAGGCGTACCTGCCGGACAGCCACGACGCCGCCGAGCGTCTGGGGGCGTGGGCGGTTGCTCGACGCGCCGCAGGCGGCGGACGGATCAAGGTGCGTCTCGTCAAGGGTGCGAACCTCGCGATGGAGGAAGTCGAAGCCGAGCTGCACGGCTGGGTGGCGGCACCGTACGGAACCAAGGCGGACGTCGACGCGAGCTTCAAGGCGTTGCTCGAATCGCTGCTGCGCCCGGAGTGGGCCGACGCGATCAGCGTCGGCGTCGCCAGCCACAACCTGTTCGACGTCGCGTGGGCGATGGTCCGCACCGCGGCGTTGGATGCCGGCGACCGGGTCGTGTTCGAGATGCTCGAAGGGATGGCGCCGGCGCAAGCGCGTGCCGTGTTCGCGGCTGCGGGTGATCTGCTGATGTACTCGCCGGTCGTCGCCGACGAGGACTTCGACGCGAGCATCGCGTACCTGTCGCGCCGCCTCGACGAGAACACGCAGGCCGACAACTTCCTTCGCTCGCTGTTCACGCTGACCGTCGACTCCGCCGAGTTCGAGCGGCAGGAAGCAATGTTCCGCCGGGCGGTCGCCGCGCGGCACGACGTCGACCGTTCCCGTCAACGGTGGCCCGTCGCGCCGGCACGCGGCTTCTCCAACGAGCCGGAGAGTGACTTCACCGATCCGGACGTTCGCGCCGCCGTCGGTGTGGCGCTCGCGTCGCCGCAGGATGTCGCCGTCGAACGGATCGACGACACCGCGCAGATCGACACGATGCTCGCAACGGCCGCCGGGGCGACGACCCGGGCCGCCTCCCCGGCAGAGCGACGGGCGTGGCTGCTGGCGACCGCGGACGTGATGCGCGCCGAGCGGTTCACCACGCTGGCGTTGATGGCCGCGGAGACCGGCAAGACGATGCACGAGGGCGACCCCGAGATCGCCGAGGCGATCGACTTCTGCGACTACTACGGCGGGGTCGGCACCCAGCACCTCGAGTCGCTCGCCGCGAGCGGCTACGGCGTCGAGGGCCGCGGCGTCGTCGCGGTCGTCGCACCGTGGAACTTCCCCTATGCGATCCCGACCGGCGGGGTCGCGTCCGCCCTCGCGGCCGGCAATGCGGTCATCCTCAAGCCGGCGCCCGAGGCGGTTCGCACGGGGACCCACATCGCACAGCAGTTCTGGCGGGCGGGCGTGCCGCGCGACGTGCTGCAACTCGTCGTCTGCGACGACGGCCCCGTCGGAACGCACCTCGTGACGCATCCCCACCTCGACACGGTGATCCTGACCGGGTCGTATGCGACGGCCTCGATGTTCCTCGACTGGCGACCGGAGCTGCGGGTGCTCGCCGAGACGAGCGGCAAGAACGCGCTCGTGATCACCGGCGCAGCCGACCTCGACCTGGCGATCGCCGACCTCGTCCGATCGGCCTTCGGGCACGCCGGCCAGAAGTGCTCTGCGGCCAGCCTCGGCATCGTCGAGGCGTCGGTCCACGACGACCCCGCGTTCCTCCGCCGGCTGCGCGACTCGGTGCTCAGCCTCCGGGTCGGCAGCCCCGCGGACACCGCGACCATGGTCGGGCCGACGATCGGTCGTCCGGCCGGACCGCTCGAACGCGCGCTGACGACCCTCGAACCCGGTGAGCGGTGGCTCGTCGAACCCCAACTGCTCGAACAGGACGGCGAACTCGCCGGTCGGGTCTGGTCGCCGGGCGTCCGTGTCGGCGTGACACCGGGCTCCTGGTACCACATGACCGAGTGCTTCGGCCCCGTCCTCGGGATCATCCGTGCGGACGATCTCGACCACGCGATCGAGTTGCAGAACGCGACCGAGTTCGGCCTGACCGGTGGCCTCCACTCGCTCGACCCCGCGGAGATCGACACGTGGCTGCGGCGCGTCGAGATCGGCAACGCGTACGTCAACCGCCACACGACCGGTGCAATCGTGCGCCGCCAGCCATTCGGCGGCTGGAAGAAGTCGTCGGTCGGCGGCAGCGCGAAGGCCGGCGGCCCCGGATACGTCCAGCAGTTGGCGCGGATCAGCGAGGGCGGGGGTGACGCGATCGCCCGGGCGACGGTGTCGTACGCCGCGGCGTGGGGCGACCACTTCTCGGTCGACCACGACCCCAGTGGTCTGGCCGCAGAGGCGAACGTCCTCCGCTATCACCCGATCGGCGGCGTCGCCGTCCGCCACGACGGGTCCGACCCGACCGGGCTGGAACTGCTGCGCCTCGCAGCCCGCACGACCGGGGTGCGCTTCGTGGAGTCCGACACCCGGGAGGAATCCGACGACGAGTTCGTGCACCGGCTCGGTGGCGTCGACCGGGTGCGGTTGCTCACCGACCTCCGCAGCGAGGCGCGCCGGGCCGTGCACGCGGCGAACATCGCGATCGACGTCTCTGCGCCGGTGAGCGACGGGTTCGTCGAGTTGTACCGGTGGGTGCGCGAGCAGGCGATCTCCCGGACGATGCATCGCCACGGCCGGTTGACACCGCGCTGACGCGCCGACGTCTTGTGCGCGTCAGTGGCGCGAACGACAATGAGCGTGCCCGACGGCGCCTGCGCGTCGCGGGCAGGTGCGACATGTCCAGTGTGCGACTCAGCGGTCTGAGCAAGACCTATCCCGGCGGGTTCACGGCCGTCGACGACCTGGATCTGGACATCGCGGACGGCGAGTTCTTCGTCATCGTCGGCCCGTCCGGGTGCGGCAAGAGCACCGTGCTGCGGATCGTGGCCGGGTTGGAACCGCCCGACGCCGGCGACGTGGTGATCGACGGGGAGCGCGTCAACGATCAGACCCCGCAGGAGCGCGACATCGCGATGACGTCGCAGGACTACACGGTGTACCCCCACATGACCGTCGCCGAGAACATCAGCTTCCCGCTGCGCCTCGGGCGCGTCGACGTGGCAGAGCTGGAGCGGCGCGTCGGCCACGTCGCGCGGTTGCTCGATCTCGACGCGGTCGTCGACCGGTATCCGGCCCGGCTGTCGGGCGGCCAGCGGCAGCGAGTCGCGCTCGGCCGGTCGATCATCCGCGAACCCCGGCTGCTCCTGATGGACGAGCCGATGTCGCACCTCGACTCGAGGCTGCGGGTCGAATCCCGAGCCGAGATCATGAAGCTCCACCAACGGCTCGGCACGACGACGCTGCTGGTGACCCACGATCAGGTCGAAGCGATGGCGATGGCCGACCGGGTCGCCCTGATGCGCGACGGGCACGTCGTGCAGTGCGGCCCACCCAGCGAGCTCTACGCCCGTCCACTCGACCTGTTCGTCGCCCAGTTCATGGGGTCGCCGCCGATGTGCACGCTGCGTGCCTCGGTCGTCAGCCGGCGAGGGGGCGTCGCCATCCTGATCGGCGAGCACGAAATCCCGCTCGGCTCGCGCGTGCTCGCGACGGTGCCGGCGCTCATCGAACTCGACGGCCGCGACGTCGTCGTCGGTATCCGGCCCGAAGCGGTCCACCGCGACGACGCCGGCGAGTTGGTGACGAGCGTCCAGTTCACCGAGCTGCTCGGACCGCACCGGCTCGTCTACGCCACGATCCACGCCCGTTCGGTCGTCGACGTCGACGGCGACGTCACCGCGGTTCCCGAGCGGACGTCGACGATCCGCACCTACGTCGATGCGCACGAACCGGTCAGCCTGTGGGAGCCGCTGCGACTGCGGGTCGACACCGATCAGCTGTACTTCTTCGATCTCGACACCGGGGCCGCGATCGGCCGGTGACCGGCGCGACACCGCTCGGTACGATGCGGTGATGAGTTGGGTCGCGCGCATGGTCGAGCAGCGGCTGGCCGATGCGGCGCAGTCCGGCGAGCTGGACGCCGGCCCGCTGCAGGGCAAGCCGATCCCCGGCATCGACGAACACCGGCCCGATGGGTGGTGGGCGGAGCAGTTCGTCCGCCGCGAACTCAGCCACGACCGGCGCAAGGTCGCGGTCGCCGCGGTGGCGAAGGCTCGAGTCGCGTTCTGGCAGGCCGAGTCGGAGGCCGACGTGGTCGCCCTGGTGCGGGCCGCGAACGAGGCGATCGTCGCGGCGAACGTCAACCTGGTCGTTGCCGACCGGATCGCGCCGCTCGACCGCCACGAGATCCTCGCGACCTGGCAGTCGATCCGCCGCCCGTCGTAGTCGTGTCTGACACAACTACGACTCGGGCAGCGCCTGCTCGAGGTCGGCGATCAGGTCCATCGTCTCCTCGAGGCCGACCGACACCCGCAGCAAGCCGTCGGTGACGCCGGCACGCCGACATTCCTCCGC
>JAHEKY010000108.1 GCA_024644465.1 Ilumatobacteraceae bacterium | reverse complement strand
CGCGTACCTCCCGCAGGACTGCAACACCCAGTTCCTCGCGTGCTCGTCGGGGCAGGCGCCGGGCATCATCCTCGTGGGCCAGCCGGGGACGTCGCACGGGTTCGGTGCCACGGACGCGCTCACCGACGAGGACGGCAATTCGACCGAGCTGTGGGCCCTGCTCGTCCGGCTCTTCACCGATGCGCCCGACCAGGTCGTCCGCGTGCAGTCCGACTGCGGCGGGACGCTGTTGACCGGCGAGGCGCCCGTCGACCCCGACGGCATCACGCTGGTCGAACAGCCGCTGCAGGCCTTCGGGCAGTGCCGCATCGACCGGATCGAGGCCGCCGCCGCCGAGTACATCGCGACGAACGGCATCGACCTGTTCGATCCCGACGCGGTCAACAAGGCCGCCGCCGCGATCCGGGACGAGGTCTACACCGTCGATGCGTCCGAGCCCGCTCCGATCCCACCGATCGGGGATCCGTTCAACGTCATGAACCCCGGCCTCGATGTGCGCAACGATTGGGCCGACTCGGTCAACACGATCAACAACACCCTCGGTTCGCGCCCCGTCGACGACGGCTGCACATGGTTCTTCGACCCCGAGAACGTCGAACTGGTCGTCAAGGTGCTCGACGCATGCCCCGATCGCGGCAATTTCTGGGTCTTCGCGGCGGGGCTGACCGAGGTCGAGGTCGAGCTCACGGTCGCCGACACATTGCTCGCCACCACGTCCACGTTCGCCAACCCACTCGGGCAGGTCGCACCGTCGATCGCGGACACGCAGGCGTTCGCGACGAGCGACCCGCTGTTCGACGAGTCGATCTTTCCCTGCGGCCACGGGCACGTCGCCTACACCGCATGCGCTCCGGACGAACCGCCGATGAAGGCGGGCGGCTTCGTGACGGTGTCGGGCGTGATGCTCGACGCGATCCCGATCCTGGGTGACGGCACCGAACGAGTCCACACGGTCGGCTTCTCCCCGAACGGCCCCTCGTACCAGATCACGCAGGATGCCGACGGCTGGACGGTTGCATCGTCGGCCGGCGACACGCGCGCCCGCGCCCTGTTCCGCCACGACTCGGTGACGCTCGTCGTCCCGCAGGACGAGCTGTCGCGGGGCGGACCGCCGCTCTCCGTCTGGTCGACGACCGTCGACGGGCAGTCGGTGACCCAACCCGCCGTACCGATCGTCGGCCTGATCACGACCCGCGCGATCGAAGTCACCGTGCCGCCGGGCGATGGCGACGAGCCCGACGATGCCGGCGCCGCAGCCCCGTCCGAGTCGCTCGCCGCGTTCTATGCCCAGCTGAGCGCCAGCCTGGCGGCAGGTGACGCGGGGTTCGCACTCGACCGCCTCGACCCGAACGTGATCGAGGTGTATCCGACCGAGTGCCCGGCGGCGCTCGCCCGCTTCGCCGACCCCGATCTGAACATCGAGTTCATCGCCGAAGGCGTGACGGGGCCATGGGTCTGGGACGTCGAGGACCAGGCGATCGAGATCCCCGACGCGATCGAGGTCGAGATCGTGCTGACCGGTCGCGGCCAGCCCGGCACGCCGTCGACGGCGCACGTCACCCTGATCGACGGCGAGTACCACTGGTTCACGTTCTGCGATTCGGCGTGAGTGCCACGTCGACAACGTTGTGTCTGACACGACGTTGTCGTCACCGGTCGTGATGGCAGACACCGCGGCGACGCGAACGGGGGCGAATCGGGCGGCGACCGGTCGGTAGCCTCGGGACGACTATGGCGAACATCCCTGACAAGCCGACGCTCGACGGCATCGAGGCCCGCTGGATCGACCAGTGGGAGCACGATGGCATCTACCGCTTCGACGCGTCGGTACCTCGCGAGCAGGTGTTCTCCATCGACACGCCGCCGCCCACCGTCAGCGGCTCGCTGCACATGGGCCACATCTTCAGCTACACCCACACCGACACGATCGCCCGCTACCAGCGGATGGCGGGCAAGTCGGTGTTCTACCCGATGGGCTGGGACGACAACGGCCTGCCGACCGAGCGCCGTGTCCAGAACTACTACGGCGTGCGGTGCGACCCGACGCAGCCGTACCAGGCGGGGTTCGAGCCACCGTTCCGCGGCGACCCGCCGAAGAAGCACCAAGCGGTGCCGATCTCGCGGGCCAACTTCCTCGAGCTGTGCGACGAGCTGATCGAGCAGGACGAGCAGGTCTTCGAGGCGCTGTTCCAACGGCTCGGCCTGTCCGTCGACTGGAACCACCACTACACGACGATCGACGAACGCTCGCGCCGGATCAGCCAGCGGGCGTTCCTCCGCAACGTCGCCGCCGGCCAGGCCTACAGCCACGAGGCGCCGACGCTGTGGGACATCGACTTCCGCACCGCCGTCGCCCAGGCCGAGATGGAGGACCGCGAGCGCCCCGGCGCATACCACAAGATCCCGTTCCGCCGCACCGACGGCACCGGCAGCGTCGAGATCGACACGACCCGCCCCGAACTGCTGGCGGCATGCGTCGCTCTCGTCGCCCACCCCGACGACGAGCGCTTCCAGCCGCTGTTCGGCACGACGGTCGAGGTGCCGCTGTACGGCCAGCAGGTCGAGATCATGGCCCACGAGCTGGCGCAGCCCGACAAGGGCACCGGCATCGCGATGATCTGCACGTTCGGCGACACGACGGACGTGACGTGGTGGCGCGAGCTCGACCTCGGCATCCGCCCGATCATCGGCCGCGACGGGCGCCTCCTCCCCGACGCCCCGGACGGCGTCGACCCGGACGCCTACGCCCTGATCGCCGGCAAGTACCCGAACCAAGCCCAGCGCGCCGTCGTGGAGCAACTCGTCGAGCAGGACCTCGTGATCGGCGAGCCCCGCCCCGTCCAGCACCCGGTGAAGTTCTACGAGCGCGGCGAGCGGCCACTGGAGATCGTGACGTCGCGCCAGTGGTACATCCGCAACGGTGGCCGCGACACGGACCTCCGCGCCGCCCTCGTCGCACGCGGGCACGAGGTCACGTGGCACCCGCGGCACATGCGGCACCGCTACGAGAACTGGGTCGAAGGCCTCAATGGCGACTGGCTCGTCAGCCGCCAGCGTTTCTTCGGGGTGCCGATCCCGATCTGGTACCCGCTCGACGCGTCCGGCGAGCCGCAGTACGACGCCCCGCTCACGCCGTCCGAGGGCCAGCTCCCGATCGACCCGTCCGCCGACACCCCGTCCGGCTACAGCGCCGACCAGCGCGACCAGCCGAACGGGTTCACCGGCGACACCGATGTGTTCGACACGTGGGCGACCTCGTCGCTGACCCCCGAGATCGCGGGGTTGTGGGAGGAGGGCGACGACAACGAACTGTTCGACCTGATCTTCCCGATGGACGTTCGCCCCCAGGGCCACGACATCATCCGCACCTGGTTGTTCTCCACGATGACCCGCAGCCACCACGAGTTCGGCACGGCGCCGTGGCAGCACGCCGCGCTGTCGGGCTGGATCCTCGACCCCGACCGCAAGAAGATGTCGAAGTCGAAGGGCAACGTCGTCACACCGATGGACCTGTTCGACATCCACGGCACCGACGCCGTGCGCTACTGGGCGGCGTCCGGCCGACCGGGTGTCGACACCGCCTTCAGCGAGGATCAGATGAAGGTCGGCCGCAAGCTGGCCAACAAGCTGCTCAACGTCACCAAGTTCGTGCTCAGCTTCCCCGAGCCGGCAGGCACCGCCGGCTCGGCGGCACTCTCCGACATCGTCATCGACCCGATCGACCGGTCGATGCTCGCCAAGCTCGACGACGTGATCGCCGAGGCGACGACCGGCTTCGCGGCGTTCGACTACGCCCGCGCGCTCGAACGGTCCGAGGCGTTCTTCTGGTGGTTCTGCGACAACTACGTCGAGCTGGTCAAGGGCCGCGCCTACGGTTCACGCGGGCCCGACGCGGCCAACTCCGCGCTGCGGGCGCTGCGCGAGGCGCTCGGGTCGATCCAGCGGCTGTTCGCCCCGATCATCCCGTTCGGCACCGAGGAGGCGTGGAGTTGGTGGCACGACACGAGCATTCATGCGGCGACGTGGCCCACCCCCAGCGGCCTCGGCGGTGACGCCGGCCTGATCGACCCCGTGATCGAGGCGTTGCAGCAGGTCCGGCGGGCCAAGACCGAGGCCAAGCAGAGCCAGAAGGCCCAGGTCGCCGCGCTGACGATCACCGCCCCCGCCGAGATCCACGACGCGCTGCACGCCGGCGAGGCCGACCTGCGCGACGCCGGTTCGGTCGAAAAGGTGCTGGTCACAGCGGGTACCGAGTTGGCCTGCGACGTCAATCTGGCGTGACCGCCGGGCGCACGACCGGACAAGCAGGTCGAACGCTCGGGTAGGCTGTCGCCGCATGGGCATGAAGTTGGGGCTTGCTGTGGCGACGATGACGTTCGCTTCCGTGCTCGCGATCGCCCCCGCAGTCACCGCGTCGCCCGACGATCCCCCCGCAACCGACCCGCCGACGACCGACGAACCATCGACCGGCTCGGGGATCAACCAACCCGCCACGATCGGCGCCGGCGTCGCCCCGCGCTCGCCAGGTTCGACCACGACCACAGCGCCTGGTTCCACGACGACCACCACGACCACCACGACGATCCCGGCCGCCGTGGCCGGCGGGGTCGACATCGATGCCCCGTCGCTGTCCGCGCCGAAGCGGTCGGCGACGCAGACCCAGCTCGTCCCGCCGCCGCCCCCGCCCACGACCCAGCCGCCGCCGCCTCCGCCCGGCGCGCTGCCCCTCAATTCGGGCACGGGTCGCCGCGCCGTCTACTCGAAGTCCCAGCAGATGGTCTGGGCCGTCGACTCGTCGGGCAACGTGATCAAGAACCATCTGGTGTCCGGCAAGCGGCTGTGGTGCGACCCACGCGTCGGCACGTACAACGTCTTCTCCCGCTCGCGCTACACGTTCGCGCTGCAGAACCCGTCGATCATCTGGGGCTACATGGTCCGCTTCGCGAAGGGATGCAACGGCGGCAACATCGGCTTTCACGAGATCCCCTTCGACACCGACACGGGACGGCGCGTCCAGTCGGTTTCCCAGCTCGGCACACCGCTGTCGGGCGGCTGCGTCCGCCAGTCGATCCCCGATGCGATCTGGATGTGGAACTGGGCGTACATCGGCACGAAGGTCGTCGTCCTGCCCTGATCGTCGGCCGAGGTGACGTCTCCGGCCACCGGCGCTAGCGTCGCTCCCGTCATGTCCGCCCATGCCAACGATCCCCCCCGACGCGCATGGGCGCGACTCCGGCGGCAGCGGCCGCGAACCGTCGCCGGCTCGAACCGCGACGACGGGACGGTGAAACCCCGGCGCACCTGGGCGCAACGGGTGACGATCGCCGGCATCTTCGTGGCCGCCTTCGGGTGCTTCGCAGCAGGTTCGGTGCTCTACGCCGCCCAGCGGGTGATCGAGGACCGCAACGTCGTCGTGATCAACGCCGACACCGGCGCCGGTGCCGACAACGACCCGTCCTTCACGTCGACCGCCCCGGGCGATGGTGACGGCGACGCCGGGGGCGCGGGGGGCGCGGCCGACGAGCCGGCACGGCCCGTCGAGACCTTTCCGCCCGCCGAGCCCGACGCGAAGAACTTCCTGATCACCGGCGCCGACAACAACTCGTGCATCGACCCCGACTCGCCGTACGCCGGGGCGTTCGGCGACCGCTCCGGATTCGGCGAACGCAGCGACACGATCATGATGTGGCGCGTCAACCCGGCGACATCGCAGGTCGCGGTGCTGTCGTTCCCCCGCGACCTGTGGGTGAACATCGCAGGGCGATCCAGCGAGCAGCGGATCAACGTCGCCTACGAACGCGATCAGCCCCAGCGCCTGATCGACACGATCTTCCAGAACTTCCTGATCCCGACCGACCACTTCATCCAGATCGACTTCTGCGCGTTCCGGACGCTCGTCGAAGCGGTCGACGGCGTCGCGGTGCCGTTCGAGCAGCCGGTGCGCGACGCCAACACCGGCCTGAACGTGCCGGAGCCCGGCTGCTACAACTTCGACGGTGACCACGCGCTCGCCTACGTCCGCTCCCGCCACCTCGAGTACCTCGACGCCGACGGCAAGTGGCAGCAGGATCGCAGCTCGGACCTCGGGCGGATCTCGCGCCAGCAGGACTTCATCCGCCGCACGGTCGATTCGCTGCTCGCCGCCGGTGCATTCGACCCCGCAGTGATCCGCGCGCTGATCCGCACGAGCGACGACTACGTCGTCAACGACGCCGACCTGACCGTCAACAAGATGCTCGAGTTCGCCGGGGTGATGAAGGGCATCGACCCTGCGGCGATCACGAACTACCAGATCGAGGCGCGCGGCACGTCGATCCAGGGGAACCAGGTACTGATCCCGAACCTCAACAGCGGGAACATGCAGGCGATCCTGCGGGTCTTCCGGGGCGAAGCGACATTGGAGAGCGCGCCCGAGCAGGTCTTCGAGACCGAGACCCCGACCGCGACCGATGCCCCGTCGAGCACGGAATCGACCGAGTCCGACACCGAGCCGGCCGACACCGCGCCAGCCGACAGCGCGCCGGTGGACACGACCGCCGAACCGGCGACGACGGACGCGCCCGATGTCTCGGTCACGACACTGCCGCAGGTGGAAGCGGACGACATCGTCTACGGCATCGTCCCCGACAGCGCCGCCGTCTGCCGCTGAGCGGCTCGACGCCGCTACCGGTCGAGGACCCGCGCGAGCGCCGCCGCAGCATCGGACGGCCCGGCGACCGTGGTGAGCCGGCAGCCCGTCGTCCGTGACAGCTCCTCGGCGACGGCGGCGTCGGCCTCGGGTGCGATGATCACGAGTTCGTCGATGCGCCGGGCCGCGGCCGCGACGTCCGCGAGCCCGTCGTCGGTCGCGCCGTGCGCCGTCGCTCGGCAGTCCGACAGCAGGATCGTCACCTTCCGGCCTGCTGCCGACCGGGACAGCTGATCCTCGGCGGCGCGCAGCGCACCGACGACGTCGGTCGTGCCGAAGCCGCGCAGCGCGAGCACCGCATCGACCACCCGCTCGCTCGACTTCGCGACGTCCTGCGACTTCGCGACGACGACATCCTTGCCGAACGACAGCACGGAGTAGTCGTCCGGCGAACGCCATGCCACCGCAGCCGCGGCCACGGCGGACGTCGCGAGCGGCGCGCCGCCCATCGAACCGCTGCGGTCGACGACGAGGCAGATCGCCGTGGCGGGCGTCGTCCACGACCTGATCCGCAGCTCGTCGGCGTCGACGCCGACGTCGCCACCGCGCGCGGCGACGAGGGCGTCCATGCTCGCGTCGATGTCGAGATCACCGCCGTCCGGGCGGTAGCGCTGCGTCTCCACCCGCCCGACGCCGCGGGGTCGCACCGGACCGCGCCTCGACAGATCGAGGAACAGCTGCCCCGCCAGCCGCCGAGCGAGCGCCCGCAGGACCGGGTCGGTCGCACCGGTCAGGTCGGCGAGCAAGGCGAGCGTCTCGTCGGGGTGCTCGTCGAGCGCTCGCTGCAGGGCCTCCTCGTCGAGCCGGCCGACGTCGGGCGAGATCTCGTCGAAGTGCTCGTTTCTCTGCAGCTCCCGGCGCGACGTGGTCTTCCGACGCGCCGTACTCACCTCCTCGTCCGCGGCGTCACCCTCCTTGACCCCCGGTGGTGGCGAGTTCAGCTGGAGGTCGTGGCCCCAGTCGGGGCGGCGGCTTTTCCCCCGTCGTCACCGCCGTCGGCCACGGTCCGCCCGAACTCGGACTCGAACAGTTCGCGGATGACGTCCTCGGTCGTCCGATCGGCGCCTTCCCGCATGCGCACCCGACCGGACAGCGCGACGAGCGCCGCATCGAGCGACACGCTCGGCGTGCCCGCATCGGCCGCCCGCAGTTCCCCCAGTGCGTCGGCGACCAGCACGAGGTCGATCGCCCCGCGCACCGACGAGCCGATCCGCAGGTCGGGGTGCCGGCGCGTGGCGCGGACGAGGTGAACCACCTGCCGCTGCCACGCCGGCTCGGCGCCGGTGAGCCGGCGGGACGCAACGACGTGGGACCCGGCGATCTCCTGCTGCAGGATCGCCAGTTCGTCCGTCTCGGACTGGTAGTCGACGGCGATCCGGCACACCCGGTCGTACACCGCGCTCGAGATGCGGGCCGTGCCGACCGCGTCGAACGGGTTCATCGCTGCGACGAGCCGGAAACCGGGCGCCGCTTCGATCCGCCCGAGGCGGGGCACGTGCAGTTCGCGTTCGCTCATCACGGTGATCAGCACGTTCAACGTCTCCTCGGGGACCCGGTTGAGCTCCTCGATGTACAGCAGTGCTCCGTCGGTCAGCGCTGCGGCGAGCGGGCCCGGCACGAACACGTCGGGGGCGTACCCGTCGGCCAACACCCGCGCCGGGTCGAAATGGCCGACGAGACGCGCCGGGGTGAGTTCGGCGTTGCCCTCGACGAACTCGAAGCCGAGATCCATCTCGCGCGCCACGCCGCGCAGCAGCGTGGACTTGCCGGTACCCGGTGGCCCCTCGATCACGATGTGGCGATCGGCCGCGATCGCGGCGACCACCAACTCGATCTCGCGTGTCCTGCCGACGACGCCGACGCGCAGCCGCTCGACGAGGTCGCGAAGCGTGGGCGGGTCGGCGGGCGCAGGGTCAGCAGTCATCCTGCAGGCGAACCTACTGCCGTGGTCTCATCCGAGCGCGAGCGCAGACGCGGCCGGCCCGCTTGCGGGCGACCCGCCTGGGGGAGGCGGGTCTTCGGGGGCGAACATCGCCAGCAGGACGAACACGACGACGAAGGCCAGGAAGAAGGCGGGGATGACCCAGAAGTGGCTCCGAGCCGGCCGTCCGTGATGTTCGTCGGCACCCGCCGGTGCGTTGGACGCCCACGGGTAGCTCTGCTGCTTGAACCCGCCGCCCCAGTCGAAATCCGCCATCCACCCACTGTACCCGTCGACGTTCAGCCGGCGCCGAGCGCGGCGAGCTGCGCGGTGACGTCGGTCGTGATCGGCGGCCCGGTGTGACCGAACGCGGCGAGGCGCGGTTCGAGTGCCGCGAGCTTGGCGATCGACGCGATCGCCTGCTCGGGGTCGTCCGTGAACTGCGCCGGTGGACCTGCGAGAACGCCGTCGCCGCCGGTCAGCGCGTCGCCGGCGACCAGGAGGCCGGTTTCGGTGTCGAACAGCGAGATGCTGCCTGGCGTGTGCCCCGGCGTGTTGACGACGCCGAGCCCGAGCACCTCGTCGCCGTCGCCGATCGCCTGCAGCGGCGCCGACGTCCGGATCGACCCGAGGTCGCCCTCGCCCGCGTACACCGTCGCACCCGGCGCCTGCTCCAGCACGCCGGCGAGTCCGCCGACGTGATCGTCGTGTTTGTGGGTCAACACGACGTGACCGACGTCGGACCACGACGCCCCGAGCAGTTCGAGGCCGTCGAGGATCGCCGCGGAATCGCCGGTGCCGGTGTCGACGACCGCAGCTTCCCTCCCCCGCACGAGCACGTATGCGGAGACGAACCCGAACGACACGTGTTGGAGCTGGAGACCGGCCAGGGCCAGCGCGTCGGCGACGGCCGGCGCGTCGGTCGCCGCCGGGTCGGTGGCAGCCGGG
>JAHEKY010000107.1 GCA_024644465.1 Ilumatobacteraceae bacterium | reverse complement strand
TGGGCGCCCCCTGCGCCTGGATCATCGAACCGGTCGCCGACTCGCCGACGAACGCGATCGCCTTGATCGCCGGATGTTCCGTCAGGGCCTTGCCGGCCGACTCGCCGAAGCCGTGCACGGTGTTGAGGACTCCCGGTGGCAGCCCGGCCTCGAGTGCGATCTCCGAGAGCATCGCGGCCGAGTACGGGCTCCACTCAGCCGGCTTGTGGACGACCGTGCATCCGGCAGCGAGGGCGGGTGCGATCTTCCACGTCGACAGCATGAACGGGGTGTTCCACGGCGTGATCACGCCGACCGGGCCGATCGCCCGGCGGGAGCTGAAGTTGACGTGATGCGCGTCGGGCAGCGAGCGGCCGTTCAGGGCGTCGGGGGCATGATCGGCGAAGAACCGGAAGTTCTCGGCGCCGCGGATCGCCGCCGCGCTCATGAACCGGATCGTCTGGCCCGTGTCGACGCATTCGACGGCCGCGATCGCGTCGGCCCGCTCGACGATCAGGTCGGCCACGCGGTGCAGGATCGCCTTGCGCTCCTTGCCCGTCCGACCGGCCCAGTCGTCGAACGCGTCAGCGGCGGCGTCAGCGGCAGCGGCGACATCGGCGATGTCCCCCGATGCCACCGCACCCATCAGCATCGAGTCGACGGGCGAGCGGTTCTCGAACGTCTCGCCGTTCGCGCTCGTGGTCGGACTCCCGCCGATGAGGTGCGGCAGTGGCGCCTCGGCGAAGCGGCGGAGTTGCTCGGTGGCGATCGCCCGGTACTCGTCGAATGTCTTGTCAGCTGCCATCTGGGCCCTCTCGTTCGGCGATCACGGCGCGCAGGTTGTTCTTGTTGACCCGCGACGCCGGATCGATCTCCTGGTACTCGACACTGAGCATCATCGTGCGCTGCGCGTCGCCGAGATGTGCATCGAGCGCGGCCATCAGCGCGTCGATCAGGCGATGCTTGTCCTCGTCGCTGCGCCCTGCGCCGAGCCGTGCGGTCACGGCGACGAACGCATTGTCGCCGTGCCGGTCGGCGATCGCGTACGCCTCCCGTCCGGCCGCCCGTGTCCGCAGCGCGTCGAGCGGCGCGATCCCGGTCGCCAGCGCGGCGTCGTGGATCGCCCCGACGAGGCCGCCGATGTCGACGGCGTCCGCGACGTTCGACGAGTACTCGATGATCACATGCGGCATTGCACTCGATTATCTAACATGTTATCTATTGGTGCAAGATGAAATTCCTCAGCTATTCCCACGACGGCCGATCCACGTTCGGTGTCGCCGTCACCGACGGTGAGCACACGGGCGTGATCGACCTCGGCGGCCGGCTCGACGGCGTCGGTGACCTGTCGGACCTCCTCGCCCAGCAGCGGCTCGATGAGGCCCGGGCGATCGCGGACCAGGCCGAGCCGACCGTCGCGCTCGACGCGATCACCTACGACCGGACGCTGCCCCGTCCGGGCAAGATCTTCTGCATCGGCGTGAACTACGGAGGACGCAACGCGGAGTACCGGGACGGCACCGACGGCCCGGACAAGCCCAGCGTCTTCGTCCGCTTCCCGAGTTCCTTCACCGGTCACGACCGACCCCTCGTGCGGCCGCCGGAGAGCGACCAACTCGACTACGAGGGCGAGATCGTCGTCGTGATCGGCACCGGCGGCCGGCGCATCCCCCGCGCCGCGGCCCGCGGCCACATCGCCGGCCTGACGCTCGGCAACGAGGGGACGATCCGGGACTGGGTACGCCACGCGAAGTTCAACGTGACGCAAGGCAAGAACTGGGATGCGTCGGGGTCGATCGGGCCGTGGATGGTCACGCTCGACGAGGTCGGCGACTTCGAGCACCTCCACCTCACGACACACGTCAACGGCGAACTGCGCCAGGACGACACGCCGGCGACGATGGCCTACCCGATCGACTACCAGATCGCCTACCTGTCGACGTTCTGCACGCTCGAACCCGGCGACATCGTGTTCACGGGCACGCCGACCGGCGCCGGTGCACGGTTCGACCCGCCACGGTTCCTCGTGCCCGGCGACACGATCGAGGTGCGCGTCCCCGAGATCGGCACCCTCCGCAACGGGGTCCGTGACGAATGAGCACATCAGCACCCCGCGCCGACGACCGCATCGACATGCGCGGGTTCGAACGGTCGCTCCCGATGGCACTGATGCGGGCGCGCGAGGCGGTGATGCGCCACTTCCGGCCGATTCTCGCCGAGCACGATCTGACCGAACAGCAGTGGCGCGTGCTGCGCGCGCTCGTCGACGCTGAGCGCCCGATGAGCGTCGGTGAACTCGCGGACGCGACGTTTCTGCTCGGGCCGAGCCTGTCGCGGATGCTCGCGTCGCTCGACGAACGTGGGTTGATCGACCGGTCGTCCGGCACCGCCGACGCCCGCCGGGCCCAGATCACGATCGCGGCCGCCGGCGTCGAGTTGGTCGCCCGGATCGCGCCACGCAGCGAACGCGCCTACGAGCGCATCGGCGCAGGTCTCGACGACGGTGAGCTCGACGGGTTGTACGCACTGCTCGCGAGGGTGGCCCAGCTGTGAGAAAATCCGGACCGGAGACACGATGACGTCCAACACGTACCACCAGGCGCCCGACGCCGTTGCCGCCGCCCCGCCGGGCTGCCCGATGCACACGGGTTGGTCCCCGCTCGACGAGGACTACCTCGCCGACCCGTACCCGATCGCCGCGGCGCTGCGCGACGAGCATCCGGTGTTCTACGCCGCCGGGCTCGGCCATGTCGTCGTGACGAAGATGGACGACATCGAGGCGGTCTTCATGAACCCCGACGTCTTCGCCTCGACCAACGTGCAGGATCCGATCTTCCCGCTCGCGGACGAGGCTGCCGCGGTGCTCGGTGCCGACGACTTCGATCCCGTCGCGGTGATGTCGAACCGGCCGGAACCGGACCATGCCCGCATCCGCGTGTACACCCGTCAGGGCTTCTCGAACCGCCGGTTGAAGGCGCTCGAGGAGTACATGCGCGAACGGGCGACCGTGCTGCTCGACCAGATGATCGCCTCCGGCTCGCCCGCCGAGTACGTCGCCGCGCTCGCGTTTCCGCTGCCCGCGGAGATCGTCTTTCGCTTCATCGGGTTCCCGCCCGAGGACGACGCGATGATCAAGTCGTGGTGCGGCAACCGCAAGGCCTTCTCGTGGGGCCAGCCGAGTCCCGCCGAGCAGACGGCGATCGCGAACGGGATGCTCGACTACTGGCGGTACTGCCGTGACTTCGTCGCACGCCGGCGCGACCGGCGCGCCGACGACTTCACCTCCGAACTGCTCGACGCGCACGACGCCGACCCCGACCCTTCGAACGGCACCGGGATCAGCTATCGCGAGGTCGAGTCGGTCGTCTACGGCATCTCGTTCGCCGGCCACGACCCGGTCACGGCGCTGCTGTGCAACACCCTGCGGTGCCTGCTGCCGCGACGCGACCAGTGGGCCGAACTGTGCGCCGACCCGTCGCTCGCCGCCGCCGCGGTCGAAGAGACGCTGCGGTTCGAGTCGAGCCAGGTGTCGTGGCGACGGATCACGACACGACCGACGACGCTCGGCGGCGTCGACCTGCCCGCCGGAACCCGCATCCTGTTGAACTTCGCAGCGGCGAACCACGAACCCGACGTGTTCGACGATCCCGACACGTTCGACATCCACCGCGAGAAGGCGAACCGCCACATCTCCTTCGGCAAGGGCATCCACTTCTGTCTCGGCGCGGGGCTCGCCAGGATGGAGGCCCGCATCGCGCTCGAGCTGCTCGCCGGACGATTGCCGTCGCTGCGCCTCGTCGAAGGCCAACAGCTCTCGTTCTTCCCGAACATCACGTTCCGCGGGCCCGACGAGCTGCACCTCGAATGGGACGCGTCGTGAGCCTCTACCAGGTGCAGAAGTTCCTGTACGAGCTGAATCGCAGCGAGGACACGCAGGCCGCGTACGTCGCCGACCGGCATCGCTCGCTCGCGCCGTACGAGCTGACCGACGAAGAGCGCAGGGCACTGACGGACCCCGACATCGGACTGCTGTTCCACCTCGGCGTGAACGGCCAGATCCTGATGCACTTCGCCGCATTCCACCAGATCGAGTGGGCCGACTACCTCCAGATGATGCGCGACGGCATCGCCGCCCACGGCCCGGTCCGCGAGGGCGTCTACGCGATGACCGGCTACGAGGGTGTCGATGCCCATGCGGCCGCACTCGGCCAGGCGAGCAACGCCCGCCGCGTCGGCACCGCCGGAGACGACGCGGGAGAGGTGCCGAGCTGATGCCACTCGTCTTCGCCGGCGTGTGCAGCCACGCGCCGGGGATCACCGGCCGGGCGGACCAGGCCGATCCGACCGTACGCGACGACTTCTACGCCGCGTTCGGCGCGATGCGCGAGTCGCTCGAAGCCGCCGAACCGGACGCGCTCGTCGTCATCGCGGCGGAGCACTTCGCGAACTTCTTCATGAACAACATGCCGGCGTTCGCGATCGGCATGGCGGACTCCTATCGCGGACCGATCGAGGATCCTGCGTGGCTCGGCATCGATCGCGTCGACGTGCCCGGCAACGCCGAACTGTCCGCCCGGTTCATCACGAAGGTGATGGAGACGACCGATGTGTCCTTCGCCCAGGAGTGGCTGTTCGACCACGGGATCATGGTGCCCCTCCACTTCCTGACGCCGCGGTACGACCTCCCGGTGATCCCCGCGAACATCAACTGCCAAGGGCCGCCGCTGACACCGCTGCACCGGGCCTGGGCATTCGGCGAGTCGATCCGCGCCGCTGCCGATGCGCTGCCCGAGCGGATCGCGCTCGTCGGGACCGGCGGGATCTCGCACTGGCCGGCGACGCCTGACTCGGGCAAGATCAACATCGACTGGGACCAGGACTTCCTCGCCCGCTGGTCACGCAACGAACGCGACCGGCTGCTCGATTACGACGATCTCGACGTCTACGCCGAGGCCGGACAGGGCGGCTTCGAGATCCGCACGTTCGTCGCCGTCAGTGCCGCCGCTGCCGGCGCGCCGGGCACCGTCCACTTCTACGCCCCGATCCCGATCTTCTCCGTCGGGTGCACGGTCGCGACGTACGACCTCGGCGTCGCGTCGTAGCCTCGGCGCGATGGGGTCGATCGCACTGTCCGCCGACCTGGATGCGCTGCACGATCGCGAGTGGGACCGGCTCGCTCGCGCCGGGACGTGGTTCTCGGCCGCCGAACGGCTTGCGATCGCCCACGCCGCTCGTGATGCGACGGTGACGACCCCCGCGCAGGCCGCCGCCCACAGGATCTACGAGCAACCGGCTGCGATCCGGCGCGAGTGGCTTGCGGACCTCGAAGCCGACGGGCTGACGCTGAGCGAGTACGTCGAGGTCGTCGGCGTCGTCGCCCGCCTGCGGGCGCTCGACACGTTGCTGTTCGGTGCCGGCCATCCGCCGCGCCGCCTACCGGCTGCCGCCACCGACGCGCCTCCGACGCGCCTCGCCGTCGACGCGACGATCGACGGCGCCTGGGTGCCGACGGTCGGCGTCGCATTCCCGCCCACCGTGCTGTCGTCGGTCCCGGCGGAGAACGAGGCGATGCACGATGCGCACGCCGCGCTCTACCTGTCGGCGACGCCCGACGCCGACGGGTTCTCGATGGGCAACATGGGCGTCGTCCGCGACGGCATCACCCGGTCGCAGATGGAGTTCGTCGCAGCCCGCACGTCGCTGCTCAACGACTGCTTCTATTGACTGTACGCGCACGCCGGCATGCTCCGTGCGAGTGCCGATGCCAACGGTGAGGCGATCGATCTGCGCGGCGTCGGCGACGCATCGATCGACTCCCACGTGCCCCACGGCCGAGTGCTCAGCGCGATTGCCGAGGCCGCGGTGTTGCGTGACGGTGACGAACTGCCCGCAGCGCGGGACCGCGCGGTCGCAGCGCTCGGCGAAGACGGCACGCGGCGGGTGATCGCCGTCATCGCGAACTTCGAGATGATGAATCGGCTCCTCGACGCGGTCGGCATCGGCCCACCCGCCTCACGGCATGCGATCGGCGACGCCATCGGCGTCGCGCTCCCCGTCCGCTTTCGTTGAGGCGCGCCGCCCGGCCGATGTGACCGGTGGCGGTCGCCGGTGATGCGCCACCCGCCGGGGCTACCCTCCGGGGCGTGACAATCCCAACGGAGCGTCGGGCCGACCGGTTCGGGGTCGTCGCGCTCGCCGCGTCCGGGACGCTCGCCGCACACCAGCTGGGCTACCTGAGCGACACCGAGACGGCCGCGATGCACAGCTACCTCGCCGTCGTCGGCCCCGTCGTGCTGTTGATCGCGTTCGTCGCGGGATGGGTCGCGGCGGTGCGGATCCTCCGTCGCGACGGCGGCAGGGCACCGACGCTGGGGCGCCTCACGGCGGCACAGCTGGGGTTGTACGCGGCGATGGAAATCGTCGAACGGCTCCTCGGCGACGGCATCGGTTCGCTCTGGTCCGTCCCGGTGGTGTGTGGCCTCATCGCCCAACCGCTCGTGGCGTGGGCCGCGCTCCGGATCCTGAGGATCTCCGCGGCCGTGCTCGAGGCGCTCACGCCCCGCCTGCAAGGCGCGGCACGCATCCTGCGCCGCCGCCCGCTCGCCACCGTCTTCGACATCTTGCCGCCACGACGTGGCGGGATCCTGCTGCGCGGCCCGCCGGTGGGTTGATCCGTTCCCGCCCGATCAACCCCACCAGTTTCAGGAGCAACGAATGACCACATCCACGCCGACGCGTTCTCGCGTCCACCACCTCGCCGCGACCTGCTGCGTACTCGCCCTCCTGGCGGGCGCCTGCGGCTCCGACGGCGCCGACACCCAACCCGCCGGAACGACCGCCACGACGATGGCGATGGACGACGACATGGCCATGACGATGAACATGGGCGATCCGACGGCGACGCCGGCGGACGATGTCGACGGCGCTGCCCTCGCACGCGGCGAGTTCGCACTGCTCGACACGCGACCGCAGGGTTACGACGATGTCGCCGGGACCGCCGTCATCGCCAGGAGCCCGGCCGGCACGACCGTGACGCTCGAACTGTCCGGGCTGCCCGCCGATGTCGACTACATCGCCCACGTCCACGCGGAACCGTGCACGCCGAACAACGGCGGGCCGCACTATCAGTTCGACGTCGGCGGCGCGACGACTCCGCCCAACGAGATCCACCTGGCGTTCACGAGCGACGCAGACGGTACGGGCTTCATGACGGCCGAGAACCACGCAGTCGCCGGCATCGACGCGCAGGCGCTCGTCGTCCACCCGAGCGAGTTCCTCGACAACAAGCTGGCGTGCGTCGACTTCGTGGAAGACGAGCCGGGCGCCGTCGCAGAGATGGTCGCGAACGGCGCCTGACGTCAGTCGATCTCAGCGAGGATCGCGCGGAGCCGATCGGCGTCGTCGGGCGAGTCGACCGGAATCGAGAACTCGATCCGGTCGACCCGGCCGGCATACCGCTCGTTGAGAATTCCTGCGATCTGGTCGAACGTGCCGATCGATGCGAACGTGTACAGGATCTCGTCGTCGACGAGGCCGGCAAGGTCGTCCCAGCGTTGCTGACGGGCGAGCGCCGACGCGCGCATCGCGACGTCGTCCCAGCCATGGGCACTGAACGTGCGGCGGTACGACGGCGTCGACAGGTAGAAGCCGACCCGTTCGCGCACGGTCGCCACGACGTCGATGAGCGACGCCTCGTCGGGTGCGGTCGCGACGAGCGGCTTCATGCAGATCTCGACGTCGCGGCGGTGCCGGCCGGCCCGCGCCGCGCCCCGGTCGAGCGCGGGCACCACGTGATCGTCGATGTACTTGGCGGTGCAGACCGGATGAAGCCGCACACCGTCGGCGACCTCTCCCGCGACGGCGCACATGTTGGGGCCGATGCCGCTCACGTGGATCGGGATGTCGGGATGCTCGATCGGCCCGGGATTGAACAGCGGCACCATCAGGTCGAGGTGGTAGTGGTCGCTGCGGTATTCGAGGGGCGTGCCGTGCTGCCAGCAGTCCCACACCGCCCGCACCGCGCCGACGTAGTCGCGCATCCACGGCGCAGGTGGCGACCAATCGAGGCCGAACCGCCGCTGCACGTGGGCGCGCACCTGTGTGCCGAGGCCGAGGACCAGGCGCCCCGCGGACAGCTTCTGGAGTGACCACGCCGACATCGCCGTGACGGTCGGGCTGCGGGCGAACGCGATCGCGACCGATGTACCGAGGCCGATCGTCGCCGTCGCCGGTGCGGCGAGGGCGAGCAACTGGAATGGGTCGTCCTTCGTCTCCTCGACGAGAACTGCGTCGAGGCCGACCTCCTCCGCGAGCCGTGCGCCCGCCGCGAAGTCACCGATGTCGAGCGGGATGTCCGGTCGGCGCAGGCCGGGATCGAGCTTCCCGAGCGGTAGCAGCGATTCGACGAGCATCAACGATGCCGATCGATCGACGGCGCGCGACGCCACAGGTCGAACGACTCCATGCCGTCCATCGAATCACACTTCGGCAGTCGGGTGCGACGGCGCCACGCGGCGCCGCACCCCGGGCGACTCGTCGTGTCAGCGGGTGGCCGCGCGGAGCTCGCTCCACGCGTTGTAGCCCCCGAGGATGTCGGACACGTCGACGAAGCCGGCTTGGCGAAGGGCGCTCGCCGCGACCGAGGACCGATAGCCACCGGCGCAGTACACGACGGTCGGCGCCGCCGTGTCGAGCTCTTCCAGCCGCGTCGGCAACTGACCGACGGGGATCGTCACCGCCCCGTCGATGATGCCCGCCGCGACCTCGCCCGGGTTGCGGATGTCGACGAGTTGGAGCCCGTCGATGTCGCCGCGGGTGCGGTCGAAGTCGGCGGCCGTCAGGCGCGAGGCGCGGCGGACGCGACCGGGGTGCGCCCGCATCACGTCGAGCGGGTCGACGAGGTGCCCGAGCACGCGGTCGAAGCCGATCCGGCCGAGCCGGTTCTTCGCCTCGAGTTCGAACCCGTTGTTGACGACGAGGACGATGTCGGCGTCGGTCGGCACGACCGAACCCGCGAACTCGGCGTAGCGTCCGTTGAGCCCGATGTTGATCGAGCCGGCGAGATGGCCGCGGCCGAACTCGTCGGGGTCGCGACCGTCGATGATCATCGCGCCGCCCGCCACGAGTTCGTCGAAACGGTCGAGATCGAGCGGGCTGGGCGGGCTGAATTCGTCGAGCAGCTCGTGCTCCTTGCGGTTGAGGACCGCGTCGTAGAGGAAGTAGCTCGGCGCCGGCGGTTGACCCTCGGTCACCATGTCAAAGAACGTCTGCTTGTCGGGGGCCTGCAGGGCATAGTTCGTCGCCCGCTGGTCACCGATCGTCGACCACGTGTCGGTCGAGAGGTTCTTGCCGCATGCCGAGCCCGCGCCGTGGGCCGGGTAGACCCGCGTCGCGTCGGGCAACGTCAGCAACTGGTCGTGCAAGCTGTCGTACAGCTGTGCCGCGAGCTCCTCGCGCGTGAACCCGATCGAGGACAGCAGATCAGGCCGACCGACGTCGCCGATGAACAGGGTGTCGCCGGTCAGCACGCCGTACGGTTCGGCGTCGTCGGCGTGCTCCCACACGACGACGCTGAGCGACTCGGGCGTGTGCCCAGGTGTGTGCCGGATCTCGAGCACGACGTCGCCGAGCACGATCCGCTCGCCGTCCGCGAGCCGGCGTGACTCGAACTCGGTCTCCGCGA
>JAHEKY010000106.1 GCA_024644465.1 Ilumatobacteraceae bacterium | reverse complement strand
GCCGGCGCGAGATAGGTGTAGGCCGTGAGATGGAGCCACGAGACGCCGTCGAACCAGCCCGGCGCGAAGTCCTCGACCGTGGCCCCGACGCCGCTGCCGAGGTCGGACACGAGCGAGCGGTCGCCGTCCGGCCCGATGATCGCGGCGACGGCGCGTGACGGCGAGTCCGCGCGTCGCAGCGGTCGCACGTCGACCCCGTGGCCGGCGAGTTCGTCGACGAGGAAGCCGGCGAGCGTGTCGTCGCCGACCGCGCCGATGAACGTCGTCGGCAGCCCGGCGCGGGACGCCCATGCCGCGACGTTCGCCGCCGACCCGCCGCCGTGCATCGCGATCGTGCCATCGGTGTCCGATCCGATCGCGAGGCCGTCGGTCAGCGTGATGGCGACGTCGACGGCGATGTCTCCGACGCACAGCAAGCGGCTCACAGCGCTCGAACGTATCCCGCCGGCCACGACGCCGTGCGCCGGTGGAGGGGATCTAGCGCGAGGGAACGACCGCGGCGTAGATCTCCGGCTCGCTGCGCCGCCATTTCCGCGCGGCGAACCGCACACCGAGCTCGAACACGATCCATCCGGTCGCGACCGTGACGCCACCCAACAGCGTGACGATCACGAACGAGCCGCGATCGACCGCCCAGAGCAGGCCGAGCGCGACCGGCAGGGTGATCGCCGCGAGCGCGAGCACGACGCATGCGAGCACGAGCCCGGCGAGGCAGCCCCGGCCCGAGTCCCCTGCGGCGAGCGGGTTGTCACCCTCCGGGATCGCGATCGGCACGAGCGTCGACTGCAAGACCGCGCCGCCGGCTCCGGCGAGCAGGGCACCGCCGCCGACGAGGAACCCGGCGATCAGGAATCTCCACTCCTCGGTGATCGCGGCGGCGGTGATCGGCCCGAGGATCGCGATCGGGCCGGCCACGACGACGATCGATCGCGCCTTCGCCCGGATCAGCAGGTCGGGATCGACGCCGCACAGCAGCTCGTTGCTCAACGCGGGGCCGTCGGTGCCGAAACTGTTGCCGGCCATGAACAGCACGGCGAGCTGGACGGCACCGCCGACGAGCACGGCGCCCGCGCCGACCCCGTCGCGCAGCAGCGTCGGCACGAGCACGATCGCCATGCCGACGCCCGCACCGGTGAACGTCTCGAGGGCCGACCGGGGCGTGCGCATCCGCGTCAGCACGCCACGCCATGCGACCACACCCTGCGCGCCGGTGCCGCACAGCCGGCGCACGAACGCGCGGACGGGCGTGCGCCGACGCACACCGTCCGCGCCGACGCCACCCTCCGCACCGATCTCCTCGGACGGCCTGACTGCCACGAGCAGCCGCTGGGTCGTCCACACGAAGGCAACGGCGAGCAGCGGCAGCCAGATCGACCCCGCGATCACGTGCAGCAGCGCCGTGAGGGGTTCGTCCGCCGCGGTGACCATCGCTCGGCCGAGCTGGCCCGGCGGGGTGTACCGCAAGACCGCGGCGACGTCGTCCTGCCCGTTCGCGTCGAGGCCGGCAGCGAGCTGCGGGATGAACTGGAATCCGCCGTACACGACGAGGCTGACGATGCCGACGAGCGCTTGGCCCGCCCGCGGGAACCGCGTCGCGAAGAGACCGAGCAGGTTGATCGTCGATCGCGAGATCAGCAGCAGCGTCGCCAGGAAGCTCACCGTTGCCAGCAGGGCCAACGGGATGGCGGCCACGCGGTCGACGGCACCGACGAACAGCCCGACGCCGAGCAGCCCGGCGGACAGCCCGGGGGGCCCGCACGCCGATCCGACGAGCAGGCCGCCGGCCAGTTGCCGGTCGGTGAGCGGTTCGGTCGCGAGGACGCGCGGGTCGATCGGCTGGCTGATGCCGGCGATCACACCGATCGCGACGACGAACGCGACGATCACCGTCGGCGCGATCACGAACATCGACGGCCGGTTCGCCGTCGCGTGGCCCGCGACTGCCAGGCCGACGCCCCCCGTGACGCCGATGAACACCGACGCGACCAATCCGATCAGCACCGTCCAGCGCTGGGTGCCTTCGGCCTGCAGTGCGCCGCGGAGG
Source organism: Ilumatobacteraceae bacterium (assembly GCA_024644465.1). Lineage (GTDB taxonomy): Bacteria > Actinomycetota > Acidimicrobiia > Acidimicrobiales > Ilumatobacteraceae > Ilumatobacter_A. The sequence continues at coordinate 7,826 of JAHEKY010000106.1, read as the reverse complement.
ATCCTCCAGCGCAGAACCGCGAAGTGCTGCCAGGTGAAACGCATCGACGTCCGGCGGTCGGCCGCGGCGGTCATCGCACCGGCGATTCGGTCAGCCAGTGGAGCGCATCGTCGTCGATCTCGGACCCGCCGACGACGTCGATGAACGCGTCCTCGAGCCGGCGCCCGTTGCGCAGGGCGTCGATCGGGCCGGACGCGACGAGCCGCCCGTGATCGATCACGCCGACGTGATCGCAGACGCGCTCGACGATGTCCATCACGTGCGTCGACAGCACGACCGTTCCGCCGCCGATCCGGAAGCGATCGAGCATCGATCGCATCGCGCGGGTGGACACCGGGTCGACGCCCTCGAACGGTTCGTCGAGCATCAGCAGCCGCGGCCGGGGCAGGAGGGCGGCGGCCAGCGCGGTCTTCTTGCGCATGCCGTGGCTGTAACCGTCGATCGGGCGGCGTGCGTCGGCCCCGAGCCCCAGCACGGAGAACAGGTCGCTCGACCGCGCGGTGATCGTGGCCGCATCGAGCCCGCGCAGCGAGCCGATCGTCTCGACGAACTCCCAGGCCGTCAGCCGGTCGAACAGTTGGAGCGGGTCGAGCATCACCCCCATTGCACGGCGGGTGGCGATCACGTCGTGCGCCACGTCGATGCCGCACACCTCGATGTGGCCTGCGTCCGGCCGGATGAGGCCGACGACGGTCCGCATCGTCGTCGACTTCCCGCTGCCGTTCGGGCCGACGAGGCCGTAGCACGCACCGCGGGGCACGTCGAAGGTCAGGCCGTCCAGCGCCCGCTTGGCACCGAACGCCTTGCTGAGCCCGACGATCCGCAGGGGGACGTCGCCGCTCGGCGGAGCGAAGGCTGACGCCGGGCGCGGCGCGGTCGGCGGTGGCGGAGGCGGGAACGTCACGGCGCCCAGTCTGCCCGGCCGGACGGCCCCTCGTGGGTCCATGCGGTCGCGATCTCGTCGACTGGTCGGTCACGGACGACGAGTGACGGTCGCGGCCTACGATCGGGCGATGGTTCGCCGGCCCGCCCGCTCCTCGTGTCCGGTGCTCCTCGACCTCCCCGGCGCGGTCGTGCCCGTCGCCACGGACGACGCATGAGGATCCGGCCCGCGGTTGCGGCCCTGCTCGCCGTCGGGGTCGCGGCGGTCGCGTGCACGCCGTCTCGGGACGTCTCGCAGACCGGGTCACGTGATGCGAGTACGACGGTCCCCACGCTCGACCGGTCGAGCGCCCCGCCCGTCGTCGGCTCGGCCGAACCCGACGGCTCCTCCGGTGTTCCCGACCGCGCTGCGGTCGAGCCACCCGATGCGTCCGGCCTGCCGTCACTCGACGAGTTCGACCCCGCCGTCCGCCGCGGCACGCTCGACAACGGGCTGCGCTATTCCATCCGCGAGAACGACAATCCGGGCAGCCGCGTCGACATGCGACTCGCGGTCGACGCAGGGTCGGGGCAGCAGGCGGATGACCAGGGCGGCGGTGCCCACTTCCTGGAACACATGTTGTTCAACGGCACCGAGCAGTTCCCGGAGAACGAACTGGTCGCCGTCCTGCGCAGCTTCGGCGCCGGGTTCGGCGCGGACATCAACGCGACGACCGACTACGACGAGACGATCTACGACCTGACGATGCCGACGGCGGACCCGGCGATCGTCACGACCGGCCTCGAGGTCCTGCACCAGTGGCTGACGGCCGCGACGCTCGACCAGCGGCAGGTCGAAGCCGAGCGCGGCATCGTGCTCGACGAGTGGCGCGTGTCGGCCGAGACGTCCGACGGTCGCACCGGACGGGAGATCCAGCGGTTCTTCCTCGACGGGACGCCGTACGCGTCGCGTCCTCCGATCGGCGAGCGCGACGAGATCAGCGCCACCGACGCCGGCCCGTTGCGGGCCTTCTACGACGACTGGTACCGCCCGGAGCTCACCACGGTTGTCGTCGTCGGCGACATCGACGCAGAGGAGATCGAACGCCAGGTCGTCGGACTCTTCTCGGCCGCGACGGCGCGCGGTCGTTCGCCCGAGCGGGTCGACCTCGTCGTCTCGCCGTCATCGGAGCCGCAGGTCCGCGTCGTCGACGATCCGGACCTGACCGAGGGCTTCGGGTTCGTCACGCTGCCGCTCGCCCGCGACGTGAGCGGCCCGCCCGAAGTGCGCCTCGAGCGCGAGATCCTCGACGGTCTCGCGTTCGACATCATCGCCACCCGCCTCTCCAACGACGCGCGCCGCGGGCTGACCCCGTTCGACACGGCGCGCGTCGACAACAGCAACTTCGTGCGGCTGCTCGATGCCCCCGAGATCGGGTTCACCGCCGATGCGGCCGACATGGAGGCGTCGACGCAGACGGTGCTCGACGAGTACGAGCGGGTCAGTCGCTTCGGGTTCACGACTGCCGAGGTCGAGCGCGCCGTGGCGGCTCGGCGACGGGCCGCGGAGACCGAGTTCGACCAGCGCTTCTCGCGTCAGGATGCGTCGTTCGCCGACGAGTACGTCCGCCATGCGTTGGAGGGCGAGCCCGCGCCGACCGCGCAGCGCTGGTTCGATTACGTCACCGAGGTGCTCGACCGAGCCTCGCCGGCGACGATCGCATCGGTGTTCATCGATCGGCTCGACACAGCCGGCCCGCACATCTTCGTCGCCGTGCCGACCGCCGCCGTCGACGACGTCGCGCCGCCGGCCGTGTTCGCGGAGCAGGCGAACTCGGTCGCCGCGCGCGAGCTGCTGCCGCGGGCGGACGATGCGCCGGTCGGCGCGCAGTTGATGGACCCGCCGGAGCCGATCGCCGAGGTCGCCGACGTCGCACTCGCCGACGGCTCCGACGTGTCGTTCATCGCCCCGCGCGTGCTGACGTTCCCGAACGGCGTACGGGTCGGGTTCAACGTCACCCCGATCGTCGAGGGGACCGTCCTGTTCGAGGGTCGCAGCCCGGGCGGTTCGTCCCTCGTCGCCGACGCCGACGTCGCGGACGCGATCGCCGCGAGCGTCGTCGTCGAGCGCAGCGGCGTCGGCGAGTTCGACCGGGTCGCGCTCGAGACGTTCCTCAGTGACAAGGCGGTCTCGTTCGACGCAACGATCGATGTCTTCACCGAGGGGTTCACCGGGTTCGCCGCCACGTCCGACCTGGAGACCGCGCTGCAACTGATCCACCTGGCGATGGCCGAGCCGCGCGTCGACTCCGTTGCGCTGGAGCAGTTCATCGACGACGAGCGGCCGTTCGCGGAGGATCCGTCGATCGATCCCCGGTATGCCGAGTTCAAGACACTGACCGAGGCGCGCTACGACGACCCGCGTCGGGAGGTGCTCGGCGTCGCCGACCTCGACAGCCTGCGCGACGCGGACGTCGAGCGGGTGTATCGCGACCGGTTCGGCGACGCATCGGATTGGGCGTTCTCGTTCAGCGGCGACTTCGACTTCGACGAGGCGCGACGACTCGCGAGGACGTACCTCGGCACGCTCCCGGCAACCGGCCGATCCGAGCCGGTCGACTGGGTCGAGCCCCCTCCTCCGCCCGGCGTGAACGTCGAGACCGCGAACGCGGGCCAGGGGGAGCGGGCGAGCGTCTCGTTCCTCTTCACGGGCGAGGCGTCGACGGCGCGCCGCGACGACGTCGCGGCCAGGATGGTGCAACAGATCGTCACGACGCGCCTCTCCGACAGGATCCGCGAGGAGCTCGGTGAGTCCTACTCGCCGTTCGCCGTCGTCGAGTTGTCCGGCGGCGCACTGCCGAGCGCCGAGCTCTACGTGTCGATCTCGACGGGCCCCGACCTGGTCGAGAGCGTGTCGGCTGCGGTGCGCGAGCAGCTGGAGGACCTCCGCGCGAGCGGGCCGACGGCGGCCGAGTTCGGGGCGGCGCGCGAGACGGTCGGCAACCAGCTGTCGCTGTTCAGCAACGAGCAGATCAACGACGAGGTGCTGCGGGTGCTGACCGACCCGGCGGGACACGCGAACTTCGACCAGTTCCTCGGGCAGGACGATCTCGTGGGCGCGATCACACCGGAGGACATCCGCAGCTACATCGAACGCTGGGCGCCGGCAGGACAGTACATCGAGGTGCGCGTCCTCCCGCGGTGACGCTCAGGTGGCGACGTGGGTTCCGGTCGCGTCGACCGGTTGGACCCGGACGTCGTCGTCGCGACCCAGGTCGCGGGTCCACGCTGCGAACTCGAGCAGGATGCCGTCGGGGTCGCGGAAGTAGAACGAGCGGACGAACACGCCCGGGTGGAACTCCCGGGCGACCTGGTACTCGCTTTCGTCGTGATCGAGGATGGCGCTGACCTCGACCCCGGCGTCGGCGAGGCGGTCGCGGTACTCCTCGAAACGTTCGAGCGGCACGTCGAACGCAAGGTGGTTCATCGAGGCGTGCGCGCTCGTGATGTCGCCCCGGTCGGGCAACGCTCCCGCGTGCGAGACGCCGGGATGCGCCGGAGTGGCGCCGGGAAACCAGAAGAACGCCAGGCAGTCGTCGTTGCCGATGTCGAAGAAGAAGTGCTGGGCACCGCCGGGGATGTCGATCGTCTTGACGAGCGGCATGCCGAGGACGTCGCGATAGAAGCGGACCGTACGGGCCATGTCGCTGCTGACGAGTGCGATGTGGTTGACGCCGCGCAACTCGAACCGCTCGTTGATCGCCATGGTCGAACGGTACTCAACCGGTGGCGAACGCCGTCGCGTCGAAGCCGTCGGGCGCCGGCACCTCGACGATCGGGTCGTCGCGATCGTCGAACTCCAGCCGCAGCGCCTTCGTCATCACCGCGTGCATGAAGTACAGGCTCGTGATGTACGTGAACTCGAGGATCTCCTCGTCGGAGAAGTGCACGTGCAGCGCGGCGAAGACGGCGTCGGGGACGCGCCCGTGCTGGTCGACGAGGTAGTCGGTGTACGCGAGCAGGGCGCGTTCCGCGGGGTCGAAACAGTTCGCGATCTCCCAGTGGTCGATCGCGGCGATCTTCTCCTCGGGCATCCCGAGCCCTCGACAGCTCTTGCAGTGTTGCGAGTAGACGAACTGGCTGGCGACGAGCCACCCCGCCCGCGTCTGGCCGAGCTCGCGCAGCAGCGGGTCGAGACGCCGCTGCGCGCTGCGATAGACGCCGAACCCCCTGACACAGTGGTCGAAGACGTCGGGCACGAGCGCGAACACGGTCCACCAGTCGCCCGGCGTCCCCGTGTCGGTTCCGGGATCCGCGACCGGGTCGCGGTCTCCGAACAGGAAGTCGTAGAGCGGGCGCACCGACTCGGCGGCTTCGGAGCGGGGGACCTGGCGCAGACGTGGCATCGCGCCATCAGATCGGACGCCCGTCGTGTCCGACGAGCCGGACCCGGCGAACCCGCCTCCGTGCGCCGCCCGCGCGTGACCCGTGTCGGTTCACGGGACGTCGCGTTGCGGTTTCCGCGTCGATTCGTACGCAGAACGGGGTCTCGTGGCGGCGCGACGGGGCGGAGATGCGTCAGCCGGTGCGGCCGTGCGAGCCGGAGACGGTGCGCTGGCTGACCTCGACGAGCTCGCCGCCCCGCACCTCGAAGCTGACGACGTGATCGACGGAGTGCTGCCCGCTGCGAGCCCGGCCGGAGACGACGTCGAGTTCGGTGCCGTCGATCAGCGGCAGTAGCGCGACAGCGCGGAACCCCTGGTCGGACCCAGGCGACGACCGCTTGTCCTCGCGCAGTAGCAGGCCGCTCTCCCACACCCAGCTGCCGTCGACGCTCACGAAGCGGCACCGGTGGCTCGCCTTCGACTTCGAGACCATGCCGCCCGGGCACACGATCACGCTGCCCTCGACCCACGGCAGCATGCCGAGCCCGTCGCGCCCGAACGCCGATTCGAACGCCGCGCCGACGATCGCGTCGTGGTCGCCGCTGCCGATCGCCCGCTCGAGCTGCACCATCCGTACGAGCTCGGCGACGTCGTGCAGCTCCGCGTCGGACATGTCCCGAATCAGCGCCTCGACGGCATCGTGGTGCAGCGCGTCGACGTCCATCGCGCCAGTGTGCCAGAGCGCTGTCACATCCCGCCCGTCCGGTGAGAGGTGAGAGGACCTGTCACGCCCAGATCTCACCGGAACGAACGCTCATCGGTCTCCGGTGAGATCTGGGTGAACCTGTGCCTCTCACCTCTCACCGGAGGGCGCGGGCGGTGGCGGTCCGGTGAATCGCCCGTCGGAGTGATGCCGTACAGTCGCGCCCATGCAGACCAAGGCCGCAATTCTCTGGGAAGTCAACTCGCCGTGGAGCGTCGAGGACATCGAGCTCGACGATCCGGGCCCCGGCGAGGTGGCCGTCAAGCTCGCCGCGTCGGGCCTCTGCCACTCCGACGAGCACCTCGTCACGGGTGACTTGCCGTTCGAGCTGCCGATCATCGGGGGGCACGAGGGCGCGGGCGTCGTCACGAAGGTGGGCGAGGGCGTCAGCTGGCTCGAGGAGGGCGACCATGTCGTGTTCGGCTTCATCCCGTCGTGTGGCCGCTGCCCGAGCTGTTCGACCGGCCACCAGAACCTCTGCGACCTCGGTGCGCTGATGGCGCTCGGTCGCCAGGTCGACGGGACGTCCCGGCACCGCGGGCAGGGCAAGGACCTCGGTCTGATGTGCATGCTCGGCACGTTCGCCCACGACACGGTCGTCAGCGAGGCGAGCTGCATCAAGATCGAGAAGGACGTGCCGCTCGACCGGGCGTGCCTGCTCGGCTGCGGCGTCGTCACGGGATGGGGTTCGTCCGTGTACGCGGCGGAGGTCGGCCCCGGCGACGTCGTCGCGGTCGTCGGCGTCGGTGGTATCGGTGCCAACGCCATCCAGGGGGCGAAACTCGCCGGCGCGAAGCAGATCTGGGCGATCGACCCGGTCGAGTCGAAGCGGGAGAAGGCGATGGAGTTCGGCGCCACGCACACTGCGGCGTCGATGGCCGAGGCGATGGAGCCGCTCGGCGAGGCGTCGTGGGGCACGATGGCGAACAAGGTGATCATGACGATGGGCGTCGGCTCTGGTGAGGTGCTGATCGAGGCGCTCGCGCTGGCGGCGAAGCGTGGCAAGGTCGTCGTCACGAACATCCACCCTGCCCTGGAGATGTCCGCCAACATCAGCCTCCTCGACCTCACGCTGATGGAGAAGCAGGTCGTCGGCTCACTGTTCGGCTCCGGCAACCCGCGCGCGGACATCCCGAAGCTGCTCGGCCTGTACCGCGACGGCCAGCTCGACCTCGACGGCCTCGTCACCAAGACGTACGACCTCGATCACGTCAACGACGGTTACGACGACATGCGTGCCGGCAAGAACATCAGGGGTGTCATGGTGTACTGACGTCCGCCTGCGGCGGACGTGCGCCCCTCCGGGGCGCCCCGGCGCCTGCGGCGCCGGCAGTACATGTTCGGGCCGGTGGCCCGACGGGCGCCTGGCCGGCGCCCGACACGCCGTACGGGGGCGCCCCGGCGCCTGCGGCGCCGGCAGTACATGTTCGGGCCGGTGGCCCGACGGGCGCCTGGCCGGCGCTCGACACGCCGTACGGGGGCGCCCCGGCGCCTGCGGCGTTCTGAGGACATCCTGATGCGGAATCCGCAACACAATGTCCTCAGAACCGACGGTGGGGCGGGACCGTGGGGATCGGGGCGCGGGGCGACCGACGAGGAGCGACGAGCGCGGCGTGGGGGAGCGTCGTAGGTTGGGGTCATGACGGCTCCGCACCGACACCACCACGCGCTTGCGTTGCCGAGGCGGATGTCCCGGCGGGCGCTGATCACGAACCTCGGCGCGGCGGGGTTCGGGTTGACGATCTTCGGCGCGTGCGGCGGGTCCTCCGACGACGGCGCGGCGACGACGCCGACCGCCGGCGGCGCCGCAACCGAGC
>JAHEKY010000105.1 GCA_024644465.1 Ilumatobacteraceae bacterium | reverse complement strand
TGGCGGAACGGGGGGGATTCGAACCCCCGGACCCGTGAAGGTCGTCCGCTTTCAAGGCGGGTGCATTCGTCCGCTCTGCCACCGTTCCGTGTTCAACGTTACCGGGCTACACTCACCGCTCCCGGGAGAGGTGCCAGAGCGGCCGAATGGGGCGCCCTGCTAAGGCGTTGATCGTGGTAACGCGGTCCGTGGGTTCAAATCCCACCCTCTCCGCCACCCGACCGATGTGCGTCAGCGCACATCGGTCGTCGTGCTTTTCATCGGTCCCGAGCGGTCGCGCGGTCGCCGAGCAGGTGTCGTCGTCCCGCCCCCGCGGATGCGACGAGCAAATGACAAGCATGTCCTTTGTATGACGCTCGTGTTGCGATTGGATGACGAAACGAGTAGACACTGTTCCGGAAGTCGTCGACCCGTCGATTTCAACCGATGAACCGTGTTCCGACTTCGACGTTGGGAAGAAGCACCAGCCAATGAGCACACACGATGACGACTTCTGGGGCAGCACCGGCGACTGGACGTCGACGACGCCGCGGCGGACGCCACGCATCACAGCCGACGCCGGCGATGGTCATCGCACCCGCCCGATCGAGATCATCCGGCGGGGATGGGCGCAGGTGCTCGGCGGCGGGGCGAACCCCACCCGTGAGCACGGCATCGCCCGGCCCGCCGCGTCGCAGCGACCCGACGACATGTTCGACGACCTCGACGAGTTCGAGGGTTTCGACCGTCAGCCGGCGGCCGACGTGTGGTCGCGGCCGATGTCCACGACCGACGTACCGCTGATCGTTCCCGCCGAGGAACCGTCGCGTGAACTCACCCGCGAACTCGTTCGCGCCTTCGCGACCCACGAGCCCGACGCGACAGCGCCCCCCGCACCCCGCCACGGGCTGTACGACCACGAAGCGGTCGAGCAGGACGCGTACGACGCCGAGTTCGCGTCGTGGGACGACGAGTTCGTTCCCGTCCGGGACGGCGCCCGACTCGACCCGTTGCTCGGCAAGCTCGGCGCACTGGCCGTCGTCGGTGCCCTGGTCGTGCCGCTCCTGCTGAGCTTCGGTTCCGATGACGGCGACACGCTGTTCGAGACGGCCACTGCCGCCTCGCCGGCCACCGTCACGGCGCCACCCGCGACCGAATCCGCACCTCCGATCGCCGCACCCGCAACCGTCGGCGACGAGGCGCCCGCGGCGACCGACGCCGCAGTGACCGCCGCACCGGAGACCGCCGCACCGGAGACCGCGGCACCCGTCGGCGACGACGGAGCCGCCGCGGCGGAACCCGCGCCGGAGGTCACCGAGCAGCCCGCAGCCCCGGCCGAGCCGTCGACATCGGCCGCTACCGAAGCGGCCGGCGACGCCTCGCTGCGGACCGCGGCTGCCGATCAGCCGGCTGCTGCCGACACACCCGCCGACCGCGTCGAGCGGATCTGCGCCATCGACTACGACGTGGTCGCAGGCGACTTCTGGATCCGTCTCGCCGACGGCGCCGGCGTGCCGCTCGCCGAACTCCTCGAGGCGAACGGCGCGAGCGTGTCGACGCCGCTGTTCCCGGGCCAGACGATCTGCCTGCCGGCCGGTTCGACGACACCCCCGCCACCGACGACCGCCCCAGCGACCACGGCTCCGGCCACGACCGCTCCGGCCACGACGAGCACGACAACCACCACAACCACCACGACCACCACGACCACCGCGCCGCCGCCGACGGTGCCCAGCACGCCGGGCAGCGTGCAGCAGATCATCCGCGACGTGTGGCCCGACGAACTCGAGGAGCGGGCACTGGAGATCGCCTACCGCGAGAGCCGCTACGACCCGTACGCCCAGAACTTCTGCTGCTACGGGATCTTCCAGATCTACTGGACAGTGCACCAGGGGTGGCTCGACGACATCGGCATCACCAGCTCGCAGCAGCTGTTCGACCCCGAGACCAATGCCCGGGCCGCGTACGCGCTCTACCAGCGCGCCGGCGGCTGGGGGCCGTGGGGCTTCTGAGCACCCGGCGTTGCCGACGGTGACGAACGGCCGTCTCCGGCCACCACGGGGTCGTCCGATCCGCAGGCCGATCTGCCTACACTGGCCCGACAAACAAGCCAGCGCTCGTAGCTCAATGGATAGAGCACTTGACTACGGATCAAGCGGTTGGGAGTTCGACTCTCTCCGAGCGCGCGAGACAAAGCCCTCGCCACGGCGGGGGCTTTGCCCGTTTTCGGGGCGACGCGCGCGCCACACTTGATCTCGACATGGGCCGCGCCTTCCTCACCAGTTCCTCCGCCGAACCGCGACGATGAAGTTCGTCCGGCTCGCCGCGCTGTTCGGAAGCGTCATCCTGCTCGTCGCGACCGTCACGTCATTGATCAATGCGCGCGCCGAACTCGGCAGTCGGCGCGACGAGCGCGTCGAGGCTGCCGCAGCCGTGGCCCGATTGTCGGTCGAGGCCACGGTGTTGCGAGCTCGAGCGGTCGTCGGAGCGGCATCGTCGATCACGCCTCCGGCGGAACTGACGGCGTCGTTCAACGGCGCCGCGGATGCGTGCATCGAGCTCCCGGACGGCGACCTGCGATGCTCGGGCGCAGACCTCACGCAGCTCGACGCGTACGCGTCAGCGGCGACCGCGGCGGCACAGCGACCGGCAGAAACGGTGGCGATCGCCGGGTCCGGCTACGTGCTCGTCGCTGCACACCGTGACTCGACCGTCACGCTCCGGATCGGGCTCGACGCACTCGTCGGTCCTGCCGCCCGCGCCGACATCGCCCGGTTCGAAACCGAGCTGCGGGTGGCCGGCACCACCGGTCAGGGAGACGAGCTGGGGCTGATCGACGGCCGCAGCATCGCCGCGTCGACGATCGCCGAGCCGTTCGACGAGGGTTCCGTCGTCGCAAGCGCAGCGGTCGCGAGCGGCGTCGGCTGGGGCGCCGGTTCGCCCGGCGTCTACGGGACGCTGCTCGCGCTCGGCACGGTGCTGCTCGGCTTCGCCGCGTGGTCGTTCCTCTCCGAGCGCCGTCAACTCGAACGGCGGGCGACGACCGATGAGCTCACCGGCCTCGTCAACCGGCGCGAGTTCGAACGCGAGAGCGACGACGCGATCGAGATGGCGGGCCGGATGAACCTCGGGTTGTGCATCATGCTGATCGACCTCAACGGCTTCAAGCAGATCAACGACAACCTCGGCCATCAGGTCGGCGATCTCGTTCTGAAGACCTGCGCCGATCGGCTGCGCGACGCCGTGCGCGACACCGACCTCGTCGGCCGCTGGGGTGGCGACGAGTTCGTCGTCCTGCTCCCCGGCCTCGAGGACGCGAGCGCGGTCCGCGACAGCGCCGAACGAATCTCGGCGTCACTCAGCGCGTCGCCTGCCGCAGGTGACGTGACGATCACCGGCAGCATCGGCGCGGCGCTGTTCCCGCGGCACGGCCGCGAACTCGAGGACCTGATGCACGCCGCCGACGAGGCGATGTACGAGGCAAAGACCGCCGGCGTCGGGCATCGGCTCGCAGAGACGATTCCGACCACACAGCAACTCGCACCCCCGTCGTACCTCGGGCCGGAACGACGCCGTGCCGGCGCCCACGCTCCGGACGCCGACCACGTCGCCAACCACTGAGCCGCTGCCCGCGCCGCTTCCCGCCGCCCGAGCGGCCACGTACACTCCGACGGTGGCTGTACCGACGGACGTGATGACCGGCAAGCTCGCCGGGTTCGGAACGACGATCTTCGCCGAGATGTCCGCACTCGCCGTCGAGACCGGGGCGATCAACCTCGGCCAGGGCTTCCCGGACACCGATGGCCCGCGCGAAGTGCTCGACGCGGCGATCGACGCGATCAACGCCGGCGTCAACCAGTATCCGCCGCTGCCCGGCATGCCGGTGCTCCGCGCCGCGATCGCCGAACACCAGTCGCGCTTCTACGGCATCGAACTCGATCCCGACACGGAGATCGCCGTCACCGCGGGCGCAACGGAGGCATTGGCGGGCGCGCTCCTCGGGATGCTCGACGCCGGCGACGAGGTCGTCGTGTTCGAACCGATCTACGACAGCTACCGGGCGTGCATCGCGCTCGCGGGTGCGCGGGCCGTCCCCGTGCTCCTGGCGCCCGACGCCGACGGCAACTACGTCTTCGATCCCGACGAACTGCGCGCCGCCGTCACCGACCGCACGAAGCTGATCCTCCTGAACACGCCGCACAACCCGACCGGCAAGGTGTTCACGCGGGACGAACTCGACGTGATCGCGGACGTCGTGCTCGACCGGGGACTCGTCGCGGTCACCGACGAGGTGTACGAGCACCTGCCGTTCGACGGCCGGACGCACATCCCGCTGTCGACGCTGCCGGGGATGGCGGAGCGCACGCTGACGATCTCGTCCGGCGGCAAGACATTCCACACGACCGGTTGGAAGATCGGCTGGATGTCGGGCCCGCGTGAGCTCGTCACCGCCGCGCGGACGGCGAAGCAGTTCCTGTCCTTCGTCAACGGGGCACCTTTCCAACCGGCGATCGCCGTCGGCCTGCGCCTTCCGGACAGCTACTTCGAGCAGCTCCGCGCGAACCTGGAGGCCGCGCGCGACCGCCTCGTCCAGGGGCTCGTCGCCGCCGGCTTCACGACGTACGTGCCGGAGGCGAGCTACTTCGCGACCGTCGACATCCGCTCGGTCGACCCCCGCGGCGATGGGCGGACGTTCTGCCGAGAGCTCCCGCACGCGTGCGGCGTCGTCGCGGTTCCCAACGAGGTGTTCTACGCGCGGCCCGAGTTCGGCCGGCACATGGTGCGCTTCGCGTACTGCAAGCAGTTGTCCGTGATCGACGCCGCGGCCGAGGCGCTGGCGGCCGGTTTCGGCGGCCGATGACCGTCCTGCGGGTCGCCGCGGTGCAACACGACATCGTCTGGCACGAGCGCGAGGCGAACTTCGCCGCACTGGCGCCGCGAGTGGCAGCGGCTGCGGCGGGCGGCGCGGGACTCGTGCTGTTCACCGAGACGTTCTCGACCGGCTTCTCCTTCGACACGCCGGGCATCGGCGAGCCGGAGGGCGGCCCGTCGAGCAGCTTCCTCGCCGCGCAGGCCGCCCAGCACGGGCTCTGGGTCGGTGGATCGTGCCCCGAGATCGCGCCCGACGCGCCAGCCGATGATCAGCGTCCGTCGAACGTGTTCGTCCTCGCCGGGCCGGACGGCACGGTGCACCGCTACCGCAAGATCCACCCGTTCTCCCACGCCGGCGAGGAGCGGTACGTGCGGGCGGGGGCCGAGTTCGTCACCGTCGACATCGGCGGCGTGCGGTGCAGTCTGTTCGTCTGCTACGACCTGCGGTTCGCCGACGAGTTCTGGGCGCTCGGGCCCGACACGGATGCGTACCTCGTGGTCGCGAACTGGCCGGCGTCGCGCCGCGCCCACTGGTCGGCGCTCGCCCGGGCTCGGGCCATCGAGAACCAGGCCTACGTCGTCGCGGTCAATCGCGTCGGCTCGGGTGGCGGCCTCGACTACATCGGCGACAGTGCGATCATCGATCCGTTGGGGGAGACGCTCGTCGGCGCCGCCGGTGTCGAGACGATCCTGTTCGCCGACGTCGACACCGCCGTGGTCGCCGACACCCGTGACCGGTTCCGGTTTCTGCAGGACCGCCGCTGACCTTCGTCGGCCCGGTGGTCAATACCGCTTCTCCTGCAGAGAGACCTCGGTGCCGTAGGGGGTCTGCTGCCGGCCGACTTCGACGAAGCCGAGCCGGGCATGGAACGCGAGCGACGCCACGTTCGGCGGGTCGACGTTGACTTCCAACGTGAGCCGGTCGAGGGCCGCCCCGGCGGCACGTCGCGCCGAGACCTCGCGATCGACCGCGGCGTACAGTTCGCTGCCCATGCCCTGCCCGTGGAACGCCGCGTCGAGCGCGACGCGATCGAGATACCACGCGGTGTCGAACCGGTCCATGAACCACCGGTAGTTGACCGACTCGTACGACGAGCCGGGAGGGAGCACGACGCAGAACCCAGCGACGGTGATCGCCGGCGGCCCACCGACCTCGGCGACGAGCGCCACGCAGCTCTCCTCGACGAGGAACGCCAACTGCGCTCCGTCGATCGGCCCGACGGCCGGCACGTTCGCCGCGTTGATCTCGAGTACCCGGTCGAAGTCGGCGTTCGTCAGCGGGCGGATCGTCGGCACCGACCGAACGTAGCGAATCCGACAAAGTTGTGTCTGACACAACTTTGTCGGAACACGGGGCCGGCCGTTCGGGGGCCGTCGACGGGGCCGTATCCTTGGGTCATGTTGTTCCGCAAGCACGCTTCCATGGTCGCCGAGGCCGACGCGCTTCCCGGCCGTCTCGATCAGCAGATGCCGGTCCCCGACCAGCACTACGTCAACGGCAACCCACTCGTCGGTCCGTGGCCGGACGGCTTCGACGTCGCCGTCGTCGCGATGGGCTGCTTCTGGGGTGCCGAGCGGATGTTCTGGACCCTCGACGGCGTCTACTCGACCTTCGTCGGGTACGCCGGCGGCTTCACGCCGAACCCGACCTACGAGGAGACCTGCACCGGCCGGACCGGCCACACCGAGGCGGTCGGCATCGTGTTCGACCCCGATGTCATCTCGTACGAACAGATCCTGAAGGTGTTCTGGGAGGGTCACGACCCGACGCAGGGCATGCGGCAGGGCAACGACGTCGGCAGCCAGTATCGCAGCGCCGTCTTCGCGACGAACGAGCAGCAGGTCGCGGCGATCGAGGCGACCCGGGCCACGTTCCAGGCGCAGTTGAACGACAAGGGCTACGGGGAGATCACGACCGAGGTCGGTCTGATCGACCCCGCGACGACGTTCTTCTACGCCGAGCCGTACCACCAGCAGTATCTCGCGAAGAACCCGAACGGGTACTGCGGCATCGGTGGTACCGGCGTGTCGTGTCCCATCGGTATCGGCTCCTGACCCACTACCCTGTGCGACCAGTCTCACAACAAGGAGTAAGTACATGGGTTTTCTGGACAAGGTGAAGGGAATGGCCGGCAAGGCCAAGGACGCTGTCGACGATCAGGTCGAGAAGCACAGCGACAAGATCCCCGACAAGATCGAGGGCGCGTACGACAAGGCGAGCGACGCCGCCGAGAAGGTCATCCCCGGCGACGAGTCCCCGGACGAGCCGGCGCAGGCCTGATCCCCGCCGCCTCAGCGGTGGTCGTCTGACGCCCACCCGCCCGAGGTGATGTCGGCGCCATCGGCGTCGAGCGGCCGGCCCGCCCACCGGATTTTCCCGGGCGTGGCCGACAACCGAGCAATGACACTCTGCATCGGGGTGCCGTCGACGAGTTCGATGGCACCCCGATGCGCGTAGTGGGCGTCGGCGGCGATGTCGGCCATGTCGAGCACCGGGCCGATCGCCGCGTCCGCGTCCGTGAACGCGGCGACGACTTCGTCGCGCGTCCGCTGCGCGCACCAGTCGACCATGATCTCCTCGAGCTCGAGTCGGTGCTCGGCCCGGCTCTCGAACGTGGCGAAGCGGGGGTCGTCGCCGACGCCGAGCAGCTGCATCACCCGCGCGGCGACCGAATCGCTGCTCGTCGATGCTGCGACCCAGTGGCCGTCACGGCACCGGTACGTGCCGCGCGGAACGGTGTACGGCAGGCCGGCGCCCAGTCGTGGCTGCTGTTCACCGGTGAGGCCGAAGACCGACACGAGTGGACCCATCATCTGGAACATCGTCTCGAGCAGGTTGGAGTCGACGACCTGTCCGACGCCGGAGTGGAGCGCGACCATCGTGGCGAACGCGGCGGCGAGCCCCGTGACCTCGTCGGTCAGCGCGACCGGTGGTGGGAGCGGCTGGCCGTCCGGTTCGCCGCTGAGGGCGACGAGGCCGGACATCGCCTCTGCGATCGTCGCGAACCCGGCGCGAGATGCATACGGGCCGTCCTGGCCGAAGCCGGTGATGCGGGTGATCACGAGTTGCGGGTTGCGGGCGAGCAGGTCGTCGGGGCCGAGGTCGAGGCGCTCGAGCGCGCCCGGACGCGAGTTCTCGATCAGGACGTGTGCCTCGTCGATCAGTTCCAGGAGCGTGTCGCGGTCGGCGGCGTCCTTGATGTCGAGCACGATGGTGCGCTTGTTCCGGTTGACCAGCTTCCACCACAGGCCCTCGCCGTCGCGCGGGTCGCGCCACGCCATGTTCCGCAGGCTGTCGCCACCCGGCCGCTCGACCTTGATGACGTCTGCTCCGAAGTCGGCGAGATAGCGGGCGCAGTTCGGCCCCGCGAGGACCGTCGACATGTCGATGACCCGAAGGTCGGCGAGCGGGCCGGAGCGGGACGACGTTCGGTTCACCGACCGATTGTGCCAGCGTCGACCGTCCACGACGCACCCGGGCGCGTCCAGACGATTCCTTGAATTTGCACGGTCTTGACCCTCGCTGCGACCCGGTGCCGGTCCCGTGGGGTCGTGCTGCACGACCGGTGGACAGGCGCCGGAAGCAGCCGGCTCGCCGGGGTGGCCGCGAATCGGCGAAACCCGGGTCCACCAATGTCAAGTCGGTGGTCGCAGACTTTGCGGGGATCTGACCTGGGCAGGCTCAAGTCACCGCCCACCTGCCCCGATGCCTCGGTGTATGGATCCACAGGACGTCTCCGTGCGCGCTGCGCAGCACCCGGACCGCGGCAACACGCTGCTCGAGGTGCTGATCGCGATGATCCTCCTCGGAACGGTCGTCAGCGCGGTGCTCGTCGCCACCCGCGTGATGATCCAGTCGTCCGCGTTCAGTGACGAACAGGCCGGCGTCGAAGCGGTGCTGGGTGGTGCTGCCGACCAACTCGGCGGCGTCACGCTCATCCCGTGTCCCGACGTGAGCGGGCTCAACAGTTACGAGCAGTTCGCCCAGGCCGGCGCCGCATCGGTCGGCTGGGAGCCGTCGACCGTCCAGATCGAGTCCGTCAAGTTCTGGGACCCCGACGTCGGCGACTGGTCGTCGACGAACGGGATCGGCGACGAGGACTGTGACGGCCTCGTCTTCCTGTCCACGGCGAAGGCGATGCAGCTGGTCCGTGTTCGGGCCACCGCCGCCGAGAGCGGATATTCACGAGCAATCGACGTCGTCATCTCCGACGTCCGGAACCGAGGGAACTGAACATGAGACTCCGAGCGCCCAACCGCGACGCCGGCTTCACGCTGCCGGAGACGCTGATCGCCCTGGTGATCAGCGGCATCCTCGTGAGCACGCTGTCGATGGCCTTCTCGGTCGTCATCCGCTCCCAGAAGCCGGCCCAGGATCGCATCGCCGAGTCGAAGGACGTCTCGTTCGTCCAGACGTGGCTGCCGATCGACCTCGCCTCGTCGAAGTCGCTCAACAAGGACCCCGATCACCAGCCTGCGTCGCCACCCACCGTGCTCCCCGGCACGAACGTCGTGACGATCCGGCGCGTCGATCTGACGTCGCCCTCCGCGCCCGACATCTACGTTGCGTACCGCTACCAGGAGTCGTCCGACGGGTCCGAATGGCAGCTCGTCCGCTACGAGATCCGCAACTTCGGCACACCGAGCGAGACCGTCGCCCAGGTCGGCGTCGCCCACTCCCTGCCGGCGCCGCCGCCCGGTTGGGTCGAAGGCGTCGACGTGCCCGATCACGCCGTCGACATGACGAGCCGCAACCCGGTCGTGCTGCGCGAGGCCGGCGAGAACATCACCGTCTTCTTCCAGAGTGGCGACCAGTTCGTCACCGGTGGCGCCGGTCTCGGCCCCGGCAGCATCCTGCCCGACGCCGACAACCCTGCGTACGCCGACCCGCTGTCGCCCCCCAGCCGCTGTGGCGGCAACGTGTCGATCATCGTCGACAACTCGGGCTCGGTCGACGACGACTGGACGGACGGCACGAACAACGGTGTGATCGTCAAGCAAGAGGTCGAGAAGATCATCGACAACTTCGTCG
>JAHEKY010000195.1 GCA_024644465.1 Ilumatobacteraceae bacterium | reverse complement strand
TGCACCCGCTGCGCACGATCGGCACGCCGACCGACATGGCGAACCTCGTCAACTGGTTGGCGTCCGACGAGGCCCGCTACGCGACCGGCCAGCTCTGGGTGCTCGACGGCGGCATCTCCGCACAAGTCCAACAGATGAGGTTCTGACACCCATGGCGAACAACCCGGTGATCATCACGTGCGCGCCGACTGGCGGCATCCACACGCCGACGATGTCGTCGACGCTGCCGATCACGCCCGACCAGATCGCCGAGGCGTCGATCGGCGCGGCCGAGGCGGGCGCATCGATCATCCACCTCCACGCTCGCGACCCCGAGACGGGCAAGCCCGACCCGCGGCCCGAGCTGTTCCAGGAGTTCCTGCCGAAGATCAAGGGGGCGTGCGACGCGGTGATCAACGTGTCGACCGGCGGCGGCCTCGGGATGACCCGCGAGGAGCGACTGCTCGCGGCGACGACGACCTCGCCCGAGATGGCGTCGCTCAACGTCGGCTCGCTGAACTTCGGGCTGTTCCCGATGCTCGACAAGTACCGCGACTGGCAGCACGACTGGGAACCGGAGTTCCTGGAGATGACTCGCGACTTCATCTTCCGCAACACGTTCGCCGACCTCGAGTACATCGTGAAGGAACTCGGCCAGGGTCACGGCACGCGCTTCGAGTTCGAGTGCTACGACCTCGGCCACCTCTACAACCTGTCGTGGCTGATCGACCAGGGCTGGATCGAACCGCCGTTTTTCGTGCAGATGGTCTTCGGCGTGCTCGGCGGCGTCGGCGCCGACCTCGACAACCTGATGCACATGCACACGATCGCCGACAAGCTGTTCGGCGACTCGTACGAGTGGTCGGTGCTTGCCGCCGGCCGTCACCAGATGTCGTTCGCCACCCAGGCAGCGATGCTCGGCGGCAATCTGCGCGTCGGGATGGAGGACAGCTTGTACATCGGGCCCGGCCAGCTGACGCCGTCGAACGCCGCGCAGGTCGAGAAGATCCGCACGATCGTCGAAGCCCTCGGTCTCCGGGTCGCCACACCCGCCCAGGCGCGTGAACGCCTTGGCCTGAAGGGAGCCGACCATGTCAACTTCTGAACCGGCTGCCGGCTCCGACGGGGTCGACATCACGGCGACGCAGTTGCTCGTCGGCGGTGAGCTCGTCGACGGTGCCGGGGCGTCGAGTGACGTCGTCGACCCGGCCATCGGCGACGTGATCGCGACGATCGCGACGGCGAGCGCGGGACAGGTCGACGCAGCGACCGCAGCGGCGGCCCGGGCGTTCTCCACGTACTCGCGGACGACACCCGCCGAACGCTCGGCCCTGTTGCACACGATCGCGGACCTGATCGAGGAGCACAGCGCGGAACTCGCGGCGCTCGAGTCGCTCGACGTCGGCAAGCCGTGGCCGTCCGCGCACGACGACGAGATGCCGCTGACGATCGACACCTACCGGTTCATGGCCGGTGCGGCGCGAACGATATCCGGTGTCGCCGCCGGCGAGTACGTCGAGGCGCACACGTCGATGATCCGCCGCGACCCGATCGGCCCGGTCGCCGCGATCGCCCCGTGGAACTACCCGCTGATGATGGCCGCGTGGAAGCTCGCCGCCCCGCTGGCCGCGGGGTGCACCGTCGTGCTCAAGCCGTCCGAGATCACGCCGCTGTCGACGCTGCGCCTCGCGGCACTGCTCGCCGACGTGGTCCCGCCCGGCGTCGTCAATGTCGTCCACGGCGACGGCCCGACCGTCGGCGAACGGCTGATCAACTCGGCCGCGGTGGAAGCGATCAGCATCACCGGCTCGCCCGCAACCGGCATGGCCGCGATGCGTGCGGCGTCGCAGCAGATCCGCCACGTCCACCTCGAGTTGGGCGGCAAGGCGCCGGTGATCGTGTTCGACGACGCCGACCTCGACGCTGTCGTGCAGACGATCCGCGAGGGGTCGTTCTTCAATGCAGGGCAGGACTGCGCCCAGCCGTGCCGGATCATGGCGCAGTCGAACATCTACGACGATCTCGTCTCCGCACTCGGCACAGCGGTCTCCGACGTCGCGGTCGGTCACCCGCGCGCCGACGGGGTCGAGATGGGCCCGCTCGTCAGTTCCGCGCACCGCGACCGTGTCGCCGGGTTCGTCGACCGCGCTCGTGCAGGCGCGGAGGTCGTGACCGGCGGCGCCGCCGCGGACGGTCCCGGGTACTTCTATGCGCCGACCGTCGTGGCCGACGCCGACAACGACGCCGAGATCGCGTGCAGCGAGGTGTTCGGCCCGGTCGTGTCGGTGTCGCGCTTTGCGGACGCCGACGAAGCCGTCGCGGCCGCCAATGCCGGGAGGTACGGCCTCGCCTCGTCGGTGTGGACCGCCGACACCGGGCGCGCGATGGACGTCACCAGCCGGCTGCGCTACGGGTTCACCTGGGTCAACACCCACGGCGTCGCCACACCGGAGATGCCGTGGGCCGCGATGAAGGGTTCGGGCACCGGCTGCGACATGTCGGTGTTCTCGCTGGAGTCGTTCACCGCCGTCCGCCACGTGATGTTCGCCCACTGACATGCACGACCCG
>JAHEKY010000194.1 GCA_024644465.1 Ilumatobacteraceae bacterium | reverse complement strand
TCACGACCGTCGCCGACGCCACGACACCGATCTGACCGGGTCGCCGGCCGGCGCCGCACGCGGTCGCCGGCTGATCAGTGGTCGGCGAGCACGACCGGCGTGGCCACCGGGGCGTCGACCGCGTCGGCCGCGGCCTTGGCGTGGTAGCTCGAGCGGGTCAGCGGGCTCGCTTCGACGTGGCCGATGCCGAGCGACTCGCCGATCCGCTTCCACCGTTCGAACTCGGCCGGCTCGGCGTATCGCGCCACCGGGAGGTGGTGCGAGGTCGGCCGGAGGTACTGGCC
The DNA here is from genome assembly GCA_024644465.1 of Ilumatobacteraceae bacterium. Classification (GTDB taxonomy): domain Bacteria; phylum Actinomycetota; class Acidimicrobiia; order Acidimicrobiales; family Ilumatobacteraceae; genus Ilumatobacter_A. The sequence goes on along the minus strand of JAHEKY010000194.1, from coordinate 2,267 downwards.
GATCGTCACGATGTCGACACCGATCTCCGCGAGGTCCCCGAGCAGGCCGACGACCTCGTCGTCGGACTCGCCGAGCCCGACCATGAATCCGGATTTCGTGACGAGACCCGCCGCCTTCGCCCTCGCCAGCACCGACAGCGACCGGGCATAGCCCGCTGACGGCCGGACGGCGCGCTGCAAGCGGGCGACGGTTTCCATGTTGTGGTTCAGCACGTCCGGTCGAGCTGCCAAGAGCAGTTCGAGGGCGGCGTCGTCACCCTTGACATCGGAGATCAGCGTCTCGATGCATGCGGTCGGCCGACGCCGCCGGATCGTGGTGACGCACTCGGCGACGTGGGCCATTCCGCCGTCGGCGAGGTCGTCCCGGGCGACCATCGTCAACACCGCATGGTCGAGCGCCATCCGATCGATCGCTTCGGCGACGCGCACCGCCTCGTCGGCGGCCGGCGGCGCGGGCAACCGCGTGTCGACGAGACAGAACCCGCATGCCCGGGTACACCGCTCGCCGAGCACCATGAACGTCGCCGTGCCGTCCGACCAGCAGTCGGACAGGTTCGGGCATCCGGCGTCCTCGCACACGGTGACGAGATCGAGCGAGCGAATCGTGCGCTTCAGTTGCATCGCCTCGTCGCCGAGACGCACCTTCGGGCGGAGCCACTCGGGCTTGCGTGTCCCGATCGACAGGCCTTCGGTGACACCGGCGTCCTCGAGCCGAGCCGCCGCACGATTCGCAACCGGCGATTCGCCGGGGCCCTCCCCACGTGAGAACGCGGACAGGTCGCGCCCGTCGGCGGCGTGCTTCCACGCGACGTCCTGGCGCTCGAACTCCCCCGCCGCCCATCGGCGGGCCGCGTGGCGGGCGATCACGTCGGCGACATCGCGCATCGACACGTCGACGCCTTCCTCGGCGAGCGACGTGACCGCCTTGTGGCCGATTCCGCACGGCACGATGTACTCGCGCAGGTACCGCATGTCGGTCGTGACGTTCAGCGCGAACCCGTGCATCGTGCGACCCTGCTTCAGGCGCACGCCGACCGCACAGATCTTGCGTTCCCGGTCAGTGCCGGGGTCGAGCCAGACGCCCGCGTACCCGTCGAGCCGTCCGGCACCGGTCACGCCCAGTTCGGTCAGCGCGTCGATCACGACACCCTCGACGCCACAGACGTGCGCAGCTGCGCCCAGCCGATTGTCGAGGTTGAGGATCGGATACCCGACGAGCTGGCCCGGGCCGTGATAGGTGACGTCGCCGCCGCGCTTGATCGCGACGAGCTCGGCGCCGACCGCGCTCGGCTCGCAACGAACGTTTGCCGCGAGATCTGCCCGCAGGCCATGCGTGAAGACGTGTGGATGCTCGAGCAGCAGGAGGTGCTGTCGGTTGCCGTGTTCGAACAGTGCCGTCTGCACCGCGAGCGCCTCGCGGTAGGGCACTCGCCCCAACCAGCGAACGCTCAGTGCGGAGGTCATCGGCGCGGCATCGGCGGACTACAGCTCCGTCGACCAGTCCTTCGTCTCGAGGATCTGCTTGACCCGCTTCAGGAAGCCTGCGGCGTACGCGCCGTCGAAGGCACGGTGATCCCAGCTCATCGCGAGGTTGCCGACCGGGTGGATCGCGATCGCCTCGCCCCCGTCGGCGCCCGTCGTGACGACCGGCTTGCGCACGATCGCATCGGTCGAGATGATCGCCACCTGCGGCTGGTTGATGATCGGCATCGTCAGGACGGAGCCGGCCGAGCCGTTGTTGCTGATCGTGAACGTGCCCCCCGAGATCTCGTCCGGCGTCAGCTTGCGGTTGCGGGCGCGGTCGGCCAGGTCGGAGATCTCGGTGGCGATCGCGCCGAGCCGCTTCGTCTCGGCGTCGCGGAGCACCGGTGCGAGCAGGCCTTCGTAGTCGAGGTCGACGGCGATGCCGAGGTCGATGAAGTTGTGCACGATCAGTTCGTTGTCACCGACGCTTGCGTTGAGATGCGGGAACTCGTCGAGACCGTCGATGACCGCGCGGGAGATGAACGGGAGGTACGTGAGGCTGAAGCCGTGCTGGGCCTTCCACTCCTTCTTCACGGCGTTGCGGACGACATCGACGTTGGCGAAGTCCACCTCGACGACGCTGAACGCGTGCGGGCTCGTCGCCTTGCTCATCACCATGTGGTCGCCGGTGAGCTGGCGGATCTTCGACAAGCGGACCGAGTCGTCGCGCTCGCCCGGCGCGGCCCTCGGACGCGGCGCGGGAGCCGGAGCAGCGGCAGCCGGCGCAGCCGCGGCAGCCGGCG
>JAHEKY010000193.1 GCA_024644465.1 Ilumatobacteraceae bacterium | reverse complement strand
GCGCTCGGCGTAGTCCTCGATGTGCACTTCGGGCCACACCAGCGATTCGGGGCTCGCCAGCCCGGTGCGGAAGAAGCCGGGGTTGACGATCGTCGTCCGGATGCCGAACGGCTCGACCTCGGCCGCGAGCGCGGCCATCCACCCTTCCAACCCGGCCTTCGAGGCGGCGTACACCGACGAGTACTCGAACCCGATCAGCCCCGCTCCCGACGAGATCGCGATGATGTGACCCGATCGTTGCCGTCGCATCACGGGCAGCACCGCTCGCGTCACGTTCATCGGACCCGACAGGTTCACAGCGAGCTGCTGCTCGACCTGATCGCGCGACATCTCCTCGAAGTAGCCCTTGTACGACGCACCAGCGTTGTTGACCAGAACGTCGATGCGACCGAAGCGCTCGACAGCGGCCGCCGCCGCAGCGGCGGCGTCCTCGTCACTCGTCACGTCGAGCACGGTCGCGAGCAGCCGGTCCGAACCACCCACCGCGTTCTCGATCTCCTCCGGCCGACGACCGGTCGCGACGACGGCGTCGCCGGCCGCGAGCGCCGCCCGCGCGAACGCCACCCCCATCCCGCGGCTCGCGCCGGTGATGAACCACACCTTCATCTCGTCGGCGTCCACCTCGTCAGTGTGTCAGCGTCGCTGTGACCATGCCTGGTCGACGGTTCACCCCGGCTCGCGGTGGGCCGTCCCGGTGATCAGCCGAGCGATCCGGCGGCCGGTCAGGTACTGCCACCCCCAGCTGGCCAAGGCGCTGAACTTCGAGCGGAAGTCGATCAGCGTCATGATGTGCACCGCCCACCAGATCAGCCAGGCCAGGTACCCGCCGAAGCGGAGCCGGGGCCCCAGGTCGGCAACCGCCTTCGACCGGCCGATCGTGGCGAGCGACCCCTTGTCCTCGTAGACGAAGACCGGACGTGGGGTGCCGTCGAGGTCGGCCCCGATACAGCGGGCCACGTGCCGTCCTCCCTGCTGTGCAGCGGGCGCGACGCCCGGCACGTCCGAGCCCTCGGACTCGGCGGCGGCGAGGTCGCCGATGACGAACACGTTCGGGTGCCCGTCGACGGTCAGCTCGGACGTCACCGGGACGCGACCGGCGCGGTCGGTCCGTTCGGTCACCGCCTGCCCGAGCGGTGACGCCGCGACGCCGGCGCCCCACAGCACCGTCGCCGCCGGGATCGATCCCGTCTCGGTCGTGACCCCATCGACGTCGATGTCGGTGACCGGTGTCGACGTCCGCACCTCGACGCCGAGCTTGGCGAGCTGGCGCTCGGCCGATGCCGACAGCTTCTCGGGGAAGGCCGGGAGCACGCGGGGCCCGGCCTCGACGAGCACGACGCGGCTCGTCGTCGTGTCGATCAGCCGGAAGTCGTCACGCAGCGTGACGGTCGCGATCTCCTTGACGGCACCCGCGAGCTCGACGCCGGTCGGTCCCGCGCCGACGATCACGAACGTCATCAGACGATCGCGCTCGGCCGGATCGGTCGTCGACTCGGCGCGCTCGAAGGCGAGCAGGATGCGGCGCCGGATCTCGAGCGCGTCGTCGATCGTCTTCAGTCCGGGCGCCACCTCCGCCCACTCGTCATTGCCGAAGTACGAGTGCGTCGCGCCGGTCGCGAGCACGAGGTAGTCGTATTCGATCGGGTCGCGCGACGTCCGTACCGTGTCACCGGCGAGGTCGACGTCGACGACTTCGCCGAGCAGCACCCGCGCGTTGTCCTGCTTGCGGACGATGTGGCGGATCGGCTGGGCGATGTCGGACGGGTTCAGTCCGGCAGTCGCAACCTGGTACAGCAACGGCTGGAACGTGTGGTGGTTCTCCCGGTCGATGACGGTGACGTCGACATCGACGCCGGCCAACGCCCGTGTCGCGGCGAGCCCACCGAACCCGCAGCCGACGACCACGACATGGGGGCGGCGCGGTGTCGTGTCGGTCATCGTGGTCTCAACGCGGACCGCGAATCAGCCGGCCCGGCAACTCGCCGGTGAACTCGTCGTCGGCGACGGTCTGAACGCCGTCGACGAACGTCGCGACGTAGCCCTGCGCCTTCTGCACGAGTCGACGGGCGCCGCCGGGGAGGTCGTACGCCATCCGCGGCGGGCCGAACGTGAGGCGGTCGTAGTCGATCAGGTTCAGATCCGCACGCAGGCCGGGCGCGACGAGGCCGCGATCGCGCAGGCCGTAGAGCTCGGCGGTCTGGCGCGTCTGGCGGTGCACGATGTGTTCGAGCGGCAGCGTCGGGCCGCGGCGACGGTCACGCGTCCAGTGGGTCAGCATGAACGTCGGCGTGCCCCCGTCGCAGATCACCCGGCAGTGGGCACCTGCGTCGGCGAGGCCCATCCGCGTCGCCGGGTGCTGGTGGGCCTCGTACTGGAACGAGAGGTCGCCGTAGGCATAGTTGAAGAACGGCGTGAGGATCATGCCGTGGCCGTCGTGCGCGCACAGCTGGTCGACGATCAGGTCGATCGGGTGAACTCCGGTCCGCGCCGCGATCGCCGCGATCGAGTCGGACGCGTCGGGCTCGTAGTCGATGTCGCCGTCGTCGACGGCCCA
>JAHEKY010000192.1 GCA_024644465.1 Ilumatobacteraceae bacterium | reverse complement strand
CCGGCGACACCGTCCCGTGCGCGGGTCTCGACTCGCTGTGCGTCGGCGCGGACGCCCTCGTGCACACCGTGATCCGCAAGGACGTCATCGCCAACGTGCCGATGCAGCGGATGCAGGACACCCTCGACTACCACTCGTCGCCCGAGGAAGCGGCGCAGACCGCAACCCGCGGCGGCGTCGACACGCTGGTGTACACCCACTACGTCCCGCCGATCCCCACCGGCGGCGACGGCGCCGACTGGAAGGCGCTCGGCGCGGAACACTTCGCCGGCACGATCGAACTCGGCGACGACCTCCACCGCATCGAAGTCAAAGGAAGCTGACCATGAAGACACTGCGTACACCGGACGAACGATTCGCCGACCTGCCCGACTACCCGTTCGCGCCGCACTACGCGGACATCTCCGACCAGGATGCCGAGAACCCGGACGGCTCGCTACGCGTCCACTACCTCGACGAGGGCCCCGCCGACGCCGCGCCGATCGTGCTGCTGCACGGCGAGCCGTCGTGGAGTTACCTGTACCGCAAGATGATCCCTGCGCTCGTCGCGGCCGGGCACCGGTGCGTCGTCCCCGACCTCGTCGGGTTCGGCAAGAGCGACAAACCGACCGAGCAGTCCGATTACACCTACGCCCGCCACGTCGCGTGGATGTCCGAGCTGCTCGTCGGCCACCTCGACCTGACCGATGCGACGTTCTTCGGTCAGGACTGGGGCGGTCTCGTCGGCCTGCGCGTCGTCGCCGACCACCCCGACCGATTTGCCCGCGTCGTCATCGGCAACACCGGGCTGCCGACCGGCGCCGGCAAGCCGAGCGACGCGTTCATGGCGTGGCAGAAGTTCAGCCAGGAGACGCCGGTCTTCGACGTCGGGTTCCTGATCCAGAGCGCGACCACCACCGAGCTGTCGGACGACGAGGTCGCGGCGTACGACGCGCCGTTCCCCGACGACACGTACAAAGCGGGCGCCCGGATCTTCCCGACCCTCGTGCCGACCCGCGCCGACGACCCGGCGAGTGACGCCAACCGGGCTGCCTGGGACGTCTTCAAGCAGTGGGAGAAGCCGTTCGTCTGCTGCTTCAGCGACAGCGACCCGGTCACGGCCGGCGGCGACGCCCCGTTCCTCGCCCTCGTTCCCGGCGCACAGGGCCAACCTCACGTGACGATCGAGGGCGCCGCTCACTTCTTCCAGGAGGACGCTGCGCCACAACTCGCCCAGCTCCTCGTCGACGTGATCGGCTGATGTGGTGACCGACTGGCTCGATCTGTCCCGCCGGGCCGGCGTTGCGTCCCACCGCCTCGTCGGGTGGATCTACTGGGACCCGGTCGCGATCGACCACTACACCGCGCTGGGCCCCGACGCGTTCAGCTACTACGTCGCCACGCGCGGTGCTCCGCTCGCTGATGCGGGCAACGACGCGGTCGTCGCTGCGTTCTATTCGATCAACCCCGACTTCATCGCAGTGAGCCTCGACAACTGCCGCGCCACAACCACCTTCGAGGCGGCGGCAGCCGCTCGCGACGCCGGCGTCGTCGCCGGTCTGCGACAGTACGTCCCGGAGATCTGCGACGGGCTGGCCGAACTCGCCGAGCCGCTGTGGGCCGCCGCCGACTCGTTGGCGGCCAGCGGCCGGGTGTTCTTCGCGACGGTGCGCAGCCGGCCGCGTCCCGACGATCCGCTGCTGGCGGCATGGCACGCCGTCGACTGCATCCGTGAGTGGCGCGGCGACACCCACTGGGCCATCCAGCTCGCCGAGGACGTCGGTCAGGTGGCGTGTGGCATCCTCGACGGCGCGTGGCGCGACTACGACGACGACTGGCTGCCGCGCAGCCGCGGTGCCGATGACGAGGCCCTCGCCGCCGGCTACGCCGAGCTCGAACGACGCGGCCTGGCCACCGACGGAGCGGTCGACGAGCGCGGCATCGCGTATCGGCAAGTCCTCGAAGATCGCCTCGACGAGCTGTCGGCCGCCGCGTGGCGGTCACTCGGCGAGCGGCGCACCGAACAGTTCCTCGATCTCGTCGAGCCGTTCGGTGATCGACTCATCGCCCGCATCGACGAGACTGCGGGACCGAACTGGATGCCCGCGGGACGCGAACGGAGGGTCCGATGACAGAAGTCGAACGGCGACGAACCGTCGCCGCCTCACCCGACGTGGTTTGGACGCTGCTGGCCGACTACGGCGGCATCGTCGCCTGGGCCCCGAACGTCGACCACTCGTGCCTGCTGTCCGAACAGGAGTCCGGGGTCGGCGCCGAGCGGCGAATCCAGTCGGGCCGCACGACGCTCGTCGAGACGGTCCGCTCGTGGGAACCGAACCAGGAGCTGAGCTACGAGATCACCGGGCTGCCGAAGGTGGTGCGATCGGTCGTCAGCGCCTGGCGCATCGCGCCGCACGACGATGGCACCGTCGTCACGCTGACGAGCGCGATCGACGCCGGCCCGCGCCCGCCACAGCGGCTGATCGCCAAGATCGTCGGGCGCAAGCTGGGCGAGGCGGCCGACGAGATGCTCGCCGGCCTCGCCACCCACGTCGAGGAGACAACGCCATGACCA
>JAHEKY010000104.1 GCA_024644465.1 Ilumatobacteraceae bacterium | reverse complement strand
GTCGGAGGGGTGGCCGACACCGCGGCGCAGCGGGACGTCACCGACGAAGTCGGCGATCGCCGCGCGTGAGGCGGCGGAGCGGTACGGCGCCCGGAACGCGCGGCGATCCCGACCCGAGATCTTGCGACCGGACAGCAGGGTCGTCCCGCCGACGAACACCGGGGTGCGACGACAGACGACGTCCCGCAGCGGTGCCGACGCCGCGAGCCGGATCAGCTTCGGGGCGCGGCGTCCGTCGGGCACGGCGATCCCGGTGTTGCAGAGCACCATCCCGGCGACCCGGTCGGCGTGCTCGACGGCCCACCCCATCGCGACGGCGCCGCCCCAGTCGTGCGCGGCGACGACGAGCGGCATCCGATCGTCGATCTCCAGCGAGTCGATGACGTCCCCGAGGTCGCGGACGCGCTCGGCGTAACGACGCAGCCCGGTCCGTTCGCTGAAGCCCATGCCCAACTGATCGACGGCGACGACCCGGAAGCGATCGCCGAAGGCCCGCAGGAACGTCGCCCACGCGTACGCCCAGGTCGGGTTGCCGTGCACGCACACGACGGTCGCCGAGGGTTCGGCCGGGGCGGAGTCGAGGACGTGCCAGCGGCGGGTGACCCCGTCGTGGCCGGGCACGTCGAACGTGCGTGACCATGCCGGATCGAGATCCCACGACCGCAGCTCGGATGCGGTCGGCGGATCGGGAATCCACGTCTCGCCGCCGCGACGACTCACCAGACGAGTTCGGTGTAGCTCGTGTTCAACCCCGAGCCGATCCCCATCAGCAGCACCCGCTCGCCGGGGGCGATCCGGTCGGCGACGCTCGCGAGCGTCATCGGGATCGCGGCGGGGCCGACGTTGCCGTTCGTGGGGAACGTCTGCGGCGCCCGCTTGTGGTCGATGCCGAGCCGCTCGCAGAGGAGACGGGTGTGTACCGAGCTGACCTGGTGGACGATGTACCAGTCCATCCCGGACTCCCAGTCGAAGTCGGTGCCGGCGTTCTTCCAGGCCGCTTCCGCGAGATCGAGCCCGGCGATCAGCAGCGCGTGGGTGTCGGTGTACATCGCGTCCAGATCGCCGACGCACAGCGTGTTGTGTTCGGTGCCAGCTCGGGCGACGCCGCCGACGAGGCGGTGGGCCTCCGGGTGCTGGTCCATCCGGCAGAGGATCGCCGCCGCCGAACCGGACCCGAGGGTCAGCGACGCGAACTCGGCGAAGATGTCCGACGCCTCGGTCGTCGGCTGCTGGAGCCGCTTGATCGTCTGCTCCTGGGTGTACCGGCTGCCTTCACCGTCGACGATCAGTGCGTAGTCGATCGCGCCGGAGTCGATCGCCGCCGCCGCGATCTGCATGCCGTTGACGAATGCGAGGCAGGCGTTGCCGACGTCGAAGTTGAGGCAGCTCGCGGGCAACCCGAGCTGGTGGTGGACCGAGCAGGCGACCGACGGCTCGAGGTGGTGCTTGCAGACCGACGTCGAGATCAGCATCCCGATGCGGGACGGGTCGATGCCGGACTCGCCGATCGCCTGCTTGCCCGCGAGTGCCGCGGCGCGGTCGAACGTGACGTCCTCCGGCCACCACCGCCGCGACTCGATGCCCGCGAGGTCCGACAGCGTGCCGGCGCGCATCCCGGTGCGTTCGTAGGTGACGGCGAGCTGCTCGTCGATCCATGCCGAGGTGACGATTTCGGGCGCTTCGACGGCTTGGATGGAGAGCACCCCGACGTTGCGATGCGTCAGGACGGAATTCGAGGACATGCGGCGATCCTTTCGGGCGGAACGTCGATCCTACGCCGAAAATCCGCCGACTCCCGGGACCCCCTGGACACGGCGCCCGCGGGGATCCGAGCGCGGTGCCGACCGGCGCGACGAGGCCGAAAAGCGAAGAAGCCCCCGGCGTGGAACCGGGAGCTTCTGGAGCGGATGACCGGGATCGAACCGGCGACCTCAACCTTGGCAAGGTTGCGCTCTACCAACTGAGCCACATCCGCGTGGGCGACCAAATCTAGCAGTCCGTTGCCCGGATCGGACACGCCGATCAGGACGGTCGGGCGGTCACCGGGCAGTGACCGGGCAGTGACCGGGCGGTCAGCGCTGATCGGCGGGCCGGAGGTCGACGCGCAGCGTCAGGATGCCGTCTTCGACGGTCGCCTCGGCGTCACCGATCAGCGCGAAGTCCTGGAAATCGATCTGCTGCTGTTCGAGGAACTGCATGCGCTCGTCACCCGCGACGGGCGGCAGCGGACGTTTCTTGACCGCCTTGGCCCGTTCGCGGAAGCGGTTGATCATCGCGTCGAGGTCGAGAGTTGCCACGGCCCGATGTTACTGCTCGACCTGTGCTTCGTCCTCGGCCACCTCGTCGGCGGCGATCTCGTCGGCGTCGGCCGTGTTCGCCACGCCGGCATCGCCGTCGGCGGCCCTGTTCGCCTCGGCCACCTCGTCGTCGTCGGTGAGCTCGTCACCGTCGAGACGTTCGACGACGTCCTCGGCGACAGCGTCACTCGCCGGGTCGACGTCGGGCCGGTCGACGAGATCGTCGAAACGGGCGATCGCCGGGACCCGCTGGTCGAACTCGTCGTCGCGCTCGGGCGGGTCGGGTTCGCGCGTGACCGGTTCGGCACCTGGCGGGCGGACCTCGTCGAGCGCCCGGCGCTTCTGCGCGGGGTCCTGCTTGCGCCAGGCACGGTCGCTCATCCGTTCGAGCGGGGCGAGCAACTCGGGCTCCGGCCGCGTCTGCTTGATCACCCACACGGCGAGGAACACCAGCGCGACGCCGATCAGCGCGAGCGCCGCGACGATCGCGTAGACGACGCGCGTCGCGCCGGGATCCCCCGCGGCACGTGCGAACGATCCGGCGAATGTCACGGGGAGAGTGTGCCAGAGGAGGCCCGCCCGGACGCAGACCGGTTCCACGGTGCGGTCAGCGCTGGTGCGCCGGACACCACATCGCGGTCCGGCCGGCGATCCTCGACCGCTCGAGCGTCGTGCCGTCGCGCGGGCACGGCCCGGCCCGGCGCCGAAGATCGGGGTCGAGCGTGCCGGTCGTGCTGCCACCGCGCCGCAGCATCACCGGGAGCCGCCGGCGGATCGCGCCGGCCAGCGCCCGGAGCTCGGCGGGTTCCAGTGTGTCGACTGGGCGCTGCGGAGCGAGCCCCGACCACCAGAGCACCTCGTCGGCACAGAGATTGCCGAGGCCCGCGACGAGATGCTGGTCGAGCAGTGCGGCCTTGACCGGCAGCCGACGCCCGGCGAGCGCGTCGCGCAGTGACGCCGCCCGGACGTCGAAGATGTCGATCCCGAGGTGTCCGAGGTCCGGCTCGATGCTGATCCGCCCCAGCCGTCTGGGGTCGTTCATCCTGATCGCAGGCGGCCGGGACGCCGCCACATCGTCGACCGTCCACACCTTCAGCCGATCCCATTCCGCCCGGTCCGCGCCCGAGGCGTACTCGAGCCGGTCGATCGGGGCGACGCCGTCGACGACGACGCGCCCGGTCATCCCGAAGTGCATCCCGAACGCCGAGGCGTCGGTGTCGACGACGACCACCTTGCCGTGGCGGTGCACGCCGCGGATCGTCGACCCCGGCAGCACGTCGACGAGTTCGCCGGGCCCGACCCGCTCGTCGACCCACACGGACGCGATCGTCCGCCCTGCGAGCGTCGTGAGTGCACGCCGCCAGATCTCGGCTTCCAACCCCTCCGGCACCGGCGGCGCTCAGCTGTTCGACTTGGACGCCTGGGCGAGCATCTTCTCGAGCGGCTCTGCGAGCTGATCGCCATTGATCAGGAAGGCGTCGTGGCCGTGGGGCGAGTCGATCTCGACGTACCGGCTGTCGACACCGGATGCGAGCAGGATCTCGTGCAGCTGGCGCTGCTGGTACGACGGGTACAGCATGTCGCTCCAGATCCCGACGGTGAGCGTCGGTGCGGCGACGCGGGCCATCGCCCGCTCGAGGCTGCCTCGACCCCGCGCGACGTCGTGGAGGTCCATCGCCTTGCCGATCGCGAGGTAGCTGTTGGCGTCGAACCGCACGGCGATCTTGTGGCCGTGGTGCTCGAGGTACCGCTCCACCTCGAACTGCTGCCACATCCCGAATGTGTCACCGATCGTCGCCTTGTCCGACAGGTCCCGGCCGAAGCGGTCCGTGAAGACGTTGTCGCTGCGAAACGTGACCTGGGCGACCATGCGGGCGATCGCGAGCCCTTCGGTCGGGCCGTCTCCGGCCGCCGCGTCGTAGTAGTCGCCACCGCGCCACTTCGGGTCGAGCCCGATCGCCCGGCGGCCGATCGCGCCCCACGCGATCTGCTGCGCGGTCGCCTGCATGCACGTCGCGATCGGCACGATCGAACCGACGCGGCGGGGGTACATCACTGCCCACTCGAGCGCCTGCATCCCACCCATCGAGCCACCGACGACCGACATCCACCGCTCGATCCCGAGGTGGTCGGCAAGGCGGACCTGCGCGCGCACCATGTCGCGGATCGTCACGACGGGAAATCGCGATCCGTACGGCCGCCCGTCGATCGGGTGCGGCGACGCGGGCCCGGTCGAGCCCTGGCACCCGCCGAGCACGTTGGCACACACGACGAAGTACTTGTCGGTGTCGATCGGCAGGCCGGGGCCGACGGTGTCGTCCCACCAGCCGGGTTGCGAGTGCCCGCGGCCTGCGGGGCCCGCCGCGTGGCTGTCGCCGGTCCACGCGTGGCACAGCAGCACGGCGTTCGAGGCGTCGGCGTCGAGCCGCCCCCAGGTCTCGTAGGCGATGACGACGTCGGACAGCGTCGCGCCGGAGTCGAGCGCGAACCGGCGATCGGTGGCGAACGTGAAGAACTGCCGCCGGCCCGGTTCGTCGCCGGGCCGCCAGGCGCCACTTGCTGGGAGCTCGTTCGAAACAGTCATGGGGCGCGTCGCCGATGGGTCGGACGTCGAATCTACCAGGAGCTCGGCGCGCTCTTCCCGGTGGGTTCCCCCCTTCCGCCCTTGCGGTGAGAGGTGAGAGGCACAGGTCCTCCCAACTCTCACCGCAGGCGGGGTGCGCGGCCGTCCGGTGAGAGGTGAGCGGCACAGGTGCTCTCACCTCTCACCGCAACGGACCGCGGGGGTCAGCCGAGACGGCCGACGATCGGTTGGGCGAAGCGCATCCGCTGCTCGTAGCCCGCCTCGTACGGGAGGAACCCGTTGCGGTCGGGGAACAACAGTTGCACGATCTCGAACGGCTCGCCGCGGTACCACGCCGCCGCCGTCGCGAAGAGTGCGGCATGCTCCGCGGTGTCGATCGGCGCGAAACAGCACCGGAGTTCGTTGTCGAGCAACCCGACGAGCTCGACGCCGAGCGGGATCTGCGTGCCGCCGCGACACGCGTCGGCGACGAGGGTCACCAGCCCGTTCGCGGCGACCGGTGTCAGCCCGAACACCGCGACGTCGGGAAATCCGACCGCCGCCGGCATCCCGATCGAGTAGGCGTACGCCGGCGTCGGTGGATCGGTGAGCGGATCCGCCTCGACCGGCTCGAGCGCCCAGCCGTTCGTCTCGATCATCCACTCGATCTTCTCGGCGTGCGGGATGTGGAAGTCGGGCAGTTCCATCGCTGGTCAGTTGATCAGATCGCGGCGAGCGAGTCGAGGTCGATTCGTCTCGGATCGGGATCTACGCGTCCGCTGCCGCCGCCGCCACGATTTCGCTCAAGCGCTGCTCAAATGGGCGCTCGAGCGTGCGGACGTACTCCTGCGAGAGGTGGTTCGAGTCGCGGAACACGACGACCTGTCCGATGACGGCCGGACACGGGTCGACTGGGCAGATCAGATCTGCGAGATCGAGGGTGACGTCGTCCGGCTGCGTAGCTGCCTCCAGGTTGGCCCCGGAACGCTGCGCTTCCTCCTGGTCGAACGAGCAGCTGCGCAGGTTCGAACCGTTGTCGAAGACGCATTCCCTGATGTCCTTGTCGGGGCGAGGCGAGTCGGCGATGACGACGAGCTGCGAGTCGGTCTGACGCAAGGGCTGCCAGGCATCGACATAGCCCTGCGTCACCCGGTCCCGCTCACTCTCGGAGTCGAGCCAGGGATCGCCGCCCGACAGCAGAATGAAGTCCGGCGGATCCTCGACGAGCTCGGCCTGCACCTTGGTGATCCAGGCGCCACAGCTCGGGCTCCGCTCCGCAACGTTGAGCGCACACGCGGCCTTGAGGTAGAAATCGATCGACCAGTTGTTGCGAATCGCGATGTCCTGGACGATCGGCATCCACTGCAGGGCGTGCGAGTCGCCGACGAGAGCGAGGCGCGGGCGCTCCGGCCCGGCGTCGACGTTGCAGTCGACGACGATCGACTCGGACTCCACCGACGAACGGCAACGGAATGCCGGAGGGACGTACTTCGTGCCCGGCTCGGGATAAATCTGGTCGAACTCGTACTCGATCGTCGGGTTGGGCAGCGGGACGCCGGTTTCGTCGAGCAGGCTCTCCGCACCGAGCTGGAGCCGGGCGAGACCTGGCACAGCGGCGCCGTCGGCGTTCGGCACCGTGTCCGTCACCGCCGCTTCGGCCTCTGCATTCGTCGCGTCGTCCGAGTTCTCGTCAGCCGTGGCGACCTCACCGGCAACCGGTCGATCGCCAGGATCGCTTGGAGGTTCCTGGACCCCGCCCGTCTCCGGTTGGATCGAGTCGGCGAGGAACGGGTTGTCAGCCTCGTCTGCCTCGCGCAGCGTCGGAGCGGTGTTGGCCAGTCCGAACGCGAGGCCGGCCGACGCCACCATCAGAACCGCCCCGAGCGCGAGCCCGACGCGCCACGGCGCGAAGCGCTTCGAGAACCGGATCGGCCGCTCGACGAGGCGCTCGGTCAGGAGACTGGGGACGATCGCCGCCGTCACGATCACGAGACCCTCGGTGGCGCTGAGCGGGCCGATGATCTCCTGCGCGAACACGAGCATCGGCCAGTGCCAGAGGTAGAGCGAATACGACAGATCGCCGAGCCGTAGGATCGGTCGGGACGTCAGCCAACCACCGATCGCGGTCGACACGGCGATCGCACCACCGGCGAGCAAGATGGCGGTGCCGATCGTGGGAAGGAGCGCCGACAGCCCCGGATACGGGGCGTCGGGGTCGATCGCGATCGCGCCCCCGATCAACATCACCAGCCCAACGGCCGCGAGGCCGATCGCCAGTCCCCGCCGCCGGAGCGGCCCGTAGGCGCTCTCGGCTGACGCCAGCAGCCCCCCGGCAGCAAACTGCCAGACCCGGTTGGTCGTGGCGAAATACGCCGGGTCGGGTGAGTCGTAGGAGTCCCACATCGAGTACGCGAACGACGCCACGCAGATGACCGCCATGACGGTCAACAGGCGCGACCGATACCTGCCCGAGCGAAAGAATCCGCTCCCGCCGCTGAGCACGACCAGCAGCATCAGCGGCCAGAAGACGTAGAACTGCTCCTCGACCGACAGCGACCAGTAGTGCTGGAACGGCGACGCCGCTACCTGGCTGGCGCCGTAGTCGACCGCCTGTCCGGCGAGGCGCCAGTTCTGCACGTACAGCGTGCTTGCGAGCCCGTCGAGCGCGATCGATCGCTGGCGCAGGGATGGCATGATCAGCAGCGACGCAACGAGCGTCGCCACCGTGACGACAAACGCGACGGGGAGTAGGCGTCGCGCCCGCCGCGCGTAGAACTCTGTGATCTTGATCGTTCCCGTGTCGCCTCGTTCACGCAGCAGCAGTCCCGTGATCAGGTAGCCGGACACGACGAAGAAGACGTCGACACCGATGTAGCCCGCCTGCAACCCGGGCAGGCCCGCATGCCAGAGCAGGACCAGCACGACCGCGAGGGCGCGCATCGCCTGGATGTCGAGTCGGAACGCCGCCTTGACGCCGCCGGTCCCGCCGCCGTGGAGCTGCTCGGCGGGCATCGGGAGCAGCGTGGGGATTGCCGTCACGACGCGCCGCCCTCCCGCATCACTGTGGCGGTCCGTCGTTCTGCGGGTCGCACAGACATCCGGAGCACGATAGTTGCGCCTGGCTCGATCCGCTCAGATCGCGGCGAGCGAGTCGAGGTCGATCGCGTGCTGCAGGTGACGGGAGGCCATCGTCGCGAAGAGCGCCTCGCTGCGGTGGTTCGCACCCACGACCTGCGACGCGATGACGGCCATGACCACCCCGCCGAACGCGTCGCGCCGGTACTGCTCCCACAGCCAGCCTGCATCGACGTCGATGCCGTACGCCGCGAGCGACTCCGCGTAGTGGTCGAGGAGTGACCGTTCGTGAGCCGCCCGGTCGGCCGGGACGAGGCCGGCGCCGCAGAAGTACGACAGGTCGGCGATCGGTGAGGCGTGCCCGGGCGTCTGCCAGTCGACCACGGTCACGGGTGGCCCGCCGTGCGCCGTGCCGAAGAGCAGGTTGTCGAGGCGGTAGTCGCCGTGCGTGACGGCCAGCGGCCCCTCCCGGCCGTCCATCCATGGCGTGAGCAGCGGCCCGAAGGCCTGCGCGAGGTCGACGGCCTCGGTGGTGAGGTGCCGGGCGTAGCCGTCGAGGAACGGTGGGAAGAACGTCTCCCAGAGCCCGTTCAGCACTGCGACACCCTCCGCTCCGGTGCGCCTGGTCAGCCAGTCGACGTCGGCGAGGGACGGATCGTCCCAGCGCGGGCCGTGCAGCTTGGCCAGTTCGCCGACGGCGAGCTCGGCAATCCCCGGGGAGCAGCCGCGCAACTGGTCGCCCTGTTCAGCGGGTGCCATGTCCTCGAGCACGAGGGTGAAGTCGCCGGTCTCCTCGTTCCAGGCGGCGTGATGGCAGTGCGGCACGCGGATGTCGACCGTCGCCGCGAGCTCGCGGTAGAACTTCACCTCCCGCTCGTAGTTCCGCAGGAGCTGGCCGGTCGCCCGGCTCGTCTCGTCCAGCGAGGGCAGCTTCAGCACGACCGACGCGGGGAGATGGTCGGCGGCGTCGATCAGCCGGACCCGCAGGTTCAGCCCGACGAGCCCGTCGCCGATCGGTTCGGACTCGACCGCACCGACCTCGCCGCCCAGCAGCACCGAGAGACGTTCCGCGGTGACGTCGTCGGGGCCCATCCGGGCGGACCGTAGCAAGCCCGCAGAGCGGTACCGTCAACGGCGATGTACGGGTTCCTCCTCCGGCCGAAGTGGCTCGCGTTCCATGTGCTGATCGTCGCGGCGGTGGTCGTGATGGTCAGCCTGGGGTTCTGGCAACTCCGCCGGCTCGACGAGCGGCGCGCGTTCAACGTGACCGTCATCGAACGGGTCGAGCGGTCGCCGATCGAGCTGACGGCCTTGCTCGACGACCCCGGCTTCGACCCCGCAGCCGCGGAGTGGCTGCCCGTCACGGTGGCGGGGACCTACCTGCCCGACCAGGTCGTCGTGTTCAACCGGTCGCAGGCCGGCCGCGCCGGCGACAACGTGCTGACGCCCCTGGCGCTCGACGACGGGCGGACCGTGCTCGTCAACCGCGGGTTCGTCCCGCTCGGGTTCGACGTGCCGCCCCCGCCTGCGACCGGTGTCGAGGTGCTCGGGCGGGTCCGTCCGTCGCAGGAGCGCGGTCGGGGCGGGCTCACCGACGCGGTCGACGGCCCGATCAGCGAGATCCGCCGCGTCGACATCGCCCAGCTCGCGCCGCAACTGCCGGGCGAGGTCGTGCCGGTCTACCTCGACCTGATCGAGAGCGAGCCGGCCGTCGGCGCAGGCGATCCGGCCCCGGTGCCCGCACCGCAACCGGGCGAAGGCAACCATCTGTCGTACGCGTTCCAGTGGTTCATCTTCTCGGCGTGCGTGGTCGTCGGATGGGTTCTCGCGATCCGGCGATCGATCGCCGCCCGGCGACCGGACGACACCGCGGTCAGGCCGGACGGACGAGGCGAGCGAACGCCGCCGGATTCCGCGCGATCAGCCGTCGACGAACCGACCACGGCGCCGCGCTGAACAGGCTGCGCATCACTCCGGCGATCTCGCTGGGAGAGCCGTCCGCACGCAGATACGCCGACCATGTCTCGGTCGGCAGGCCGAAGAACGTGTCGAAGAACGTTGCGGTCTCCGCGGCGTCGAGACGGACGAGCACCTCGAGCCCGTAGTCGTGGAGCACACGGGCGCGCCGGGCGGCGAGCGGCCACACGGCGTCCCACACCGTGGCGGCTGCGTCCGCGCCGGGCGCTGCTGCGGCGGCGGCGACCGCGTCGGCGACGGCCGGGGCCATCTGC
>JAHEKY010000023.1:14501-37134 GCA_024644465.1 Ilumatobacteraceae bacterium | reverse complement strand
ATGTCGCTTCCTCGTTCCTGCACGGTCGCAGTCTGGCCGACCGAGATGCACCCGGAACACGCCCGCCGGCACCGATCGTCAAGAAATCGTCTGGTTCCGGTTCGGCGGCCGACGGATGGTGGCCACGGCAGTGCGCCCAGCGCCCGAATCGTCTGGAAATCGTCAAGGGTTGGAGGCCGATGTTCCAAAGCACCCCTGGTCATGGCAGTGTTTGGGGACTCGACGGGGTGGGCCCGCCGGGGTCACGAACGCCTCTGCGGGGAGGATCGATCATGGCAATCGCCGACGTTCGGCAGCATGGCAACGGGCAGCAGTTCGCGTCGTCGACGCCGGTCGAGCGGCGCCGACCGCGCCCGGCGGCGGCCGGCGAGCCGTGGTCGTACGTGCTCAACGGTGCGACGGTGCGCGTCACGGTGTCCGTCATCGTGCCGGCCCGCAACGAAGCGGCGAACCTCGCCGCGTTGTTCGAGAGCCTGCCGCCGGTCTACGAGGTGATCGTCGTCGACGGCGATTCCGTCGACGGCACCGCCGAGCAGGCGCTCGCACTGATGCCCGACGCGAAGGTCGTCGTGCAGACCGGCAAGGGGAAGGGCAACGCGATGCGCGAGGGCCTCGATGCCGCAACCGGCGACGTCGCGGTCTTCATCGACGCTGACGGGTCGAATGTGCCGGGCGAAGTCGAGCGGTTCGTGCTCGCGCTCGTCAACGGCGCGGATCTGGCGAAGGGATCGCGCTTCCTCGAACGCGGGGGCAGCGCCGACATCACCGGGATCCGGCGGATCGGCAACGCCGCGCTGCGCGGCATCGTCAACCGGATCTATGGCACCCGATTCACCGACCTCGCGTACGGGTTCAACGCGGTCTGGACGCGCCACCGCGACCTGTTGGCGCTCGACTGCAACGGCTTCGAGATCGAGACGCTGATCCACATCCGGGCCGCTCGACTCGGCTTGGTGATCGAAGAGGTCCCGAGCTTCGAGAACCAGCGAACCGTCGGGAGCACCAACCTCCACGCGCTTCGCGACGGGATCCGCATCGCAGCCGTGCTCGTCCGGGAACTCGCAGATCAGCACGTCAACCGGCGCCCGGAACGACTCGGCGGGCCCGGCTCATGACCCTGGCGACGGAAGTGTCGACTTCCGTCGTCGCGATCGTCTGTGCCTACACCGTCGAACGGTACGACGATCTCGTCGACTGTCTCGATGGGCTGCACCGACAGACGCGCCCGCCCGACGAGATCGTGTGCGTGATCGACGGCAACGACGACCTGCACCGTGACGTCGACCGGCTCGTCGAGCAGCGGGGCTGGAGCGACGTCGTCGTGGTCGCGAACGACGGCGCGCCCGGCCTCTCGGGCGCCCGCAACACCGGGCTGGCCGCATCGTCGAGCGACATCGTGGCGTTCATCGACGACGACGCCGTACCGGCGGACACGTGGTTGGCCGAGATCGTCGCCCCGTTCGACCGGCCGGCGGTCGCGGCGACGGGCGGCCGGATCGAGCCCGGCTGGCCGGCCGACCGGCCGGCGTGGTTCCCGCCCCATCTCGACTGGGCGGTCGGCTGTTCGATCCCGACGATGCCGGCGGACGGCGGCGAGATCCGCAACATGTACGGGGCGAGCGCGGCGTTTCGTCGCAGTGCACTGGCGAGTGTCGGCGGCTTCCCCGCTGAACTCGGCAGGATCGGAACCGACGCCGCGGGATGTGAGGAGACCGACGTCTGCATCCGCATCCGGCGGCGCGACCCGGGCGCGACGATCGTCTACGCGGCGCGGTCGGCGGTCGTGCATCGGGTGACGCCCGAGCGCTCGACCGTGCGGTACGTCCTGCGGCGCTGCTTCTCGGAAGGGCGGTCGAAGGCGATCCTCAGTGCCCGCGTCGGTACGGGCGACGCGACCCGCGACGAGCGGGCGTATGCACTCGTCATCACAGGAGTTGTCCTGCGGGACCTGGCCGGCGGGGTGGTTCGTCCTTCCCGTATCGGCCGCGCCGTCGTCCTGACGGCTGGTCTCGCTTCGGCGTCGCTCGGTTTCCTGCTCGAGCGACTCCGACGGCGTGTCAGGACGGTCACATGATCGATGTGGAGGCGCACCCGCAACTTGCGCCGCCGCGCGGTCCGGCCGTCCTGGCACGTCCGATCTCGCCGCGCCGCAGGCTGCTCCCGTTCGTGTGGGTGGTCGGGGCCGGGCTGCTCGCTGCCGGCGTCGGCGGCCCGGCCACAGCTGCGTTGCTCGGGCTCGCGTTCGTCACCGCACCGGGCGTGCTCGTCGCGGGAATCGTGCGGCCGCGCGACGGGGTCGAGCGGACGGTCATCACGTTGGCGACCAGCGTCGTCGCGTGGATGGTCGTCGCCCACGTGCTGCTCACGTTCCAGTGGTGGAATCCGCGGCCGGTCGCCGCAGGGGCACTCGTCGTCGCGGCGGTCATCGGCGCGTCGACGCGCCGCGAGCGGCCGGGCGAACCCTGGCGCCTCCGTCGGGATCGGTGGCTGACGCCGACGACGCGCAGGCAACTGCGGTGGACGAGCGTTGCGTTGGCGCTGTGGGCGATCTCGCTGCCGTTCGTCGACCTCGACGCGATCACGGAGTGGGGGCTCGTGTCGGTGCTGCCGGTCACGTTCTTCGTCGGGCTCGGTCTCGGCGTCGTGATCGCGTCGACCGCCGCGACCCGGCCGACGACGACGACCACGCAGGTCGCGGTGGCGGTCGCGCCGCTGCTCGTCATGATCTACGGCACGCTGGCCGTCCTCTCGCCGACGATTCGCTACCCGTGGGCGTACAAGCACGTCGGGGTGATCCGGCTGCTCGACGAGACCGGGCGCTTCCACCCGAACGTCGACATCTACAACAACTTCTCCGGCTTCTTCGGGCTCGGCGCGTTCGTCAGGGGCGCGACCGGTGTGGACCCGGTGTCCTACGCCGGATGGGCGCAGCTCGTCGGTGAGGCGGTGATCCTGCTCGCGACGTGGGTGCTCGTGCGGCGGGCGACCGACAGCGAGCGGGTCGCCCATCTCGCGGTCGTCCTCTACCTCGTCACCAACTGGGTCGGGCAGAACTACTTCGCCGCGCAGACGCTCGCGTCGTTCCTCAGCATCGCGGCGCTGGCGCTCACCTTCAGCTGGTTCTCCACGGGGGAGACGCGGCAGATGCGCGGGTTCGGCCGGCGTCTCGGGCGGCTCGCGCCGCTGCACAACGTCGCGATCGAGTACCGCGTGATCCAACTCCGCCGGGCGATCGTGCTGGTCGTGTTCGCCGGGCTGATGATGACGCATCCGCTGACGCCGTTCGCCACGCTCGGCGCGGTCGGGCTGGCGTGGGTCGTCGGCTGGGTGCGGGACCGCCCGTTGCTCGTCGGCTTCGGCGCGCTCACCGTCGCCGGCGCAGCGCGGGCGCTGCCGTACTTCGCGGCGCAGTCCTTCGACCTCGGGTTCGGCGGGTCGCCGACCGACAACGCCGCCGGCAACACCGACTACAGCGACGCGCCCGATGTCGTGCTCCTCGTCGGCCAGCTCACGCGGCTCTACTCCATCGCCGTGTGGGGCGCGGCGATCGTCGGTGCGCTGGCGTGCCTCTGGGCGATGCGCCGGGCCGGGATGCTCGTCGTCGCCGTCTGCGTTCCCTTCGTCATTCCCCTCGTGCAGTCGTACGGCGGCGAGGTGATCTACCGCGTGTACCTCTACTCATTGCCGTTGATCGTCGCGTTCATCGCCTGGGGCATCGTGACCCGCATCCCGATCGAGCGGCGCGCCCGGCTGCCGCAACCGACGATTCTCGCGTCGGCTGTCTGCCTCATCCTGACCGCCGGGTTCCTGGTGGCCCACTACGGCCGCGAGCAACTGAACTACGTCGACCCGTCCGAAGTCGCGATGGGCGAATTCGTCGCGGCCAACGTCGCCGACCCCGCGTTGATCGCGCAGTTCTCCGGTGACTACCCGGCTGCGAGTTCGGCGCGGTACCCGGCATTCCAGGTGAACGACACGTTCACCCCCTACGTCGACGAGCTCTTCGACCCAGGTGACGCGCCCCGGAGCGAGGCGCTCGACGACCTCGCCGACTACCTCTGGGGGTTGCGCGCCGGCACCCCGTACATCGTCGTCAGCCCGGGGATGATCGAGTCGATCCAGCAGCTGAACGAGTTCCCGGTCGAATCCCCGCGCGAGGCAGCCGAGATGCTGCTTGCGAGCCCGCGCTACGCGTTGACGACGCGCATCGACGAGACCTGGCTCATCGAGGTACTGCCATGAGCATCGTCAGCCAGCCGAGCCCGGCGGTGAACAGGTCCGTCACGGTCGACGCGGCATCCGGCCCGCTCGCGGTCGGCACGCTCGATCTCGATACGGGGTCGATGCGAGTGATCGCCCCGAGCGTCGAGCCCGGCAGGATGGATCGCGTCTTCGCGCTGCTCAGGCATCAGGGTTGGCCCGTCGGTGTCGAGGTGTTGCCGCTCGTCGCCGGCCGCGTCGACCCGGCGATCGTCCACGAACTGCGCTCGGAGATCCCCATGAGCGTGTCGCGCCCGGTCGAACCGCAGCGGTCGTTCTCGATCGTCGTCTGCACGCGCAACCGGCCGGAGCACCTCGTCCGTACGCTGCCCGCGCTCGTCGCGCTCCTCGACGGTGATCGGGACCTGATCGTCGTCGACAACGCGCCGCGTGACGCCCGTACTGCGTCGATCGTCGCGACCTACGGCGACGCGATCCGCTACGTCGTCGAGCCGATTCCCGGTCTGGCGCGGGCGCGCAACTGCGGGCTGCGCGCCGCGAGCGGGAAGTTCGTGGTCTTCACCGACGACGACATCGTCCCTGATCAGGCATGGCTCGACGTGCTCGGCGCGACGTTCGCAGCACACCCGGGGGCGGTCTGCGTCAGCGGTTCGGTGATGCCGTTGTCCTTGTCGACGCCGGCCGAGTTGTACTTCCAGGAGTTCGGTGGCTACCAGCGAACGTTCGAAGAGCAGGAATTCCACCTCGCGCTCGATCCGCCGCCGTCGAAGCTGTTCCCGTTCCACCCGCGGCTCGTCGGCACCGGCGCGAACATGGCGTTCCGCACCGAGGCGCTCGCATCACTCGGTGGGTTCGACGAGGCGCTCGGCGCGGGCACGCCGTCGCGCGGGGGCGAGGACATCGACATCGCCGTCCGGATCCTGATGGCCGGCCTGCTCGTCGTGCGACAACCCGCGGCCGTCGTCTGGCATCCCTCGCACCAGGACGAAGCCGCGCTCGTGCAACAGCTCGAGGACTACGGCTGTGGGCTCGCCGCGGCATTCGCGAAGTTCATGCACGAGCCGCAGTTCGCACCTGCTGTGATCCGCCGGATCCCGGCCGGGCTGTACGCGCTGCTGTCGCCGAACTCGCAGAAGAACGACAAGCGCACCGCCGAATTCCCGGCCGCGCTGAAGCGGGCAGAACTGCGTGGCGTGCGCCGCGGACCGTTCGCCTATCGCGCCGCCCGTCGCCAGGCGCGCCGGATCGACCGTGAAGGGCTCGAATGACGCCGATCCCGATCCTGCTCTACCACTCGGTCGCGCCAGCGGCGTCGCCGGACTACGCGCGGTGGTGCGTTCACCCGGATCGGTTCGCCGGCCATCTCGACGTCGTCCGGTCGCTCGGCTACACGCCGCTGACGATCAGCGAACTCGTCGATGCGTCCGTCGGCGGCGATCTCCCGGAGCGTCCATTGGCGATCACGTTCGACGACGGGCGCGCCGACTTCACCGAGCACGCGTTGCCGGTGCTCGGCGCGTCCGGTGTCGCCTCGACGCTCTACGTCGTGACCGACCGGATCGGCGGGACGAGCACGTGGTTGCCGATGAGCTGCGAGACGTCCGCCGCGATGATGACGTGGGACGACGTCCGAGCAGCGGCTGCCGCGGGCGTGGAGATCGGTTCGCACTCGTCGACGCACGTCGAACTCGACATCGTGCCGCGAGATCGGCTCCATGACGAGGTCGACCGGTCGAGGCAGCGGCTCGCCGGGGAACTCGGCCAGGCCCCGCGTTCGCTGTCGTACCCCCACGGCTACCACTCGCGCGCGGTCGTCCGGGCCGCACGTGCGGCGGGGTTCGATTCTGCGTGCGCGGTCAAGGACGCGTGGAGCAGCTCCGCCGACGACCGGTTCGCGCTGGCCCGGCTGTTCGTCTGGAACTCGACGACGGTCGACGATCTCCGGTCGCTGCTGGCGGCGACACCGATCCGCACGGCTTCGTCGCGTCCGGTGCTGCGGGCCGGTTGGCGTGGTGCCCGGTGGGTCCGTCATCGGGTGCGGACGCGCCTGCAGGGGGCGGGATGACACCGCGGCGGGGTGCGACCCGACGGGGCGTCTCGACGGCGATCGTCATCGCCGGAGCGCTGACGGCGTGCGCCGCCGCCCCCGGCCGAACGGCGCACATCATCGACAACGGACCGGCTCATCCGCCGGTCGACACGGCAGTCAGCACGCCACCGCCGGTCGGGCCGTCGGAGGATCTCGCGCTCGTGCTCGACGCGACGTTCGACGGTGTCGCGCTCGGCGACGAGTGGAGCACCTGCTACTGGTGGCAGGTCGACGGTGGCTGCACGATCGCGAACAACGACGAGCAGCAGTGGTACCGGCCCGAGGGCGTCTCCGTGGCGTACGGCGCGCTGCGGCTCGAACTGAGCGCCGACGAGCAGGAGACCACCGATGGCGGGGTCCTGCCGTATCGCTCCGGGATGGTCAGTACCGGGCACGTCGACGCCGACGCAGCCACACCCGGGTTCGCGTTCACATACGGCGTCGTCGAGGCGCGCATCCGGTTTCCGGACGCCGCCGGCGTCTGGCCCGCGGTCTGGCTGTTGTCCGCGGATCAGACGAGCCTTCCGGAGATCGACATCGTCGAGTGGTACGGCTCGCGCCCGACCGTCCTGACGAGCCACGTCCACGCGCGCGATGACGACGAACGTTCGTCGTCTCGAGTCGAGACGGCGAGCCGCACACCGCTCGGCGGCACGTGGCACGACGTCGCCGTCGACTGGACCCGCGACCGCGTCGTCTTCTACCTCGACGGCGTCGAGACCGGCCGGGTCGACGATCCGGAACTCGTACCGCAGACCCCGATGTACCTGATCGTCAACCTCGCGGCGGGCGGCCCGGCCGGGCCGGTCGACGAGGAGGCGCTTCCCGTCGAGTTCCTCGTCGATCACGTCCGCGTCTGGCAGCGGCAGTCATGACGGACGTGCTCGCCCGCCGTCGCGCATCCGGGCGGCCGCGACCCGGCGACACCGAGGTGGGACACGACCGTGACGACCGGTTGACCCGTAATGCCAATGCGCTGGTGCTCAGCGGCATCCTGACGTCCGGGCTCGGATTCGCGTTCTGGGTGGTCGCCGCGCGCGTGTTGTCGACCGATGACGTCGGAACGGGCACGGCGCTCGTCGCGGCCCTCGTGCTGCTCGCCAACGTCTCGACGCTCGGCCTGCGCAACGCACTGCCCCGTTTCATCCCGATCGCGGGCCCGACGACCGGCCGCCTCGTCCTGCGCAGCTATCTGGTCTGTGCGATCGTCGCAGTGACGCTCGCCGCGGCGTTCGTCGCCGGAGTCGGGCTGTGGGCCGACGATCTCACGCTCCTGCAGGACGACCTGCTGGGTGGACTCGGTTTTGCCGTCGCCGCGGCAGGTTGGACGATCTTCATCCTGCAGGACAGCGTGCTGACGGGCCTCCGGCGGGCCGGGTGGGTCCCGATCGAGAACCTGATCTACGCCGTCGCCAAGATCGGCCTGCTCGTCTTCGTCGTGTCGACCGGGCCGTGGGCGCTCCTCCTCGCGTGGTCGGTCCCGGCCGTCGCGTTGCTGCCCCCGCTGAACGGGCTCGTGTTCCGCTCGCTGATCCCGCAGCACGAGCGTGACGTCGCACCAGCGGGTGATCTGGTGGGCCGGCCGTTCGACTGGCGGTCGCTGACGAGATTCTCGGCGGGGGAGTACGCCGCCGACGTCGTCAAGAACGTCGGCGCCGAGGGCGTCGTCCTCGTCGTGCTCGCCGTCGTCGGGGCGACCCAGTCCGCGGCGCTCTTCTTCGCGATCACGATCACGGCGTCGCTGCAACTCGTCACCTCGAACATCGTCAACGCGTTCGTCGCCGAGGCGGCGGCGCGGCCGTCCGCCTTCGACTCGCTGCTGCGGAGGTCAGCCGTACATGCCGCTCGCCTCGTCGTCCCCGCCGCGCTCTTCGGCGCCCTCGTCGCGCCCCTCGCGCTCTCGGTGTTCGGCTCGGAGTACGCCGCCAACGGCACGACGGTTCTGCGGTTGCTGCTGCTCGCGCTGATCCCGCAGATCGGCATCAGCCTCGCGATCGGCGTCGCCCGGTTCGAGCGCCGAGTCGGGCGTGTCGTGGCGCTCGCCTTCGGGACATCGGTCGCCCCGCTCGCCGGTGCGTTGCTGCTGGCCCCCCGGTACGGCGTGGTCGCAGTCGGGTCGGCGGTGCTCGTCGGGAACATCGTGCTGCTCGCGATTCTCGTCGTGACGACGTTCAGGCGGCGCCTGAGCCGGAGCGCGGCCGCCGCAGTCGTTCCCCGGGCGATCGCGGTCAGGGATGCACTCCGCCACCGTCGCCGGGTTCGCGCCGTCGGGTCGATCCTCGATGAACTCGACGCGGTCCACACGACCGGCGACTCGTTGACGCCGCGCCGGGCGATCCGCAACACGAACGACGTCGTCGTGATCGTGGTCGACCATCCCACGAACCCGCGCGTGATCAAGATCGCCCTCAGCCAGGCGGCCGCCTACGGGCTACACGCGCACGCGAATGCGTTGCGCACCCTGCACAGCGCCGGCGAGGTCCTCCGCCTCACCGTCGCCGACGTCCTGCCGACCCTGCTCGAAACGGGCACGGTGGTCGGCCACGACTACGTGATCGAGTCGAAGCGCCCTGGCCTCGCGCCGCTCGTCGCGGATCACGGCACGTTGGCAGCGATCGCCCGCTCGCTCGGCGGACTCCACCGCCTGACGAGCGCTCGAACGACCGTTGGAGAAGCGCTGATCGTGTCGCTCGTCGACGAACCCGTCGGCGTGCTCGCCTCCGACTCCCGGCTCGGCGAGCACGGTGCAGCGTTCGCCGCGCTGCGCAGCCGGCTCGATCGGGCGTTCCGCGGCCGGAGCCTGCTGATGGCGCGGACCCACGGCGACTCGTGGTTGGGCAACGTCCTCGTGGAGACCGACGCCGACGGCGTGACCGTGACCGGCATCATCGATTGGGAGGACAGTCAGGCGATCGGACTGCCCGACGTCGATCTGGCCCACCTCTGGTTGTCGACGCAGGAGGACGGCATCGCCGCTGCGACGTTGCGGGTGCTCGAGGCACCGACGTTCGTCGACATCGTGGGCTCGTGGGCCGGCCCGACGCCGAACCCGACGCTGCCGGGCGGGCCGGTCGTGCTGCTCGCCTGGCTCGCCCACGTCGCATCGGGGCTCGAACGCGCCTCGCGCTTCGGGCTGGGACGTGTTTGGCTCGACGAGAACGTCCGCCCGGTGCTCGACGCGATTGGTGATCGAGCGGGGTCGAGATGACGACGCCGCCCACCGGCCCCGATGACGCCGGCGAGCAGCGGGCGATCCCGATGCCGTACTTCGCCGTGGTCGCCCACGGCTTCGACCCGGCCCAAGTGCGCGCCTACGTCGACCAGGTGCGCGCCGAGATGGCCCGACTCGAGCGTGACAACTGGGACCTGCGACAGCGCTTGGACGCAGCTGCGCGGGCGGAGCCGAACGCCACACTCGCCGCACTCCACGACGAACTGGTCCGGGCGATGGCCCGGTTCGAACAGATCGAGGCCGCGCGCCAGCGCGCCGCGGCCGAAACGTCAGGCGACGAACCCCGGCCGGGGTGACGGCGCGGGGACCTCCCAGCCCGCCGGCATCGCGTCGAAGTCGAAGAACGGCGCCTCGTCGCCCGCGGCGACGGCATCCTCGATCTGATCGTAGAAGCCCTTGCCGGTCTCCTGCGCGAACGTGATCGCGACTTCCTCGTCGGAGTCCCCGACCTTGGGCCGCTGGCAGTACTCGGGGAAGCTCGTCTCGGCGGCGTCGCCTTCCGCGTAGCCGCGAGCGAACATCTGCTTCAGGACGCCGAACCCGTCGTTGCGGACGAGCACTTCGCCCCGCGGCGTGCCACCCTTCGACTTGAGATGGTCGACGAACTTGTCGAGGTCGTGGGTGTCGTAGGCGATGTGCTGGCACGCGTGGTCGCCGTGGCGGTCGACGAACTTCGTGACCTGTGACTTCTTCGCGCGGTCGATGCCCTCGATCAGCGCAACGCCGAATTCGCCGAAGTCGATGCACCAGATCTTCATCGAGGAATCGGGGTCGTCCGGCCGGACGTCGTCGATGCGGTTGATCAGGGTGCCGCCCTCGACGTCGATGTGGAACCACGCCCACTTCTCGATCGTGCCCTGCCGGCACGCGTAGGTGACGTGGTCGACCTTCTTCAGATGGCTCATGGTCACCATTTCAACGTTTCGCCCAACGAGATGCAACCAGGCTGGACGATCAGTCACGATGTGCCTGAAAGACCGGGCAGAATGGCCGGATCTCCACGGCGTCCAGGCGGCCCGATCGGACAGTCCGGTCAGGGGTCACTCGTTGGCGAGGGTGGCGATCGTGTCCTCGAGGTGCTCCGCGACCGTCTCGTACAGCGCCGCCTCGGCGTGCAGCCCGACGCTCACGTAGTGCGCCTGCAACTCCAACGCGAGTGCCTCCGCCTGCGCCCGGGCCGCCTCGCGATGGGTCGTCGAGATCGACGCCTGGTCCTTGTCGACGAGTTCGGCGGCCGCCGCGGTGGCCGCCGCGGCCGCACCCTCCCAGCACGTCGCCAGCATCGTCCACGCGAGCACCGCCTCCGACGCGCTCTCCGCGGTGTCACCGGCAACCGCGAACGCAGCTGCCATTCGGACGTGATACCCGAACTGCGCGGCAGTCGCAGCGGGCAGCGTCAGGGCGGTGGTCGGGTGCAGCGGTGCGGTCATACCGGTCACACTGCCGGGCGGCCGGCGCGCCGGCAAGGGCCCAAGGTCCTGCCGTACCGGCCGCGGAAGTCGGGACTTTGTGCCGTCGTCACTGGACGATCATCGTGTCCATCATCGGGGGATGAACGCTGCTGCCGTCGACGGAAACGAAGCGGCGGCTGCCGTTGCCTATGCGCTGTCGGATGCCGTCACGATCTATCCGATCACGCCTGCCTCGCCGATGGGCGAGCACGCCGACGCGTGGGCGGCGGCGCAGCGCCGGAACCTGTGGGGTGCGGTGCCCGAAGTGATCGAGATGCAGTCGGAGGGCGGCGCGGCCGGCGCACTGCACGGCGCACTGCAAGCAGGGGCGCTCGCGACGACGTTCACCGCGTCGCAGGGGCTGCTGTTGATGCTGCCCAACATGTTCAAGATCGCCGGCGAACTGACCCCCGCGGTGATCCACGTCGCGGCGCGATCGGTGGCGACGCACGCGCTGTCGATCTTCGGCGACCACAGCGACGTGATGGCCGCCCGCACGACCGGGTTCGCGATGCTCTGCGCCAGCTCGGTCCAGGAAGCGCACGACTTCGCAGCGGTGTCACACGCCGTGACGTTGCGGACCAGGGTCCCGTTCCTGCACTTCTTCGACGGCTTCCGGACATCGCACGAGGTGAACACGATCGAGTTGCTCGTCGACGACGACCTGCGGGCCCTGGTGCGCGAGGACGACGTCACCGCCCACAAGCTGCGCCGGCTCCGGCCGACCGCGCCGGTCGTCCGGGGGACCGCCCAGAATCCCGATGTCTTCTTCCAGGGCCGGGAGGCCGTCAACCGGATCTACGACGACGTGCCCGCCGCCGTCGCGGCACTGTTCGACCAGCTCCGTGAGCGGACCGGTCGCAGCTACGGCCTCGTCGACTACCAGGGCGCTGCCGACGCCGAGCGGGTCATCGTGATGATGGGTTCCGGCTCCGGCGCGGCCGGCGAAGCGGTCGAGCGACTCGTCGCCGACGGCGAACGGGTCGGGCTGCTGACGATCCGACTGTTCCGCCCGTTTCCGGTCGAGGCCTTCGTCGCGGCACTCCCGGCGTCGACGCGATCGATCGCGGTGCTCGACCGCACGAAGGAGCCCGGTTCGGTGGGCGAGCCGCTCTTCCAGGACGTCGTCAGCGTGCTGGCGGGGCGCGACGTCCGAGTGATCGGCGGACGCTACGGCCTCGGTTCGAAGGAGTTCACGCCGGCGATGGCGGCTCGCGTGCTCGGCGAGCTCGCCGCCGATGCGCCGAAGCAGCGCTTCACCGTCGGCATCAACGACGACGTCAGCGGACTGAGCCTCGCGGTCGAGGACGCCTTCGAGGTCGCCACATCGGCGCGCACCGCGGTGTTCTACGCCCTCGGCAGCGACGGCACCGTCGGCGCCAACAAGGCGTCGGTCAAGATCATCGCGGAACGACCGGGGATGCATGCACAGGGTTACTTCGTGTACGACTCGAAGAAGTCGGGTTCGATGACGGTGTCGCACCTGCGGTTCGGCACCGAGCCGATTCGATCGACGTACCTCGTGCAGGCGGCCGACCTCGTCGCGTGTCATCAGTTCGGTCTGCTCGACCGGTTCGACGTGCTGGAGACCGCGCGCCCCGGCGGGACCTTCCTCCTGAACGCGCCGTACCCGGCCGACGACGTCTGGGGTCATCTGCCGCCGGCGATCCAACGGGAGATCATCGATCGCCGACTACGCGTCTTCACGGTCGACGCCACGAGGATCGCGGCCGAAGTCGGTCTGCCCGGACGGATCAACACGGTGATGCAACCGTGCTTCTTCGCGTTGATCGGCGTGATGGACCCCGACGACGCCCGCGACGCCGTGCGCCAGTCGATCGTCGACGCGTATCAGCGGCGCGGACAGCACGTGGTCGACAGGAACCAGGCCGCCGTCGACCTCGCGCTCCAGGAGCTCGCCGAGGTGACCGTTCCGGAGAGCGCGCGGCCGCCGGACGCCGACGGGCTCGACGCGGCGTCGGCGGCGTCGGCGTCGGACTTCATCGACCGGGTCACGATGACCATGATCGCCGGCAAGGGAGACCTGCTGCCGGTCTCCGCGATGCCGATCGACGGGACCTTCCCGACCGGCACGACGCGGTACGAGAAGCGCAAGCTCGCCGCGTCGATACCGGTGTGGGAACCCGATCTGTGCATCGACTGTGGCAAGTGCGCGATCGTCTGCCCGCATGCCGCGATCCGGATGAAGGCGTATCCCGGCGAGGCGGTCGCGGCGGCGCCGGACGGCTTCAAGACGAAGTCGTTCCGGTCTCGCGAACTCGAACTGCACCAGCTCACCGTGCAGGTCGCGCCCGACGACTGCACCGGGTGCGGGATCTGTGTCGAGGTCTGCCCCGCGAAGGACAAGACCCAGGTGAAGCGCAAGTCGATCAACATGCTCGACGCAGCGGAGCACCGGGACACCGAACGCGAACGATGGGACTTCTTCCTGACGATCCCCGAGCTCGATCGAACCCTGGTCGCGCACGACTCGGTGAAGAACTCGCAACTGCTGGAGCCGCTGTTCGAGTTCTCGGGGGCGTGCTCCGGTTGCGGCGAGACGCCGTACCTCAAGTTGCTGACCCAGCTGTTCGGCGACCGGCTCGTCGTGGCCAACGCGACCGGATGCTCGTCGATCTACGGCGGCAACCTGCCGACGACGCCGTGGGCTGCCAATGCCGACGGCCGCGGGCCCGCGTGGTCCAACTCACTGTTCGAGGACAACGCCGAGTTCGGCCTCGGACTGCGGCTGGGCGTCGAGCAGCACCAGCGCGAGGCGCGCCGGCTCGTCGGCGAACTCGCCGATCGGATCGGCGCAGATCTCGCGTCGGCGTTGCTCGCCGACAGCACACCGACCGAATCCGGGATCCGACCCCAACGCGACCGCGTCGAGCAGTTGCGCGAACGACTCGCCCAGATCGACGATCCGTCGGCCCGCCGACTCGAGTCGATCGCCGACGAGCTCGTTCGCACCAGCACATGGATCGTCGGCGGCGACGGCTGGGCGTACGACATCGGGTACGGCGGCCTCGACCACGTGCTCGCCAGCGGCCGGAACGTCAACCTGCTCGTGCTCGACACCGAGGTGTACTCGAACACCGGGGGACAGGCCTCGAAAGCGACGCCGCTCGGGGCCGTGGCGAAGTTCGCCGCGTCGGGCAAGGCGACGTCGAAGAAGGATCTCGGTGCGGTCGCGCGCCGCTACGGAAACGTGTACGTCGCGCAGATCGCGCTCGGCGGGAGCGAGATCCAGACGGTCAAGGCGCTGCAGGAAGCCGACGCCTGGGACGGACCGTCGCTCGTGATCGCGTACTCGACGTGCATCGCGCACGGCATCGACATGGGCACCTCGATGGCCCATCAGAAGGACGCCGTCAAGTCCGGGTACTGGCCGCTCTACAGGTATCGGCCGTCGGTGGAGGAACACGAGCATCCGTTCCAGCTCGATTCGGCGGCACCGTCGATCTCCCTGCGTGACTTCGCGCTCGCCGAAGCCCGCTACGCCATGCTGGCCAGGTCCGACCCCGAGCGGTCCGAGCACCTGCTCGATCTGGCCCAGGCCGGGATCGACGAACGATGGCGGTTCTACGAACAGCTGAGCACGCTGGAACGGACCGTTCCCCATGTCGACGAGACGCTGGCCGAGACCGATGACGAGGACGTGCCCGTCGACGTCACGGGCAGAGAGGAGACCGATCATGACTGACCTCGCAACCGAGTACCTCGGCCTCCGGCTGAAATCGCCGATCGTCGCCTCGGCCGGTCCGCTGACCGGCGATGTCCGCTCGATCGTCGAACTCGAGCGGGCCGGCGTCGCCGCCGTCGTCCTGCCGTCGCTGTTCGAGGAGCAGATCGAGCACGAGACAGCGGAAGTGGAACGGCTCTACACGTTGCACAACGACAGCTTCGGTGAGGCGGTCTCGTTCCTGCCGGAGGTCGGCGTGGACGACGACTGTGTCTCGGCATACGTCTCCCACATCGAGCGCGTGAAGGAACAGGTCGACGTGCCGGTGATCGCGAGCCTCAACGGCACGAACATCGGCGGGTGGTTGCGCTACGCCCAGGTCCTCGAAGACGCAGGCGCCGACGCGATCGAACTGAACCTGTACTCGGTCGCCGCCGACCCGCACATCCGGGGCGCCGAGATCGAAGCGGAGCATCTCGAGCTCGTCGCCGTACTCGCCGGGGAAGTGCGCATCCCGATCGCCGTCAAGATCTCGCCCAGCTACTCCTCCGTCGCGTCGTTCGTCGTGGGTCTGGAAGCGGCCGGGGCCGGCGGGGTCGTGATGTTCAACCGGTTCTACCTGCCCGACCTCGATCTGGAGACGCTGGAGGTCAGGCCGCGGCTCGCACTGAGCAACAGCGGCGACGTGCAGCTTCCGCTGCGCTGGGCCGGGATCCTCCGGGAGCACCTGACGATGTCGATCGCGTGTTCGAGCGGGGTGCACTCGGGATTCGACGTCGCCAAGTTGGTGCTCGCCGGTGCCGATGTCGCGATGACCACGTCGGCGCTGCTGCGCCACGGGGCCGACCATGTCGCCACGATCGAACAGCAACTGCGGAGCTGGATGAGCGACCACGACTATGCCTCGGTCACCGAGATGCGCGGCGCGGTCTCGCGCGCCGGCGCCGCTGACCCGGCGGCGTACGAGCGGGCGAACTACATCGGCAATCTCGCCGCCTACACCAACTCGTTCCGAGGAGCGGACTCGATCGGTCCCGCTCGAGGTACGGCGCGGCCGGCATGACGTTCGGCCCTTGCCCCCGGGCGGTCGATCCCCGACACTGGGGCCATGGAACATCTGTCACCACACCGCTGGAAGCTGGTCTTCGAGACCCGCGAAGACGACGACCACTGCGACATGGTGGTGCACCTGGACGCCGGTGATCGGTCGCTGTCGGGGCACGGCCGTTCGCGCCGTAATCCGAGTGATCCGAAGCTGCCGCAGATCGGCGAGGAACTCGCTGCTGCACGCGCCCTGCACGACCTGGCGAACCATCTCGCCGACGACGCATGGAGCATGATCGAACGGCACGAGGCACGCGAGAACTGGATGCACGACTCGCAGTGACGCGGCCGGGCCGATGGGCGCGGTCGATGGTCGCGCGCGGTCGGTGACGGTCAGCGTGGGTCGTCCGTCGGCGGTTCGGCGAAGTCCTCCGGCCCCGCGTCCGCGAGGAATGCCTGGAACTCGGCGACGATCTCTTCGATCTGCGCGTCGTCGAAACCGTCTTCCTCGCTCGGCTCGACGCCGACCCCTGCGGTGTCGAGCACGCCTCTCGCGACCATGATCGGGACACCGACGCGGACCGCGAGGGCGATCCCGTCGCTCGGACGTGCCGAGACGCGTTGCGTGCCGTCGTGCGTCACGAGTTCGAGTTCGGCGAGGAACGTGCCGTCACGGAGATCGGTGACGTCGACTTCGACGAGCCGGGCATCGGATCGATTGATGACGTCGACCAGCAGGTCGTGGGTTCCGGGTCGCGGCAGCTTCAGTTCGGCGATGCCGATCGCGATCGCCTGGGCCTCGGCGGGACCGATGAAGATCGGCAGCACCCGGGTGACGTCGCCCACCTCTCCGAGCATCACGATGGAGTGACCCGAGTTCGGGTCGAGATACACACCGAGGATCTGCACCGGCACCACGTCGAATTCCTCCCTGGTCCTGGCTCCATCATCATCCATGTTCGCCTGCCGCTCAAGTCCCGTCGCAGATGGAGGCACCCACGTCAGTCGAGGAACGCCCCCAGCAGGTCGCGCATCGACACGACCCCGACGAGCACATCGTCGTCACGGACCAGGATGTGCCGGACGTAGTTCTCCAGCATCTCCTCGGTCACCTCGTTCAGCGTCGAGCCGGGCGCCGCCCACTTGAGGGCCTTGGTCTCGATGTCGGCGACCGTCGTCGCGTCGAGGTCGAGGCCGGCCGCGACAGCGCGCACGATGTCGCGCTCGGACACGATGCCCTCGACCGATGTCGATTCACCGATCACCAGGCAGCCGACGCCGGCCTGGTCCATCTCGGCGGCGGCGGCGCGCAGGGTCGTCCGGGGCCCCGCCATGACCACGCCATTGCTCACGTACGACTCGATCGTCGTCGCGATGCTCTGGAACTCGTCGAACTCCTCTTCCGCCAGTGCGTCGCTCATGTGTTCCTCCATCCGGTTCGGTCTTCGATGACCAACGTATGGACGACCCGCCTCAGCCAGTAGGGCCGGAAGGCCTCACCGTCGCCGGGGTCACGAGATGTCGCGCCGTTCGTAGGCACCGAGGCCGATTGCGGTGATCAACGCCGCCGTTGCCCCGAGCAACAGGAGCGGCAACAGCTCGAATGGCGCGGCAGGGATCGGCGGCACGTGGGTGAACGGCGACACCATCACGAGCCAGTGCGGCAACTTCAGCAGGGTCGCCAGCAGCCCGATGACGACCGCGACGGCGAGCATGCCCCACGCGGTGATCGACCATCGCGGTGCCAGCCCGCAGATCGCCAGTGTCGCGCTGGCCAGCACGAGCATCGCGGGGACCATCACGGCGGATGCCGCAACGAGCCGGGGGACGTGGCCGAGATCACCGGTCATCAGCGCGAGGCCCGCACCGAGCGATGCACCGACGACGACCATCAGGATCACCGTGCCGGCCGCAGCGACGAGCGCGTGACTCCAGACCCAACGGGCCCGCGTCGTCGCCGTGGCCAGGACGAAGTCGGCGCGTTGCGCGGCTTCCTCGGTTCGCAGGCGCAGCATCGATGCGATCGTGAATCCCGAGGCGGTCAAGGCGAGCATCAGTACCGACGTCGCGAGGAACGCGTCGGTGATCGACGCCTGGCCGAGCTGGGCGAAGAAGTCGGCCATGTCGGGGTTGTCCTCGATGATCGACTCCGCCTGATCCGCGACGATGCCGTAGAAGAACGAGATCAGCGCCACGCCGACGATCCACCCGATCAGCGCTCCTCGCTGCAACCGCACCGCCAACGCGAGCGGCGTGCGCAGCGACGGTGCCGCGCTCGCCCTGCCCGGGCGCTGGGGCACGAGGCCGGCACCGAAATCGCGCCGCGCCTCGAGCGTGACCGCCCCCACCACGAGGAGCACCGTCGCCGTGATCGTCAACGCGTGGACCCACCATCGTTCGTCGGCGTAGGCGCGGATTCCCTGCGCCCAGCCGAGCGGTGACAGCCACGACAGCGTGCCACCGCGTACATCGCCGACGGCGCGGACCACGAACGAGGCGGCGAGCACGGCACCAGCGAGGGCCCGTGCCGAGCGGGCACTGCTGGCGACCTGGGCGCTGACGGCAGCAACGCCCGCGTACAGCACGCCGGCGAGCAGCAGTGCACTGCCGAAAGCGAGCGATCCCATCGTCGGGAGGTCGTACGCGAGGAGCGACAGGACGACCCCGATCGCGATCACGGCGTTGGCCACGAAGACGCCGAGCAGCGTCGCAGCGAGCCGCGCGTGCCGCCCGATCGGTGCGGCGCGGACGAGCTCCGCACGTTCGGTCTCCTCGTCGCCGCGGGTGTGGCGCACCGTCATGAAGATGCTCATCACGGCGACGGTGATGATCGTCCAGATCGACAGCTCGTTCATCAACACGGCGCCGGTCGTCGGGTCGTCGAGGCCGTACCCGGGGCCCGCCTGCACGATCAGTGCCGCGTTGTCCCGCACCAGCGCGCCGTACTGGTCGAGTTCGGCCTGCGTGTCGTACAGCCCGGTGATGCTCGCCTCGCTCGCGACGACGATGCCGACGATCGCCCCGACCCAGATC
The DNA here is from genome assembly GCA_024644465.1 of Ilumatobacteraceae bacterium. Lineage (GTDB taxonomy): Bacteria > Actinomycetota > Acidimicrobiia > Acidimicrobiales > Ilumatobacteraceae > Ilumatobacter_A. The sequence continues at coordinate 18,379 of JAHEKY010000023.1, read as the reverse complement.
GCCAACCGCGTTCGGTCGCGGCGCAGCACGAGGCGGACGAGTTGGGTCACGCCGACGAGACGGTCCTGTGCCGGCCGACGAGGCGATCGGCGGTGCGCAACCGGGAGGCGTTCGGCCGTCGCCGTCATGGCGTCGAGTTCGACGGCTGGTCGGTGGCGAGATCGTCGTCGTAGTGGCGCAGGAACAGCTCCTCGAGCGTCGGCGGCCGACTGACGAGTGATCGGACGCCGAACGAGGTGACGTGGCGCAACGCCCCGTCGAGGTCGGCGCCGTCGACGTCGAAGCGGACCGCACCGTCGTCGGTGCGGATGTTGTGCACGCCTGCGAGCGAGTCGAGCCGCTCGATCGGTCGGTTGGTCGCGACGGCGATGCTCGTACGGGTCAGCGCCCGCAGTTCGGCGAGCGTGCCGTGCTGCACTGCCCTGCCGTGGCGGATGATCGTCAGCCGATCGCACAGCGTCTCGACCTCCGCGAGGATGTGGCTCGACAGCAACACCGTCCTGCCCTCGGCGGCCGCTTCGAGGATGCACGACTGGAAGACGGACTCCATCAGCGGGTCGAGGCCGGCCGTCGGCTCGTCGAGCAGGAGCAGTTCGACGTGCGACGCGAGCGCCGCGACGAGCGCCACCTTCTGGCGGTTGCCCTTCGAGTAGGTACTGCTCTTCTTGCGCGGGTCGAGTTGGAGACGCTCGACGAGCTCGTCGCGCAGGCGCGGGTCGACGCCGCCGCGCAAGCGGGCGAGCAGATCGATGATCTCGCCGCCGGACAGGTTGGGCCACAGGTTGACGTCGCCGGGGACGTACGCGATCCGGCGGTGGAGATCGACCGCGTCGTGCCACGGATCGCCACCGAGCATCTCGGAGCGCCCGCTGTCCGGTCGGAGCAGGCCGAGCAGGACGCGGATGGTGACGGTCTTGCCCGAGCCGTTCGGGCCGAGGTACCCGTGGACCTCGCCGGTCTCGACCTCGAGGTCGAGGCCGTCGAGCGCCCGCGTCGAACCGAACGTCTTGACGACGTCGGACATCGAGATCGCCAGCGACACGCCGGGCCGATCAATCGGCGTGCTCGACGATGAGCACGCTGCACGGCGAGTGATGCGCGACCCTCGTCGACACACTTCCTCTGAAGAACCTGCCGATCGGCGAGAGCCCGCGGGCGCCGACGACGACGAGGTCGGCGTCGACGGCCCGCGCGACGTCCAGGATCGCATCCGCCGCACCGCTGTCGAGTTCGTGCCCGACCGGTCGGATGCCGAAGGGCCGCAACACGTCCTCGGCCTGGGTGATGCGATCGTCCGCCCGGAGGTGGGGGCTGATCACGTCGTGGAACTCCGGCGGCAACTTCGCTTCCATGTCCTTGATGTCGGCACCGGAGTAGGCGTGGACCGCGGTCACGACGTGGACCGATTCGACGCCGGCCGCACGCGCGAGGTCACCTGCCGCCCGGACGGCCGCGAGGGCACTCGGGGACCCATCGGTCCCGACAACGATCGTCTCGAACATGTCGACTCCTCTCACCGGTTCTGATTGCCATCGTCACGGTTCGGCACGACAGTTGCCAGGGTCGAACGGCCTGCCGGCGACCGCCGGCCCCGATTCACCAGTTGCCGATCGTCCGATCGTCGGCGAGTTCGAGGATCCGGCCGGTCATCAGGTTGAGAACGTGGCGCACGATCGCGACCGTCAGGCGTTGGGCCAGACTTGCCGCTTGTGACCCGGTGATCGAACCCGGCGGCAGCTCCGAGCAGCCGTAGAGGTGGACGTGGGTACGCGCCGGGCCGAACGCCGCGAACTCGAGGTCGGCGTCGAGCGGCGGGACCCACGGGTCGGCGGTGGAACGCCACGTGATCGGCAGGATCATCGCGTCCTGGCGGCTGCGCCGGGCCCCGAACGCGACGTCGATCCGGGGGTCGCCGACGTGGCGTTGTGCGTGTTGCACCGCTTCGAGGACTCGCACCTCGTCGTTCCAGGCGTGTGCCACGAAGTCGGCGACCAGGCGGGGAGTCGCGATCAGCCCGATCGCGCGGACGACGTGCTCGAGCGGCAGATCGATGCCCGCGAAGTCGTGGACGAAGTGGGACCCTCCGTTCCCCGTGCGCGGCGGCGTTTCCGCAGATTCGTCCTCGACTCCGACGTTGCCCGACATGTCCTTCTCGTTTCGTTCCCCACGACCCTCACACCAGAATCACGACGATCACACCGCCGCGCCAGGGACCTAGGTCCCGGCGCGGTCCTCCCCGAGGGAGGAAGGGACGTTCTGCCCTGTCGGCACCAGGGCCGACCGTGTCCAATCGAATGCATGGACGAGACGCCTGAAGGAACCGAGATCCTGGACGAAGGGGCATGCTGGGAGCGGTTGCGCCGGACATCGGTCGGCCGCTTGGCCGTCGACAACGGCGGCCAACCCGACATCTTCCCGATCAACTACGTCGTCGACGACAAGACGATCGTGTTCCGGACGAAACCGGGGACCAAGCTCGCCGCGGCGGTCCTGCTGCAACGCGTCGCGTTCGAGATCGACGGGTATGAACCGTCGCGAGGCCAGGCGTGGAGTGTCGTGATCAAGGGCCGAGCCAGGTCGATCGAGCGGATGCGCGAGCGCTACGACGCCGAGGACCTGCCGCTGTTCCCGTGGGCGGTCTTCCCGAAGCCCGAGTTCGTCCGCGTCGTCCCCGTGGAGGTGACCGGTCGACGGTTCTTCGTGGCCGACGACGTCGTCACGGACGGCTCGATCGGCTGGACCGACGCCCGCGGAGCAGATGCTGCCGACGACATCGCTGTCGTCCGTGAACCGGGCGCCGAGCACCACCCCGGCGAACCAAAACTCCACCCGAACTGACGCAGGTCACCCGTCGACCGCGTTCGCGCAGCCCGTCCCGGCGATGACGGCATCGATGTTCTCGAGCGTCGTGCGCGCGATCGCCGCCAGTGCCTCGTCCGTGAGAAACGCCTGGTGAGCCGTGATCAGCACGTTCGGAAACGTGAGGAGCCGCGCGAACACGTCGTCGTCGAGGATCTCCTGGCTGCGGTCCTCGAAGAACAGCGGCGCCTCCTCCTCGTAGACGTCGAGCGCGAGTGAGCCGAGCTGGCCGGATTTGAGCCCGACGATCGCCGCGCTCGTGTCGATCAGCGGGCCGCGTCCGGTGTTGACGAGCATCGCGCCCCGTCGCATCCGTGCGATCGCCCCCTCGTCGATGAGGTGGTGGGTCTCCTCGGTCAGCGGGCAGTTGAGGCTGACGACGTCGCTCCGTGCGAGGAGCTCGTCGACCGTGACGTACTCGACGCCGAGATCGGTGAGGTGCGGGTCCCGCTGCGGGTCGGCTGCGATCACGTTGCAGCGGAAGTGCCAGAGCAGCCGAGCGACGATCGCGCCGATCTGGCCGGTGCCGACGACGCCGGCGGTCCGACCGGCGAGATCGAACCCGACGAGCCCCTCGAGCGAGAAGTTCCCGTCGCGCACCCGGTTGTACGCACGGTGCACGTTGCGGTTGAGGGCCAGGATCAGCGCGAGCGTGTGCTCGGCCACCGCGTTCGGCGAGTACGACGGCACCCTCACGACGGTCACTCCCGCAGCACGGGCGGCGTCGAGGTCGACGTTGTTGTAGCCGGCGCAGCGCAGCGCGATGCACGACGTCCCACCCGCCGCCAGTGCTTCGACGACCGGCCGCGAGAGGTCGTCGTTGACGAACGCGCAGACGACCGGGACGCCCCGCGCGAACTCGACCGTCGTGGTGTCGAGGCGGGTGTCGAGGTACGTGATCGCGTGTCGCTCCGTTCGGTTGGCGGCGTCGAAGCAGGCGCGGTCGTACGACTTCGCGGAGAAGAGCAGAACGGCGGTCACGCCGCCATCGTCGCAGATCGGCAGCTCGACCGGTTCAG
>JAHEKY010000023.1:0-14401 GCA_024644465.1 Ilumatobacteraceae bacterium | reverse complement strand
TCGACCGGTTCAGCTCTCGGCCGGCGGCACGATCGCGACCGGGCACGGGGCCTGTTCGAGCATCCATGTCGCCACGGAACCGAGCAGCATCGATCCGAGTGCCCCGTGCCCGCGGGCGCCGAGCACGATGATGTCGGCGTCCCCGGCGACCTCGGTCAGCGCCTGCTTCGGCCCGTGGAGGACGACCGAGCGAGTCGCGCGCTCGTCGGGGTCGACCGCCGCGGCGGCCTGCAGGAGCCGCTGCCGTTCCGCTTCGACCTCCTTCGGGAACCGTTCGAGCGTCGACTCGATGTCGAGCCACGGCGAGATGTCGACCGCGGCGACCAACTCGATCCGGGCGTCGGGATCGAAGAAGTCGAGTGCCCAGCGCAGCGCAGCCCGCGAGTTCTCGCTGGCGTCGAAGCCGACGACGACGTTGCGCGCTCGCGCCCGGTCGAAGCCGAGTGGAACGATCACGGTCGGCACCTGCGCATCGGTCGCGCAGTGGCGGCTGACCGAGCCGAGTACGCGGTGCCGCAGCTCACTCGTGCCGTGGCGGCCGACGACGAGCAGCGACGCGTCCGCGGCGTGTTCGAGCAGTACCGACGCGGCGGCCCCCTCGACGACGAGCGGTTCGACGGCGTTGCCGTCGTCGCCGAGCTTGGCGACGGCGGTGTCGATCGCATGGTGGGCTTCGGCGGCCAGCCCGAGCCGGTCGACGTCGAAGGACCGCTTCGCCATCATCAGCTTCATCGCGAACGGGACGTGCCACGCGCCGAGCGCGACGATCCGTGTGTCGGGCGCGGTGTTGCGGACGGCCCAGCGGAGCGCGTCCCGCGCGGCGTCCGAGCCGTCGATGCCGACGATGCAGTCAGTGCTCATGCCCACAGCATCTCGCGGCCCGCGCCTGGTCACCAGGGCCGAACGGCCCGCCCCTCGACGGCGGAAGGGACCTTGTGCTCTGTGGGTCGCGGGGCAGGATCCGCAGGATGGAGCCATGAAGATCACCGAACTCACCTGGCGTCAACCGGTGGTGATCGAGTGTGACGCGACGATCGAGTCCGCGGCTCGGCTGATGGAGCGACAGGGCGTTGGTGCCCTCATCGTCGTCGATCGTGACGTTCCGGTCGGCATCGTCACGGACCGCGACCTCGTCACCCGGTGCGTCGCGCCCGGCATCCCGTCGGACGCGCGAGTCGACGGCGTGATGACGGGCGGCCTGATCGGGCTGACCCCGACCGACGACATCGACGATCTGTTCGCGTTGTTCTCCGAGCACGCGATCCGCCGCGTTCCGATCCTGGAACGCGACCGGGTCGTCGGGATGGCGTCGATGGACGATGCGATCGTCGCGATGGCCACGAACATGAGTAGCGTCGCGAAGGTGCTGTCCGCGCAGATTCTCTTCCCGCACGCGGGAGACGACGCGCCGGTGCCGGCGGTGACGTGATGGCTGCGGCGACCGGAGCCTCGGACGGCGCGACCCCTGCCGGAGCCGATCCGGCGGACACCGCGATGGAGGAGTTGACCGCATCGGAGTGCTGGGCGCAGTTGCGGACCACCCCGGTCGGGCGCCTCGCTGTCCGGGGCGACGGTGACGACGTCGAGGTCTTTCCGGTCAACTACGTCGTCGACCACGGCAGCATCGTGTTCAGAACGGCAGCCGGCACCAAGTTGGAGCGCATCGTCGCGACCGACCAGGTCACGTTCGAATCCGACGACTCCGACCTCGACGACGGCGTCGCCTGGAGCGTGATCGCGAAGGGGGCGTGCACCGTGATCCAGGTCCACAGCGACCTACTCGACTCGTTCGACCTCGAGGTCTACCCGTGGCATGTCGGTGGCAAGCCGACCTTCGTCCGCCTCGTGCCGCACCTGCTCAGCGGCCGTCGGTTCACGATCGACCCCGCCGCACTGGCGCCGCGGGCCGACTCGTGAACGACGTCGGGCCGAACGACCCTGTCGGCGCCGGGCCGGCCGGGCGACGATGAGAGCAGAGAGCCGTCGGAGGATCCGGCGGCGGAAAGGATCACCGTGGTCGAGCAATTGATCGTCCCTGTCGACGGTTCGCACGAGTCGTGGAACGCGTTCGACGTGGCGCTGGCTCTGGCGCGGGCCTGCGACGGCAGCATCGAAGTCGTCGAGGTCGTCGCCGACCCCGGCGACATGACCGTCGCGTTGAAGACGATGAAGGAGCGCATCGCGGAGACCGACACGAGCGGCGTGCAGGTCGGGACGTCGGTCGAAGTGACCTCCAGCGACGTCGTCAGTGCCTTGGCTGCGGTCCTCGAGCGAAACGAAGGTGCGACCTTCGTCATGGGTTCGCATGGCCGGGGACGTTCGGCCGCGCTGCTCGGCAGCGTCGCGAGTGATCTGCTCCGCACGACGTACGGCCCGATGGTCGTCGTCGGTCCGGAAGCGCAACCATCCGACTTCAGCGGGCCGGTCGTCGTGACGGTCGACGGATCCGAGCTCTCGGAATCGGCGGTCGGGCTGGCCGCGGCATGGTCGATCGAGCTCGGGTCGGAGCCGTGGATCGTGCAGGTCCTCGAACCCGACCTCGTGCTCCCGCCGGACGTGGCGGAATCGGTCTACATCTCTCGCGTCGCCCATCAGCTGACCTCGATGTCCGGCCGACCGGTGCAGGCCGAAGTACTGCATGGCCGCCACCCGGTGGAGGTCGTGACCAAGTACGCCAAGTCGATCGGCGCGTCGCTGATCGTTGCCGGCACCCACGGGCGGACCGGAGCGTCGCGGCTGACGCTCGGCAGCACGGCGGCCGGGTTCGTGAAGCACGGCACGTGCCCCGTACTGCTGATCCGTCCCCCGCATTTCCCGGCTGTTTGACCGGCCGCGCGTGGCGCCCGGATCGGCGGGCGGCATGATGGTGGGAGATGATCGCTGATGAGCTCGCCGCCACACTGTTGAACTCGTCGCCGGACGGCTTGATGCTCGTCACGGCCGACGGCACGATCGAAGTCGCCAACCGGTCGGCATCGGTTGTGTTCGGGTATGCCGTCGACGACCTCGTCGGGATGAACGTCGACCAACTCGTCCCGATGGAGAAACGCGGCGTCCACCATCGGCACCGCCAGCGCTTCCGGGAGGAACCCGAGGAGCGACCGATGGGGACCGGTCTCCAGCTCTTTGCGCAGCACGCTGACGGCAGCATGTTCCCGGTGGAGATCAGCCTCAGCCCGGTGACGGTCGATGGTGAGTTGCACACGATCGCAACCGTTCGGGACGTCACCGAGCGCCAGGAGGTGCGCGCCCATCTCGCACTGCTCAAGGACCGTGAACGAATCGCGCGCGACTTGCACGACATGGTGATCCAGCGGCTGTTCGCCGCCGGCATGGGCCTGCAGGCGATCGCGGGTCTCGTCGAGCCGGCAAACGTCGCCGAGCGGATCGCCCACGTCGTCGACGAACTCGACGAGACGATCCGGGAGCTACGCGTCGCGATCTTCGAGCTCGGGCAGGCCGATCAACGCCAGACGCTGTCCGCGCACATCGCCGCCCTGGTCCACGAGCGCTCCCGCAACCTCGACTTCACACCGCAGTTGTCGATCGAGGGTGATCTCGACGATCTCGGTGATCTCGTCGGAGACCAACTCGTCGCGACGCTGATCGAGGCGTTGTCGAACATCGCCCGCCACGCGCGGGCGACCGGCGCGACGGTGGTGATCACACGCGAGGCGGATTCGGTGCGGCTGCAGGTGACCGACGACGGCGTCGGCATCGACAGCGTCGCGAAACCGATGGGTGGCATCTCGAACATGATGTGGCGGGCGGCCGAACTCGGCGGCTCCTGCCGGGTCGTCGCGGCCTCGCCCGCCGGCACCCAACTCGAGTGGCACGTGCCGATCTGAGTCGACTCAGTCGTTGCGCCGCTTGCGCTCCTCCAGGCGGGCGGCGAGCGCCGCGGCCTCCGTGCGCCGGGACATCCCGAGCTTGGCGAGCAGGTTCGACACGTAGTTCTTCACCGTCTTCTCGGCGAGGTACATCTCCTGCGCGATCTGCCGGTTCGTCATCCCATCGCCGATGTAGTTGAAGATGCGTTGCTCCTGCGGCGTCAGATCGATCAACCGGCCCTGCTCGCTCTCGCGCAGGCGTCGCATCGCCATCCGGACCTCGGCATCGTCGAGGAGTTGTCGCCCCGCCGCGACTTTGCGGATCGCGTCGATCAGCTCGTTGCTCCGGATCTGTTTCAGCACGAACCCGGACGCCCCGGCCAGCCCGGCGTCGACGATCGCCTGGTCGCTGTCGAACGAGGTGAGGATCAGCGTCTTCACCGACTCGAACTCCGACGTGATCTGGCGGCACACGTCGATCCCCGACCCGTCGCCGAGGCGGACGTCGAGGACCGCCACATCGGGCGAGCAACGACGGACCTCGTCGAGTGCGTGCGCGGCGTCGCCCGCCTCGCCGACGACGTCGATGTCGTCCTCCAGGTCGAGGCTTGCGGCCACGCCGCGACGGACGACTTCGTGGTCGTCGAGGAGGAAGACGCGGATCATCCGCCGAGTCTTGCCGACGCCGCCCCCGGTGTCGATGTCACGGCTGCGGTCACGTCGACGACGCAGCGGCGGCATCCTTGTGCGGCACGACGACGGTCGGCCGCTGGAGATGGTGGACCAACCAGTTCGACACGGACCCGAGCAGTGCCGCGCCGAGCGCACCGTGGCCGCGTGCGCCGAGGACGACGAGGTCGGCTTTCGAGCCGCAGTCCATCAGCACCGACCGGGGCGTGCCTTCCACGAAGTGGGGTCGCAGCGCGACCGACGCTTCCGCGGCACGAGCCGAGACCCCGTCGAGCAACTCCTCGAACCGCTGGCGGGCGAGGTCGGTGGCTTCGGGGAAGAAGAACTGGTCCGCCCCGACCGCGAGCGGGGACGCATCCCACACCCAGACGACGTCGATCGACGTGCCGGGCGACGCGAAGTCGACCGCCCAGTGCAGCGCAGCGAGCGAGTTCGGCGAGCCGTCGAGCCCGACGAGAATGCGATCGGTGCTCGTGACCGGCGCATCGTGCCGCACGATGACGGTGGGAATCTCTGCGTGCGTCGCGACCTGGTTGCTCGTCGAGCCGAGGAGCAGGCGGCTGAACCCGCCGCGGCCGCGGTTGCCGACGATCAGCAGCGATCCGTGATCGGCCGCTTCGAGCAAGGACGACGACGCACCGCCGTGGACGACGATCGGTTCGACGGGGATGTCGACGCTGGCCTCGGCCTCCTGCGCGAGGCGACGGGCATCGCGTGTCGCGGCGGCGCGCAGCGCATCGGTGTCGTACGGGCTGGTCATCGGACCGACCATCGGGAACGGCCCGTACAGCGGCGCCTGCCACGCGGTGACGACGTGCAGCTCGGTTGCCCGCCCGGCGGCGTGCGTGGTCGCCCAGTGGAGCGCATGGCGCGCGCTGTCCGATCCGTCGATGCCGACGATCCACCTGCAGTTCTCGGTCATGACGTCTCCTTTCGACCCAACGGTGCCGCCGCGGTCCCAGGCTCATCACGCGCGCATCGCGCGGCTCGTGCGCAGGGCCGAAGGTCACTCCGCGGCGCTGCGTCGTCGAACCGTGCGTCCGGATCGGACCTTCGTCCCTTTCGACGCACCCCGCGACCTGCCACGATGGCAGCGATGACGCATGAACCAATGACCGCAGCAGCCGAGATCCTCGGCGCGCCCATCGAGTTCTCGACCGCCGGTGCGATCTCCGCTGGAGACCGTCGAGCGGTGGTGGATCTGCTCGCGAAGGTGCTCGCCACGAGTGACGATCCGGCGACGCACATCCGGGTCCGGATGGAGCACGGCGCAGACCGCAACCGGGTCCGTTCGACGACCGTCCGCGTGATCGTCGACTTCAAGCGAGGCGCGATCCGTGGCACGGTCACGGCCGACACGACTCGCGAGGCGATCGACCGCCTGGAAGATCGCTTGCGCGCCCAACTCCGACATCGGATCGAACGACGCAAGGCCCGCCAGCACCGGCCGCCGTCGTCCGGGCCTGGGGAGTGGCGCCACGGCGACCTGCCGGTCCAACGGCCGCCGTACTTCCCGCGGCCCGTCGACGAACGGCAGGTCGTCCGGCACAAGACGGTTGCCCCCGCGGCGTCGACCCTGGAGGAGGCGTTGTTCGACGTCGAGTCGATGGACTACGACTTCTACCTCTACATCGACGTCGAGACCGACGAGGACGCGTTCGTGGTGCGCGGTGACGCGATCGAACAACCGCGCGTGCGGTTCCTCAACGGGCTCGAAAACGGCGCCGGCGCCGGCGACGTCACCGTCGACCCCCGGCCCGCACCGGTGCACGATGTCGAAGGCGCCAAGGAGCGCCTGGACATCACCGACGATGCACGGTTGTTCTATCGCGACGCGCACACCGGTCGCGGGCACGTGCTGTACCGCCGGTTCGACGGCCACTACGGCCTGATCGTCCCCGCCGACGCGGACTGACTGCGCTCGATCCGGTCGCCGCCGTGCACCGCGTGCGGCGACCGCACCGGCCGGTTCTGCGGCCGCTGGGAGTCAGCCGCTGAGTGCAGCGTGGGCTGCCGCGAGACGGGCGACGGGCACCCGGTAGGCCGAACAGCTCACGTAGTCGAGGCCGAGGCGCTGGCAGAGCGCGATCGAACTCGGCTCGCCACCGTGCTCGCCGCAGATGCCGAGCGGCAGATCCGGCTGCGTCGCGCGGCCGTCGACCGTCGCCAGTTCCATCAGCCGGCCGACGCCGTCGCCGTCGATCGTCCGGAACGGGTTGTCGGTGATCAGTTGGTCGGCGAGGTAGTCGAGCAGGAAGCTGGCCTCGGCGTCGTCGCGACTGATGCCCATCGTCATCTGGGTGAGGTCGTTCGTGCCGAAGGAGAAGAAGTCCGCATGGCGGGCGATTTCGCCCGCGGTGAGCGCCGCTCGCGGGACCTCGATCATCGTTCCGATCGGGATCTCGACCGTGGTCGCGTGCTCTGCGCAGATCGAGGCGATCTCCGCTTCGATGAGCTGGCGGGCGGCAGCCATCTCGGTCGCGTGGCTGACGAGGGGAACCATGATCTCGGGGTCGACGTCGATCCCGTCGTCGCGCACCTCGATCGTCGCTTCGACGATGGCGCGTGTCTGCATCCGGATCAATTCGGGGATCTGCAGGCCGAGCCGCACGCCGCGCAGGCCGAGCATCGGGTTCGACTCGCGCAGCCGGTCGACGCGTGCGGACATCGCCCGGACCTCGGTCAGCTCGTCGAGCAGCTGCTCGACGGTCTGCAGGTCCTGGGCATGGACGAGGCGGATCTGCAGATCCGCGGCCGATCGACCCAACTCCTCGAAGCTGGGCAGGAACTCGTGCAGCGGCGGATCGAGCAAACGGATGATCACCGGCAGGCCGGCCATCGCCCGCAGCATCCCGACGAAGTCGTTGCGTTGCAGCGGCAGCAGTGCGTCGATCGCCTCGCGCCGTTCGGCGGCGGTCTCCGCGGTGATCATCCGTTGCATGATCGGCAGCCGGTCCTGGGCGAAGAACATGTGCTCGGTCCGGCACAGCCCGATCCCCGTGGCGCCGTATCGCCGTGCCCGCTCGGCCTCGATCGGGTCGTCGGCGTTGGCGCGGACGCCGAGCGTGCGGAACTCGTCGGCCCACGACAGGATCGTCGCCAGCGACTCGTTGTCGATGTCGGGCTCGTGCGTCCCGATCCGGCCCTCGTACACCCGGCCGGTCGTGCCGTCGACGGAGATCCACTCGCCCTCGTGCACGACGGTCGTGCCGACCGTGAACGACCGGTTCGACATGTCGATGTCGATCGCGGAGGCGCCGACGACGGCCGGCTTGCCGAACTGCCGCGCGACGAGCGCGGCGTGGCTCGTGCGGCCACCGCTGGCCGTGAGGATGCCGCTCGCGGCGAGCATGCCGTGCACGTCGTCGGGCTTCGTCTCCTGGCGCACGAGCACGACGTCGCGGCCCTCCTGGGACCAACGCTCGGCAAGATCGGGGTCGAACGCGGCCACCCCGACGGCGGCGCCTGGCGACACGTTCAGCCCGTAGGTCAGCACCGGGGTGTTCGCCAGCGCGTCGTGGTCGAACTGGGGGTGGAGGAAGAAGTCGACCTGGTCGGGCGTCACCCGCAACACGGCCTGCTCGCGCGTGATCAGGCCCTCGTCGGCTTGGTCGACCGCGATCCGTACCGCCGCTTGGGCGGTGCGCTTGCCATTGCGCGTCTGCAGCAGCCACAGCCGTCCCCGTTCGATGGTGAACTCCATGTCCTGCATGTCGTGGTAGTGCTGCTCCAGCCGCACCGCGATGTCGGCGAACTGCGCGGCCGCGTCCGGCATCACGTCGAACAGCTCGGCGATCGGCCGGGTCGGGCGAGTGCCGGCGACGACGTCCTCGCCCTGCGCGTTGACCAGGAAGTCGCCTTCGAGCCGGGGTTCGCCCGTCGTTGCGTCGCGGCTCATCGCGACACCGGTCGCCGAGTCGTCACCCATGTTCCCGAAGACCATCGCGACGACGTTGACCGCGGTGCCGAGGTCGTGCGGGATGTGCGCCGCGACGCGGTAGTCGTGAGCCCGTTTGCCGGTCCACGACTGGAAGACGGCCTCGATCGACATCCGCAACTGCAGCAACGGGTCCTGCGGGAACGGTTGGCCGGCGTAGTGCTCGACGAGGTCCTTGAAGGCCCGGATCACGGTGGTCAGCTCCTCGACGGTGAGGTCGGAGTCGCTGGCGACACCGCGAGTCGCGCGCGCCGAGCGGAGCACGTGCTCGAACGCGTCGTCGGTGATGCCCAGCACCACCGAGCCGAACATCTGGATCAGCCGCCGGTACGAGTCGAGGACGAACCGCTCCTGCTCCGTGGCCTTGACCATCCCGGCGACGACGTCGTCGTTCAGCCCGATGTTGAGCACGGTGTCCATCATCCCGGGCATCGAGAACTTCGCACCGGACCGACAGGCGACGAGCAGCGGCTCCGCAGGGTCGCCGAAGCCCTTGCCGGTGGCCGACTCCAACGTCTGCATCGCGTCCAGCACGTCGTTCCAGAGGCCCTGCGGGAACTCGCTGGACGCCGCGTACGCATTGCACGCCTCGGTCGTGATCGTGAATCCCGGCGGGACCGGGACGCCGAGCCGCGTCATGTCGCCGAGGTTGGCGCCCTTGCCGCCGAGCAGGGCGCGGACGCGGTCCCAGTCGCCGTCCATCGCGGACTGCGCCGCGTCGATCTGGTCGAATCGATACAACCACCGGTCGGTCGATGAGGTCGTGGTCACGGTTCGCTTCCTGTTCTCGAGCTGCTGCTCGGCGCATCACGAGCGTCGCTCGTGGGTGTCCGGGTGTCAATGGGCACCGCCACCCAGTCTCGACCGCGATGTGGGGTGTCGACAGGGCACTACGTCCCACGCCGCCGGTCGGGTGAGCGGGACCTTGGCCCCTGTCTCGTGCACCGGTCGCGCGGCATGCTGAGACCAGCAAAGGAGGTGGCGTGATGACCACCGTTGACTTTCCCGCACGGCGTACCGAGTTGCGCCAGGGGTACCGCGACCTCACTGCGGCGATCCCCGAGCAGATGCAAGGCTTCGGGGCGCTGCACCGCGCCGCGATGGTCGACGGGGCGCTGCCGCGGGTGAGCAAGGAGTTGATGGCGGTCGCGATCGCCATCTGCACGCCCTGCGACGGGTGTATCGCACTGCACGTCCACGACGCGCTGCGTGCCGGTGCCACGCGCGAGCAGGTGCACGAGACGATCGGCGTCGCGCTGCTGATGGGTGGCGGACCTGCCTCGACGTACGCGACGAACGCATTGCGGGCCCTCGACCAGTTCGAGACCTGATGGTCGGCGACGGCGCCGGAGCCGGGACCGAGCTGGACGACGGGCTGCACGCTGCGCCGTGGCACCTCGGCTCCGACGAGGTGTGCGCGCAGCTCGGCGTCGACGCCGACCGGGGCCTGAGCACCGACGCCATCGTCCGACGACGCTCGCGTCACGGCTCCAACGAGCTGGTCGCCGCCGCGCCGGTGCCGGCCTGGCGCCGATTCCTCGAACAGTTCGACGATCCGCTCGTGTTGCTGCTGCTCGTGGCAATCGCGATCTCGATCGGAGCATGGGCGAGCGAGGGCGCGAGCGGGGCGCCCCTGGAGGCGATCGTCATTGGGGCGATCGTCGCACTCAACGCACTGATCGGGTTCTGGCAGGAGACGCGGGCGCTCGAGGCGGTGCGCGCCCTCCAGGAGATGACGGGCACCAGGACGACCGTCGTTCGCGACGGGGGCACCAGATCGATCCCGAGCACCGAGTTGGTGCCCGGCGACGTCGTGCTCCTCGCCGAGGGTGACGCCGTCGGAGCCGACTGTCGGATCATCGAGAGCGCGTCGCTCGAAGTCGCGGAGGCGCCGCTGACGGGCGAGAGCGAACCGGTCGCCAAACAGCGCGCGTCGCTCGACGCGCAGGTCGACCTCGGCGACCGCAACAACATGGTCTTCAACGGCACCGCGGTGAGCCGGGGGCGGGGCCGCGGTGTCGTCGTCGCGACCGGGATGGCGACCGAGATCGGCCGGATCGCTTCGATGCTCGACGCCACGACACAGGAGCGGACGCCGCTGCAACAGCAGATCGACTGGCTCGGCAAGATGCTCGGTATCGCGGTGGTCGTCCTGTCGTCGGTCGTCGTCGCGGCCATCCTCGCGACGTCCCGAGTGTCGACGGCTGCGGAGCTGTTCGACGCGCTGCTCGTCGGCGTGTCGCTCGCGGTCGCCGCCGTCCCGGAGGGCCTGCCGGCGATCCTCACCGTCGTGCTCGCGCTGGGCGTGAAGCGGATGGCAGACCAGCACGCGATCGTCAAGAAGCTGCTGTCGGTCGAAACGCTCGGGTCGGCATCGGTGATCTGCACCGACAAGACCGGAACGTTGACGCGCAACGAGATGACGATCACGCGCGTGCTGACCGCGTCGGCCGATGCGGAGCTGACCGGCATCGGGTACGAACCGGTCGGTCACCTCGTCGACCACGGCGAACCGATCACGGACCCGACGGTGATCGAGGAGGTCGAACTGGTACTGCGCGCCGGAAGCCTCGCGAACGACGCATCGATCCGCGTCGCCGCCTCGGGCCGTTGGGAGGTGGTCGGCGACCCGACCGAGATCGCGTTTCTCGTGGCCGAACGCAAGCTCGGCGGACACGAGCGGCGCCAGCGGCACTACCAGCGAGTCGCGGAGGTGCCGTTCGACTCCGATCGCAAGTTGATGACGACCGTCGAGAGCTCGGAGGGCGGCGCGGAGCTGATGATCGTCACGAAGGGCGCGCCAGAGGTGCTGGTCGAACGGTGCACCCACGAGCGTGTCGCGGGTGCGGTCGTGGCGCTGACTGCCGATCGGCGTGCGGAGATCGCTGCAGATGTCGACCGGCTCGCGGACAGGGCGCTGCGCACCCTGGCCGTCGCATACCGGCCGCTGGCGACGCTCGAGCAACCCGTCGACGCATCGATCGAGCACGATCTGATCCACCTCGGTGTCGTCGGGATCATCGACCCGCCGCGACCGGAAGCCGCCGCGGCGATTGCCGAGGCCGGCCGCGCCGGTGTTCGGGTGATGATGATCACCGGCGACCACCCGCGCACGGCGAGCCGGATCGGCGAACAACTCGGCATCGACGTCGCCGAGTCCGCTCCGAACCGGGAGGGCGTAACCGGCCGCGAGTTGGCGGTGCTCGACGACGCCCGGTTCACCGACACGCTCGACCGAAATTCGGTGTTCGCGCGCGTCGCTCCGGAACACAAGCTGCGAATCGTGGAGACCCTCCAGCGACAGGGCCACATCGTCGCGATGACGGGCGACGGGGTCAACGACGCGCCGGCGTTGAAGCAGGCCGACATCGGCGTCGCGATGGGCATCAACGGCACCGAGGTGTCCAAGGAGGCCGCGGACATGATCCTCGCGGACGACAACTTCGCGACGATCCTCCACGCGGTGCGCGAAGGCCGCGAGATCTTCGCGGACATCCGCAAGTTCCTCCGCTACCTGCTCGCCTCGAACACGGGTGAAGTGCTCGTCGTCTTCATCGGCGTCGTCGCCGCCGGTCTGCTCGGTCTCGCCGACTCGACCGAGGGTCTCGCCGTACCGCTCCTCGCCACGCAGATCCTGTGGATCAACCTGCTGACCGACAGCGTGCTCGCGCTCGCGCTCGGCGTCGATCCTGCGGTCGAGGACGTGATGTCGGACCGGCCGCGCGCGCTGACCGACCGGGTGATCGACGCGTCGATGCTGGTCACGATCGTGCTCGTCGGCCTCGTGACCGCACTCGCCGGCCTCGTCGCACTCGACCTCGAGCTGCGGGGCGGCCTGCTCGGCGGGTCCGGCGATCTCGATTCGGCACGGACGATGGCGTTCACGACCGTCGTGCTCGCGCAGATCTTCAATGCGTTCAACTCCCGGTCCGACGTCGTCAGTGCGTTCGTGCGCCCGTTCGACAACCGCCTGCTGTGGGCGGCGGTGGCGGTCACGGTCGTGCTTCAGGTCGCCGTCGTTCACCTCGCTCCGCTCAATCGGGCCTTCGACACCGTCGCGCTCGACGTGCGTCGGTGGGCGATCTGTCTCGCACTGGCGAGTTCGGTGCTCGTTGCCGACGAGCTGCGCAAGCTCGCCGTCCGGGCCCGGAGCTGACCTTCGTCCCTACCCGCAGCCGGCGAGATGTGTGCCTATTCCAAGCAGGACGCCATCCCGCTCGGGGCCGCCACTGGCGCATCGCGCCGGTTTGTGTCCATCATGGAACGAGGGAGCGACATGAGGAAACACGAAACCCGCACGTGCCCGTACTGTGAACTCGTGTTCACGTATCACGCCGAGCTGATCGATCACGTGGTCAAAGACCATCCTGATCATGCCGACGTGGTGGCCGGGCTCGAGGTCCACGAGCTGCCCCACGACTGACGCGACGTCGCCGGGCGGTGGGGTGGAGACGCGCGCGTCCTCCTACGGTGGTGCCGTGATGACGACATCGATGGACGCCCCGAATGTCCCCGCAGACGTACTCGACCTGATCGGGCCCGGTACGCAGATCGTCGTGCCGCTGGCCAACGGCGAGCCGACCGCGGTGCTGGACGCCGTGGAGGACGCGGCGGCGACCGATCCGCACCGCCTCGTCGGTGTGCGTGTGCTCCAGATGCACGCGATTCACGATCGTGCCTACCTCCGCGGCGACTACCGGCCAGGGCTGAAGCACATCTCGTACTTCCTCTCCTACATCACGCGACCGCACTTCGCGAACGGCACGATCGGCCTCGTACCCGGCCATTTCTCCGAGATCTACAGCCTGATGCGCAGCCGCGCTGCCGACCCGCTCGTGGTCGCCGCAGCGTCACCGCCGGATCGTCACGGGTATTTCTCGCTCGGCGTCTCTGCCGACTACACGGCGAGCTTCATCGGTCGCGGCCGGTTCTTCCTCGAAGTCACCGACGCGATGCCGCGGACGTTCGGGCGCAACCAGATCCACGTCTCGCAGGTCGACGGCTGGTGCCGCAGCGACCGGCCGCTGAAGGAGATCGTCCCGAAGCGCCCGGACGAAACGGACAGGAAGATCGCCGGTTTCGTCGCGGAGCGGATTCCGAACGGGGCGACGATCCAGACGGGAATCGGGGCGATCCCGAACGCGATCATGGCCGCCCTCGACGGTCACAAAGATCTCGGCGTGCACACCGAGCTGCTGTCGGACGGCGTCGTCGACCTGATGGAACTCGGCGTCGTCAACGGCGTTCGCAAACGGCTGAACCGGACGAAGACCGTCGGCACGTTCGCGCTCGGCACGAAGCGGTTGCACGAGTTCCTGCACGAGAACACCGCGATCGAGCTGCACGCGGTCCGCTACGTCAACGACCCGCGCGTGATCGCCCAGGAGACCGATTTCGTCTCGATCAACGCGACGCTGACGGTCGACTTCCTCGGTCAGTGTGCATCGGAGACGATCGGCGGCCTGTACTTCTCGTCGTCCGGCGGCCAGAACGACTTCGCCCGCGGGGCGATGTACTCCGAAGGTGGACAGGGTTTCGTCGTGTTGCACTCCACGACGTCGAAGGGCGCCTCGCGGATCGTGCCGCAGCTGCTGCGCGGCGACGTGGTGACGACGCCGAAGAACACCGTCGACAAGGTCGTGACCGAATGGGGCGTCGCCGAACTGCGAGGACGGTCGATCAGGGAGCGCACATTGGCACTGATCGCGGTCGCCCACCCCGACCATCGTGACGACCTGATGCGCCAGGCCAGCGAGATGAAGTACACCTGAGTCGGAGTCGTGTCGGACACGACTCCGACTCCGGCTCAGCCGTCCTTCGGGGTGACGACGACGGCGGTGACCATGCCGAACATGCCGTCGTCGCGTTCGACGTGGGTGAGGATGTGGCAGTGCCACACCCAGGTGCCGGGATCTTCCGCCTGGAACAGGATCGAGTACCGCTC
>JAHEKY010000103.1 GCA_024644465.1 Ilumatobacteraceae bacterium | reverse complement strand
TCCGGCAGCGAGCGCGCCGCGAGCTCGGCGCTCTGCATCGTCGCGGACAGTGCACCGGACAGCATGATCACGACGATGCCGGTCGCGCCCTCGTCGACGAGCTGGCGGTAGGCGGCCTCGAACTGCCCGGGCGCGGGTGCTGCGGTCTCCGGCAAGGTCGGCGAGTTGACGCAGCGCCGCCAGAACTCGGCGACCGTCAACTCCTCCCGGTCGATCAGCTCCTCGTCGCCGAACCGGATGCTCAACGGCACGATGACGATGCCCAACTCGGCCGCGACTTCGGCGGGGAGGTCACACGAGCTGTCGGTGACGATGCGGACGTTGCTGGTCGAGGCGCTCACGGGAATCAGATGCTACTGGGGTCGGCCGGGCGCGCCGTCAGACGGTGATCTCCGAGGCGAACGCGTCGTCGGTCTCGGCGGTCGCGGCGGAGGCGCGACGCCGGCTCCGCCAATTGCTGAACCACCACGTGAGCAGCATCAGGATGAACGCCCCAGTGAGCACCTGGGCGAGACCGGTGAACGCGTTGACGCGCGAGGTCAGCGTGACCGGATCGCCGAGCTGCTCGCCGAGTGGCGTCAGCACGGTCACCGTGACCGGTGACGTTCCGTTCGAACGAGCGCGTACGGGGATCTGCACGTCGGTGTGGTCGTTCGGCCGGAGACTGACGACCCGGTCGTTGGCCGGGAACGTGAGCTTCGACGACTCGAGCCGCACGACGACGTCGAGCGCCTCGTCACTCGTGTTGCCGAGCCGGAGCGTGATCTCGTCCGAGCGGCCGGTCATCGTGAACGTGAACGGCTCGGGGAGCTCGATCGCGGTGCGCAGCCGTCGCGCGCCGACGCGGAGGTCCTCGATCACCTCGTCGGCGTCGGCGTCGCCGAGACCCGTCGTGATCAGCGCGTTGAGCGCATCGTTCCATTGGGCGAGCCGGTCGTCGCCCGCCGACAGCATCGACGCGGCACTCGCCAACTCGACGCGGGTGCTCTCGATCTTGATCACCCGTTCGGTGAGGTCGGGGCCGGCGGTGGCGGGGAACTCGCGGGTCACCGTGCGCGGCGTGCCCTGGGTGGCGGTGACGCCCGTGAGCGCCGACGCGGCGAGGAAGCGGATGTCGGGCGTCGTCTCGGCGATCCGCTCGAGCGCGATGAGCAGGGTGGGATTGGGGGCGTCGAGGTTCGGCGTCGACAGGATGCGGCTGCGTTGCACGGCCCGGCCGTTGGCGCGGTGGCCGAGGATGATCTCGGCGGCTGTCCGCACCGCCCATTCCGTCGCGGTGCCGCTCGCGAGCGCTTCCTCGGTGGCGCGGTCGGTCAGCTGTTCGCCGAGGTCGTCGACGATCATGACGGCGAATGCGTCGCCGTCGGGCAGATCGATGTTCACGAACCGATCAGTCGCCGGACGGTCGTCGCCGATCGTGTCGGCGTAGAGCTGCTGGGTCATCACCGCATAGCGGAACCCGATGTCGCGCAGTTGTTGGGCGCCGGCCGCGCTGAGGGGTTCGGATGCAACCCAGACGTCGCGCCCGGACAGCGTCGTCGGCAGCGAGTTCGACAGGGCATCCTCGCCTGCGAAGAGCTCGGTGGCGAAGACGTCCTGCTGGTTCGCAGCGACTGCCGACGAGACGTCGAGCGCGACCCGCGTCACCGCCGCGAGTTCGTCGTTCGCGAGTGCGGCGGCGATCGTGTCCGGGTCCTCGCCGGTCAACGCCACTTCCAGCACGTCCGGCGGCACCGCTGCGAGCACCGGGCTCTGGACGGCTCGGGCGAGCGCGACGACGCGGTCGAACTGCGTGTCGGCGCGGTCGACGGAGCCGCCGGGCGCGGTCGGACGGTCGACGTTCGCGACGAGGGAGAGGTTCACCGGTGCGGCCTGGCGCCGGATCTCGCCGTCGCCGGGCAGGCGCTCGACGACGGTGCCGTGGGTGGCTGCCAGGTCGTCGTCGATCAACAGCTGGACGCGAATCGGGTAGATCCCGGGCTCGGGGAACTCGAGGCTCTCCGGGCCGCTCAGTTGCTCGTCGATGTCGGTGGGGACGCTCACGGTGAGCGTCGCGGTGCCGTCGTCGTGAACGACGATGTCCGGTCGGACGTCGAGGAGTTGGACGCCGTCGATGTTGCCGATGAATGCTCCGGCGAGCGCGTCCTGACCGAAGACCCGGTTGAGGTAGGGGTCGTCGGGTTCGGCGCGGATGATCGGTTCGAAGTTGGCGATGTTGACGGTCAAGAGCGGCGGCGGTGGCAGCGTGGTCGTCGGCGCGGGTTCGGTCGTCGTCGACGCCGACGGTTCCGCAGCAGGTTCCGGTGCGGGTTCCTCTCCGGACGGTGAGGCCGGCGTCGTTGCGATCGTGGTGGTGGTCGTCGTCGTCGTGGTCGTCGTCGTGGTGGTGGTGGTCGTCGTCGTGGTGGTGGTCGGAGCGAGTTCGGCGACCGCTTCGAGCTCACCGGACAGCCGGTAGACGAGTTCGAGGGTCGCACCGGGCTCCAGGGTGAAGCGCTGGTCGACCAACTCGAGCGAGAGCCCTTCGCGCTGCGCGAATGCGCCTCGCTCGATGACCGTGTCGTCGGGCGGGTCGTCGCCCTGGCCCGCCACGAGCCCGGCGCTGCCACCGACGAGGGGGAGCACCAGCAGCATCGCGCGCAGCAGTGCCCGACGACCCGCGACCATCAGCGCACGAGGAGTTCGAGAATTGCCAACGACTCGGCCCGCCGGCGGAACCCGAGGCCCAGGTACAGCCCGAGTGCGGCCTCGTTGTCGACGGCGGTGTTGACGTACGCCTGCCGGGCGCCGCGGCGCCGCATCCAGCCCAGCGAGTCCGCGACGAGCGTGCGGGCATGGCCTTGGCGACGCGCCCGGGGGTGGACCGCCAGCCGCTGCAGGTACCCCGCCTGGGCCGCGTGGCCGCTGAGCGCGAAGCCCTCGATGTGCCCGTCTCCGACGATGCGGGCCCGATGTCGGGGCGTCGCGGCGGCGATCTCGCGCAGGGCCGTTTCGTCGTTGCTCCACGGGTCGGCGAACGCGGCGCGGTCGAGCAACGCGACTTCGCCCAGCCGGCTCGGCCGCAACCGCTGTGTCGATCGGCGACGGCCACGGGGGTAGGTGCTGTCGTCGAGGTCCGCCACGAGCAGGGCCAGGGTGTCGATCTCGTGGAACCCGACATCGCGGAAGGCGTCGGCGGCCGCGGGGAACAGCGCGCCGGTGCGAATGGCTCGCGGACGCCGCTGCATCGCCTCGTCGACCCACCGGCGGACGTCGCCCGGGGTCGGCACCATGTGGTGGTCGAGCAGCACGATCTGTGCGACATCAGGGTCGTACGGCCAATTTCCGAGGCGGGCCCGTGCAACCGCTCCCACCGAATCGACCGGCACCATCGTCACCGGAACGACGCTAGTGCGGCGATCCCGGTGGTGATCGGCGGAGCGCGACATAATCTGATCGGTCGTGGTCCCCGAACGTTTCGAACCGGTGTTGCGCGAGCTGGCACCGTTGACCGAGCGCTTCCACGCAGCGGGCCATCGCCTGTACCTCGTCGGCGGGACGGTCCGAGATCTGCTCGTCGCCGGTTCGGGCGACGACTACGACCTCGATCTCACGACCGACGCCCGCCCGGACGAGATCAAGCGCTGCCTCGACGGATGGGCCGACGCGGTGTGGAACCAGGGTGAGAAGTTCGGCACGATCGGTGCGCAGAAGCGCAACCCGGAGACCGGTGTGACGCGGCCCTACGAGATCACGACGTTTCGCGCCGAGGCCTACGCCGACGACTCGCGCAAGCCACATGTCGTGTTCGCCGACGACATCACGACCGACCTGTCCCGGCGCGATTTCACCGTCAACGCGATGGCGCTGGAACTGACGGGCGCCGCGCCGGAGTTGGTCGACCCCTTCGATGGCGCCGCCGACCTGGTGCAACGCGTACTCCGTACTCCGGTCGGCCCCGAGGTCAGCTTCAGCGACGACCCGCTGCGCATGCTCCGCGCCGCCCGCTTCATCGCGCGCTACCAGCTCGAACCGACCGAGGCGCTCGTCGGGGCGGTTCGGGTGATGGCCGGCCGGCTCGCGATCGTGTCCGCCGAACGGATCCGCGACGAGCTCGACAAGCTGATCGTCGTCGACCACCCGTCCACGGGCCTGTGGTTCCTGCTCGACACCGGTCTCGCGGACGAGTTCCTGCCGGAGCTGCCCGCGATGCGGCTCGAGCACGACCCGATCCACCGCCACAAGGACGTCCTCACGCACACCCTCGCGGTCGTCGAGAACGTCCGGCCCCCTTCGGAGCACCCGGCCGTCGCCGCTGGTGATCGGGCCGGGTTCGACTTCCGGCTGACCCGGCTCGCGGCGTTGTTCCACGACGTCGGCAAGCCGAAGACGCGCGGGTACGTCGAGGGCAAGGGCACGACGTTCCATCACCACGACGCCGTCGGGGCGCGGATGACCCGCAAGCGGATGACGGCGCTGCGGTACTCGAACAGCGACATCGAGGCGGTGACCGAGCTCGTCGCGCTGCACCTGCGTTTCCACACGTACTCGATGGGCTGGTCGGACTCGGCGGTGCGCCGTTACGTGCGCGACGCCGGGCCGCTGCTGCGCGAGTTGAACGTGTTGACGCGCTGCGACTGCACGACGCGCAACGCCAAGAAGGCGACGCGCCTGGCGCGCCGCATGGACGAGTTGGAGCAGCGGATCGACGAGCTCGCCGAAGCCGAGGAGCTCGCGGCACTCCGGCCGGAGATGGACGGCAACGACGTCATCGCCCACCTCGGGATCGAGCCGGGTCGCATCGTGGGCGACGCGATGCGGTTCCTGATGGAGATCCGGCTCGAAGAGGGCTTGATCGGCGACGAGGCGATCCGCGACCGGCTCGACGCCTGGTGGGCGGACAACCGGCCGTCGAACTGAGCATTCGGCACCGTCTCCACGGCGCGGTCTCGACCATCCATTCGGGCGCATCGCGGGCGTCGTACCGTGGAGCGCGTGTCGAACGAGGCGGAGAACCACGTGATGCCGGCCGACCGGACGCGGGGCGACGCCACCGATCGGTCCGTGCGTCGCTCCGCCGGTACCCGGGTCGGGTTCGGTCTGCTCGTGATCCCGGTGATCATCGCCGCCCTCGCCCTGATCGTGGTCGTCGTCGTCGCCACCGACTCCGGAAGCAACTCGGCGATCACGATCGCCGTGATCGGCGCGGTGTCGATCATCGCCGTCCTGATGACGTGGCTCGAGGCGCGGTCGTTCGGCAGACGGTTGCGGTCGACGATCGACGAGCTGTCGACCACCCAGGCCGCCGTCCGGCAACTGCTCGACGACCTCCCCGACGCCGTGATGGGTCTCGACGCGCACGGTCGGATCACGTCGGCGAACAGCAAGGCAGCGGCGCTGACCGGTCGTCCGGTCGAGGACCTGATCGGACGCGGGTTCTTCGGGATGATCGGCGCGGCCGACCGCGATTCGATCACGAGCGGATGGGAACGGTTCAACTTCGGGACCGAGTTGACGTCGGGGCCGCCGGGAAAGGTGGCGGTCTTCGAACTGATCGACGCGTCCGGCGACCCGCACCTCGTCGAGGCGTCGCTGCACCGCACCGGACCCGACGATCTCGGCGCCGTCGCACTGCTCCGCGACGTGACGGACAGAAAGCGGACGTCGATCGCGCTCGAGCAGGCTCGTCGCCGCTTCCAGCAGGCATTCCACTCCGCGCCGACCGGCATGGCCCTCGTCCGTCTCGACGACGGCCGCATCGTCGACGCGAACCAGTCGTTGGCCGAGATGCTCGAGCGGCCGCTCGACTCGATGATCGGCGAGGCGATCCGCACGATCACCCACCCCGACGATCTCGCTGCGGCCGCCGCGCAGCGCGCCCAGCTCGAGCTGGGAATCGCGGAGACGTACGCGCTCGACCAGCGCTACGAACGCCGCGACGGCGAGTTCGTGTGGGCGCGGACGAGGGTGTCGGTCACCGAGGACGACGGCGTGTCGCTCGCGATCACCCACATCGAGGACGTCACCGAGCAGCGCCGCACCGCCGAGTTGCTCACCTTCGCGGCCACCCACGACGATCTCACCGAACTCCCGAACCGCACTGCGCTCGTCCAGCGGCTCGACGCGCTGCTGGCCGGCGCGCCGCCCGGCCAGGTCGCCGTGTTGTTCATCGATCTCGACAACTTCAAGGTCGTCAACGACAGCCTCGGCCACGGGGTCGGCGACAAGCTGCTGCGCGCCGTCGCGGCGCGGTTCCGCGCGGTGATGCGCGACACCGACCGGCTGGCCCGTTTCGGTGGCGACGAGTTCGTCGTGTTCGTCGACCGGGTCTCGATCGGCGGCGAGGACACGCCGAGCGGGCTGCTCGTCGACCCCGCCGCGGTGGCCGAACGGCTCCGGCGGTGCGTGATGGAACCGCTGACGATCGACGGCCACGAACTCGTCGTGACGGCGAGCATCGGCTTCGCCGTCAACGCCTCGCCGGGGTTGACCGCCGACGACCTGCTGCGCGACGCCGATGCGGCGATGTACTGCGCGAAGGCGAGCGGGCGCGATCGAGTCGAGGCGTTCACCGCGGCGACGCGCAAGGCCTCGGTCAGCGCGCTGCAGATGGCGACCGAGCTGCGCCGCGGCATCGAGCGCCACGAGATCGTGCCGTACTTCCAACCGATCGTCGACCTCGCGTCCGGCCAGGTCGTCAGCTTCGAAGTGCTCGCCCGCTGGCTGCATCCCGATCGGGGGCTGCTGATGCCGGGCGACTTCCTGCCGGTCGCGGAGTCGAGCGGGCTGATCGGCGATCTCGGCGAGGCGATCCTGCGCGACTCGCTCGCCCAGCTCGCGCACTGGCGCGCGATCGGCCGCCAGTTCGCCCGCTGCGGCCTCTCGGTGAACGTCGCGACGCAGCAGCTCGCGGACGTCGGCTTCGTCGCATCCGTCGGCGAAGCGCTGGGCGAGACGGGCATCGATGCCGACTCCCTGTGCCTCGAGATCACCGAGACCACGCTGATGGAGGACACGGTGGCGGCCGGCACCGCGTTGCGCGAGCTGCGCAGCCTCGGCCTGCACCTGTCGGTCGACGACTTCGGTACCGGCTACTCGTCGCTGACCTATCTGAAGCGGTTCCCGGTCGAGTCGATCAAGGTCGACCGCTCGTTCGTGTCGGGTCTCGGCCTCGAAGTCGACGACACGAGCATCGTCGAGGCGGTGATCCGGCTCGGGCACTCACTCGGATTGACCGTCGTCGCGGAAGGGGTCGAGACCCCACTGCAGCTCAACGCATTGCGCGAGCTCGACTGCAACAAGGCCCAGGGCTACCTCTTCGGACGCCCACGCCCTGCAGCGATCATCGAGTCGGAGTGGTCCGACGGCAGCACCGTGCGGCGCCGTGATCCGGTTCGCTGAGGCGCCCGCCTCAGCTGCCTTCCTTGCGGGCGCGCATGATCAGCGTCGACGGGGCATTGCCGGCCGCGCCCAACTCGCGGATCTGGTCGACGCGGAAGTTGGCGCGGCTGAGCGCGGTGAACCAGGACCCGATCGATCGCTCGCCGGTGCCGTAGGGGTGCTGGTCGGACACGAGCGCGAACGGATGGTCGAGCGAGATGACGAACGGCATGCTCGGTTCGAGCACCCGGTGGACCTGACGCAGGAGGCGCGAGAGATCGTCGACGTGGCCGATCGTGTGTGCCGCGACGACGACCTGGCACGTGCCGGACGTGATCTCGCCGAGATCGGCGAGGTCGGTGGCGTGGCACTGCACGCTCACCTCGGCCGCATCGGCGCGCGTCCGCATCTCGGCGATGCGGTCGCGATCGGGGTCGACGGCGATCGACTTCGCGCCGACCCGCGCGAACGCGATCGAGTTGAACCACTCCGACACGCCGAGCTCGAGGGCCCGCTTGCCGCCGCTCAGGTCTCCGCAGAGGCGCAACTCGTGCTCGGTCGGGATTCCATGTCCGTAGGTGATGTCTGCAACCACCCGTCCAGTGTGCCCGGTGTGGGCGACACGGGCGGGGATCACGCTCTATCCTCGCCGCAATGAGCTTTTCGGTAGGCGCGATTCGCGGGTCGGCCAGCGGCGGCCGCGGCATCGTCGACCACCGGCTCGCGCGCCGGATGCTGATCAGCGAAGTGAAGAAGGGTCGGGTCCGAGTCGAGTCGGTCTGCGATGCGCACCCCGAGTTGCTCCGGGCAGCGCGCAACATCGGGACCCAGACGTCCACCCGGTGCCCGATCTGTGAGGAGGCCGACCTCAAGCTCGTGACGTACGTCTTCGGCCACGGGCTGCCGGCGCAGGGCCACTGCGTGTCGACCGCGAAGCAGATGCGCAAGCTCGAGGCGCGGATGGGCGAGGCGAACGCATACGTCGTCGAGGCGTGCGTCGAGTGCCGATGGAACCACCTCCTGCGGGTGCTGCCCGTCGGCGGCCGGTGAACGCCCGCCGTCGCGGCCGGCTTCCGACGCTCGCGCTCTGCGGCGTCGCCTTGCTCGTGGCGTGCTCCGGCTCGGACTCGACCGCGACGACCGCCGCAACCGCCGGCACACCGCCTGCCACGGAACCGCCCCCGACGGAACCGCCTGCGACCGAACCGGTCGCGCCGGCCTCCGCAGTACCCGACGAGTCGACGGTCGACTCGGCGAACGGTGCTGGGTCGACGACCGAGCCGCCGACGATTCAGCTGAGTGGACCCGCAGTCATCGACGATTCCGGTGCGGCCGGCGTGACGCCATCGGGGTTCACGACGGCGACCGTGCGGATCACCGAGGCGGACGGCACGACGTGCGAGGTCTGCATGTGGCTCGCCGACGAAGCGAGCGAGCGGTCGAGGGGGCTGATGGGCGTCACCGACCTCGGCGAGGCCGCTGGCATGGCGTTCGTGTTCGAGGCGCCGATCGACGGTGCGTTCTACATGTTCCAGACCGTGACACCGCTGTCGATCGCCTGGTT
Organism: Ilumatobacteraceae bacterium; assembly: GCA_024644465.1. GTDB lineage: Bacteria > Actinomycetota > Acidimicrobiia > Acidimicrobiales > Ilumatobacteraceae > Ilumatobacter_A. The sequence goes on along the minus strand of JAHEKY010000103.1, from coordinate 1,270 downwards.
CGGCGCCGACGGTGCGGTGGTCTCGACGACGGACATGGAACCATGTGCCGACGCGCTGCCCGACGCCTGCCAGCGGTATCCGGCCGGCGCCGAGTTCCAACTGGCGATCGAGGTGTTCCAGGGCGGTCTCGCCGATCTCGGCATCGGCGCCGGATCACGCGCCGAGGTCGTGGCGGGGACAGAAGCGCCGACCTGCCCGCTCGTCGACCGCTAGCGCCGACGCAGGGCCGGCACCGGTCGCCCGCGGGCTGTGACACCCGATGGTCACACTGCGCAAATGTCCACGTCGTCCGCGATCCGACTGCCGCCGATAGGGTGGTGCGGTCCATATTGGCCCTGCCCCGACAACGGGGCTCCCCATCTCGCTGCGACCGGACATCGCGGCCGTGGGATCCGAAGGGAGCAACACACCGCATGAACCGTGCGTACGAAATGATGGTCATCATCGACGGTGACGTCGACGACCCCAAGGCGCAAGCCTGGATGAAGACGATCAGCGACGAAGTCGACAAGGCCGGCGCCGCGCTGCACGACAAGATCGACTGGTGGGGCAAGCGTCAGTTCGCCTACCCGATCGACAAGAAGCCGTCGGGCTACTACCTCGTTGCGCAGATCGTCGCTGCGCCCGGCGCTCTCGACGAACTCGAACGCGTCCTGCGTCTCGCGGACGAGATCGTCCGCCACAAGCTCATCCGTCTGCCCGAAGAAGAAGCCGAGCGTCGCGGCATCGCCGTGCCGACGGCCTGACCGGCAGCAGCCGAAGGGGAAATCACATGGCATCAGAAAACAGCGTCACCTTGGTCGGAAACCTGACCCGCGACCCCGAACTGCGGTACACCACCGGTGGCCGCGGCGTCGCCAGTTTCGGTCTCGCCGTCAACCGGCGGTACCAGCAGAACGGTGAGTGGCAGGAGCAGACGTCGTTCTTCAACATCACCGCGTGGGGCGACCTCGGCGAGAACGCCGCGGCGAGCCTGAACAAGGGCGCCCGCGTGATCGTCACCGGTCGCCTGCAGCAGCGCGAGTACGAGACCCGCGAAGGTGACAAGCGCTCGATCGTCGAGGTCATCGCCGACGAACTCGGTCCGAGCCTCCGCTGGGCGCAGGCCCAGGTCGAGCGGATCTCACGCGAATCCGCCGACGGCGGCAGCTTCGGCGGCGGCGGCGGCGGCGGTGGCGGTGGCGGCGGCAGTGCGTCGTCGCGTCCCGCCGACCAGGTCTACGGCGACGAAGAGCCGTTCTGAGCCCGGCGCCGATTCCCGTCCCCACA
>JAHEKY010000022.1:25398-37460 GCA_024644465.1 Ilumatobacteraceae bacterium | reverse complement strand
CCGCCGGAAGCGGTAGATCGACTGCTTCGGGTCGCCGACGAAGAACAGCCGGCCCGGCCCGATCGCGAGGTCCTGCCACGAGCCCGGCGGCTCCGCGACCGGCTCGGCCGCGATCAGCGACGCCACCTCGATCTGGATCGGATCGGTGTCCTGGAATTCGTCGAGCAGGATGTGGCGGTACCGCTCGTGGAGCACGCGGCGCACCTCGGGCGAGTGGCGCAGCATCCGCAGCGCCAGCACGAGCAGGTCGTGGAATTCGAGACCACCGTCGATGCGCCGTGCGTGCGCAGCTCCCCGCACCTCGGCCGCCGTGAGCAGCATCAACTGCTCGACGACGGCGACGCTCGCCGCCGCCCGCACCGCCCGCATCGCGTCGTTGACGTCGCCGATCACGGCGCGGATCTCGGTGGCCGGGCAGCCCCATGCCGCCTGCGACCCGAAGCTCGACTTCGGCCAGCCCCGGTGCCTGCTCAGCTCGCGCAGCTTGTGATGCGGGTCCGCGATCGCGACGACCGAGCGCATCGATGGCAGGACGACGTCCTCGATGTGGCGCAGCAGGCGGTCGGCAGGGTCCGCGCACGTCGACACGATCGCGCCAAGCGTTTCGACGGCGTCGTCGAACGCCCCGAAGTCGAGCTCCGGCAGCGGCGGCAGTTCCTCGTGGTCGGCGCCGAGGACCGCATCGAGACGATCCCAGTTCTGCCCGAAGTTGGCTGCGACGTCCTTGAACGACGGTTCACCGAGGTACGTCGGGGTGAGCGGGACGCCGATCAGCGCGGCGCGATACAGCAGCTCCTCGTGTTCGGGGCGGGCGTGCAGCTCGTCGACGAAGCGGTCCCAGCGCCGTTCGTGGGCGAGCTGCGACGACACCTCGTCGAGCACGGTCACGCGCGGCGGCAGCCCGGCCGCCACCGAGAACTCCGACAGCAGCCGGCTGGCGAAGCCGTGCACCGTCGAAATCGCCGCGAGGTCTGAGTCGGCGATCGCCCGCTGACAGCGGTCGTGCTCGTCACGCGATGTCGACGGGTCGGCGAGGCGCGCTTCGAACGCGACGCGGATCCTCGTCTGCAACTCGCTCGCCGCTGCCTCGGTGAACGTGATCGCCGCGATGTCGCGCAACGCGACGTCGGTCGTCAGCACGGTGTTGACGATCCGCCGCACCAGTTGGGTGGTCTTGCCCGTTCCTGCGCCGGCTTCGACGAAGATCGTGCGGTCGAGACCCTCACGGCTGATCACGTCGCGGGCGCGCTGGTCCCCCGCTTCGACGACGGTCACGACGGGTTCCCCTCGTCGGCGGCGCGCAGCGCGACGCGCACGGCGAGTTCCGGAGCCCCCGCCTTCGCTGCAGCGTGTTCGCCCCGATGCCGGACGCACACCGTGTCGAACTCGCAGTACCGACACGCCTCGTTCGTCATCCGCCACGTGTTCCACTCACCTGGGTTCGCCGCGAACACACCGTTCGCGATTCCGGTCGTCGTCGCCGCGAGCACTGCCGTGAATCCCTCCTGCAGCGCGGGCGTCCACGGATAGCCCCGGAACGGTTGCTCGGTGTCCTCGACGAGCCAGTACGCCGTGTGGGCGTCGTCACGCCCGGTGTGGCGACGGGCGCCCTCGGCGTACATCCCGAGTTGCAGCGTGGTGCCCTCGGTGAACGGATCGTCGGCCAGCGCCCGGTACTTCTTGCCCTTGCCCGACTTGTAGTCGCTGACGATCACGCGTCCGTCCGCGGTGACGTCGAGACGATCTGCCACCCCCTGGAGCGCGACACTCGACCCGTCGGGCAACGGGATCTCGACCGGCGTTCCACCGCCCGCGCCGAACCGCACCTCGACCGCGTGGGGCGTTGCACGCCGGCTCCGGCGGAAGTCGTCGTCGGCGTCGAGGAACTGGTCGAGCAGCCCGGTGAGGTCGTCGCGGCGGACCCGCCAGTTGACCGCCCGGCCCGTGCGCCCGGTCGCCTCGTACTGGGTACACACCTCGTCGGCGATCTCGTGCAGCCGCCTGCGCTCGGCAGCGGACCAGCGATGGTCCGGCGGTGGCGGCCCGGAGGCGATCGCCTCCGCCACGAAGCGTTCCAGGATCTGGTGGATCAGCGAGCCCCGATCGAGGGCAGAGATGTCGTCGGTCCGTTCCGGATCGTCACGGTCGGTGACGTCGAGGACGTAGCGCAGGAAGTACCGGAACCCGCACGCCGCCCAGATCTCCAACTGCGACGGGGACAACGGGTGTTCGCGCGCGGCCGGCAGCGCGAGCTGGCCCGCCTTCGCGGCCGCGGCCAGGTTGCCGTCGAACTCGGTGAACGCAGAGCTCGCGCGGCTGCGCTGCATCTCGAGCCCGGCACCGGCCAGCGCGGCGACGGGATGGTCGGCGACATCTCCGCCCGACGCTGCGAACCGGCCGACGTCGACCAGGTCACGCTCATTGAGCGATGTCGCCACCGCCGACCGGTTGATCCCCGACGCGAACGAGCCGACCGCGTCGACGACATCGGAGCCGAGATGGCCGAGGTCGGTCGCGTGGACCGTGTGGCCGGCGAGCGCGGACGCGGTGTCGAGCAGCCACCGAGACGGCAACGAGAGCCGGTTCGAGCGGAGATCGCCGCGCGGGAAGGTGATCGTGCGCCGGCCCACCGGTGCGGCGGCGAGGGCGGCGAGCAGCGCCCGGTGCTGATGGTGCAGGCGGGCCGACTTCGACTCGAGCTGGTCGAGCGAGCTGACGCGAACCGCCTCCGGCAGGATCGCGTCGTCGCGGCGGGGCACGGGCAGCAGCCCTTCGGCCGCGCCGACGACGAAGACCGCGTCGAGATCGAAGCCGACGGCGGACGCGAGCGGGCCGTACACGACCCCGTGGCCGAACCGGCCGCGCCTGCCGCGTGGGACGGCGAGCTCGGCTCGCAAGGCCCGGGTGAACACGGCCTGCGTCGGCGCGGGCTCGACCTCGTGCAACGCCTCGAGCCGCACGAGCGCCGCCGCGACGCGGCCGAAGGAATCCTGCTCGGCTTCCGGCCACCACCCGTGCTGGTGCTCCGGGCCGAGCAGGCCGACGAGCAGCTCGCTCGCCGCACGGCACTTGTCAGGCCACGTGCGAGCCGCCCCGATCGCCGCGACGGCAGTCGCGAGGTCGTCGACGAACGCGGCCAGCCGGCGGGTGTCAGCGATGCGCTCCGTGAGCCGTTGCACACGCCGCTGCCGCACGTCGGCGTCGAGCGAGTCGTCGAGCAGATCGATCCGCCGCTGGAGGACGGTCGCGTGGTGGTCGAGCTTCGCCCGCCAGTCGGAGAGGTCGGCGACGACGCCGGCATCGCGTGACAACTCGTCCCATGCGGTCGGCCTGACGCGCTCGCCATCGGCGCGCAGCGGCCCCGCGTTGACGAGCGCCATCACCCGATCGCGGCGCCAGCGCAGCGCGGGCAGGTCCAGCACGCGCAACAGCGTGCGCCCGGCGACCGAATCGGCGAGGCGGCGCCGATCGGGGCCGTTGACGACGATGCCGGCGTCGTCGAACTGCTGCTCGATGATGCGAACGTACGGGTCCGGGGACGGGTAGAAGATGCCGATGCGGTCGAGCGGTGTCCCGGCGGCGACCAACTCGAGCACGCTGCGACAGACCTCGCGGACCTCCTCGACGGCATCGGTGACCGAGATGATCCGATCACCGACAGGTGGCGATGCACCCGCAGCGGCGGCGGTGGATCGAACGACGCCCGCCGCAGAGGCGGCTCGCCAGACCGCTTCGTCCGCGTCGGGCACGCCGGTGACACCGACGATCACGGAACTGCCGGCCGCGTCGGCGAGCGCGCGCCCGAGGAACAGCCCGAGCGCGGGCGACAGCGGGGAGGGCAGAAACCACACGAGGTGGCCGAACGGACGAAGTCGAGCGGCGAGGTCGCGCCGATCGGCGGCCGCCATCGCGAGGTCGTGCTCGGTGTGGAAGTCGGCGAGTCGGTCGGCGATCGCCCGGTGATGGCGCACCGCGAGCTGCGCCGCGATCGACCCCTCGTCCACGATCGCCTCCAGACCGGCCTCGTCGACGTTCGACAGCTCCGCGAACAGACCTGCGAGGGCCGCCTCGGTCGCCTCGTGGTCGGCGACCGGCCCGTACGGGCCGGGATCTGCTGCCAACGTCTGGCGCACCGCCGCGCCGAGCACCGGGTTGGTCAGCGGCTGCGTGTGCGGCAACAGGTCGGCGCCGATCGACTCGACCAGCTGGAACGGTGTCACGAAGCCGACGTTGGCGAGGCCCCGCCGACCGCCCAGCCCGCCCCCGCCGAGCAGCCGGCGAACCGACAGCCCGACGAAGTTGCTCGGCACGATGACCGTGACGGGCGCCAGCGGATCGTCGCGCTGCGCAGCCCCGACGACGGCGGCCAACGCGGCGGTCGCGTCGCGCCCGTACGGCACGACATGGGACGGCTCGATCATCATCTCGACAGTAGACCGGGGGTGTCGCAGCGCGCCGTGCCCGCGCCGTGTGGTCGGGCAGGGTTCAGGTCGGCTCGTCGGCGCGGTGTTCGCGCACCCGCACCGCACGGTGGTCCGGCGTCGGCGTGACCGCCGCTCGCCCGAGTTCGAAGATGCCCTTGAACGCGACCATCCACAGCGCCCGCAGCAGGATCAGCCCGATGATCAATGCGAACGCGAGCGCCGTCGGCACCCCGAGCGTCGCGAGCACGGTTCGCTTGTTGTCGAACAGCGGACTGAGCACCCCGGAATCCACACCGGTGCCGTCGGGATGCAGCGTTCGGACGGGATCGTCGAACACGGGACACTCGAGGTCGGAGTCGTTCAACCCGATCACGTCGTTGCCGCCGAACAGCGGTTCCGGCGGACGAACGGTCGAGAACATCGTCCCGATCTCCGGGTCGAAGCGGGCCCCGACGAGGTAGTCGACGCCGATGTCGATGAACTTCACGTCCTCGAAGTAGAGCACGTCGATCAGGCCATCGATCGCGCTGCCGGTCGCCGTGCCCGCCCGCAACTGCTTGATCTCGTACCGGACCTTCTCGAAGTCCTTGGCGACTGCGGTCCCGACGAACGCGACGTCTGCCGGCTCCGGCGCGTCACAGCCCTGCGGGGCGGGCACGAGCGGTGGAGGACCGTCCCCGTCGATCGGCGCCTCCGTTGGTTCGCCGGGCTCGATCGGCGATGCCGACACGGACGCGCCGGTGATCAGGAGCGCGCCGAACGCCACCGCGACGCTGCGGATGACGCGGCGCCGGAGGGAGGAGATCACGACGTCAGCATATGAAGCGGCCGGCTCCGACGGGCGGCACCACTTCCATCGCACCAGGGCGAACGGGCCACGGTCGGGGGCTAGTGGCCGACCGACACCGTGCCGGTCGTGCGGCCGTGCAACTCCGCGGCGTGCCGGTTCAGCCCGACGAGGTGGGCATCGATGCCGCGCTCGGCGAACTTCGCGACGACGGCGTCCAGCGCGACGACCGCCGACGTGTCCCAGATGCGGGCGTCGGTGCAGTCGATCTCGACCCGCGGGACGCGCACGGCGTCGTAGTCGAAGGAGTGGACGAGATCGTTCGTCGATGCGAAGAACAACTGGCCGCTGACCGCGTAGAGCCGCTCGTGGTTGTCGGGGTCGACGACGCTGGTCACCGACACGACATGGCTGACCTTGCGGACGAAGAAGATCGCCGACATCAGCACGCCCGCGACCACGCCGTACGCGAGGTTGTGCGTCACGACGACGATGATCACCGTGCCGGCCATCACGATCGTCTCGCTGCGCGGCATCGTCTGGGTCGTGATCGGTTTGATGCTGCGCCAGTCGAACGTGCTGACCGCGACCATGATCATCACCGCCACGAGCGCCGCCATCGGGATCCGGGCGACGAGGCCGCCCAGCCCTATGATCAGCACCAGCAGGAACACGCCGGAGGCGAGCGTCGACAGCCGTGTCCGGCCACCGGACCGGTGGTTGATCATCGACTGGCCGATCATCGCGCAGCCCGCCATCCCGCCGAGAAAGCCGGTCGCGACGTTCGCGATGCCCTGCCCGCGCGACTCGACGTTCTTGTCCGAGTCGCTGTCGGTCAGGTCGTCGAGCAACTGTGCGGTGAGGAGCGACTCGAGCAGGCCGACGAACGCGAGCGTCAACGAGAACGGCAAGACGATGCTGAACGTCTCCATCGTGAACGGTACGTCCGGCAGGCTGAGTCCCGGCAGCGCACTCGGCAGTTCGCCCATGTCGCCGACGGTCGGCAGGGACCACCCGAACCAGATCGAGCCGGCCGCGAGCACGACGATCGCCACGAGCGGCGACGGGATCGCCTTCGTCAGCCGTGGCAGACCGTAGATGATCCCCAGCCCGGCCGCGATGAACGCGAGGTTCAGCGGGAGCTGGCTCTTGTCGCCGTCCTCGAGGAAGATGTGCGGGATCTGGGCCAGGAAGATGAGAATCGCCAAGGCATTCACGAATCCGAGCATCACGGTACGCGGGATGAACCGCATCAGGTTGCCGACGCCGAGGTGGGCGAGCCCGATCTGCAGTGCTCCGGCGAGGACGGTCGCAGCGAAGAGGTACTCGACGCCGTGGTCGCGCACGAGCGGGACGATCACCAGCGCCATCGCACCGGTCGCAGCCGAGATCATCCCCGCGCGGCCACCGGTCATCGAGATGATGATCGCGATCGAGAACGACGCGTACAGCCCGACCTTCGGGTCGACACCGGCGATGATCGAGAACGAGATCGCCTCGGGGATCAGGGCCAGCGCGACGACGAGACCGGACAGCAGGTCGGCGCGGGGGTTCGACCACCAGGTGGCGCGCAATCGGTCGGACCAGCGGGGCATCGCGCCGCGCGGCGCGGCGGTGAGTTGGGGGGACATACGGCAGCCTTTTCGAGTCGGAGGCGGGGGGACAACAACGCCCAACATCGACCGGGCAGCAGCTGCTGATGATACGGATTCGACCGGACGAATGGCCGATGCCAGGACGTGCATCGGTCACATCCGGGTGCGACTTGAGGTCACCGCCCGGCGCGACGGCCGGCGCTGCGATACTGACGACGTGGGATACAACCCGTACCGCAAGTTCACGGCGAAGCCGGCCGACTATGTCCTCGTCGCGATCTGCATCCTGCTCGCGGCGGGGCTCGTCGCGTGGGCGTTCCTCGGCTGACCGGTCAGAACGCGGACTCGATCACCGAGATGCGGGTCCCGGTGATCGCGACGACATCGAATCGGAGGTCGACCCCGTGGACGTCGTGGGCCCGCAGCCACTCGACCGCCAGCCGGCGGATGCGGTGCTGCTTCGCGACACCGACTGCCGCGGCGGCCGGGCCGTAGCGGTCCGAGCGGCGGGCCTTGACCTCGCTGAACACGACGACGTCGCCGTCGGCGACGACGAGGTCCAGTTCACCCGTCCGGCTGCGCCAGTTGCGATCGAGGATGCGGCAGCCGTTGCGCACGTAGTGGGCAGCGGCGAGGTCCTCCCCCCAGCGACCGCGAGCGCGGTTGCGCTGATCGGTCTCCGCCGCCTGATCCTTCTCGGCTCGATTCATGGGCGCGTCCCTCCAGCTCGGTGTACTCGCTGGGGCGGTCGGCCCGATGGGGGCGCCGGCGGTGCCGGCGCGGCCGAGTCAGAAGCTGCGCTTCTCGCGGATCTTGGCGGCCTTGCCCTTGCGGTCGCGCAGGTAGTACAGCTTCGCCCGCCGAACGTCGCCACGCTTGACGACTTCGATCTTCTGCACGGTCGGGGCGTGCATCGGGAACGTGCGCTCGACGCCGACGCCGTAGCTCAATTTGCGGACCGTGTAGGTCTCCTGCAGGCCGCCACCCTGGATCGCGATGACGTCACCCTGGAAGACCTGGATGCGCTCCTTGCCGCCTTCGACGACGCGGACGTGCACCTTCAGCTCATCGCCGGCGGCGAAGTCGGGGATGTCGTCCCGGAGGGAATCGTTGTCGATGAGGTCGGTTGCTTTCATGGCGTCTACCTGCGTTGGTTGGTTCGAGCGGGCACGTCGGCCGCGTTGGCCGTACCGACTCCTTCGAGATCGAGTGCCGCCGGTGCGGAACCCGCACCGAGAGGCCTGCCAATGATACGGGCAGTTTCAGGAATATGGGACAGGCGGGAACTCCTCGAGCACTCGCCGTTCCTCGTCGGAGAGCCCGCCGCGGGCGTCGATCAGATCCGGCCGGTCGCGGAACGTGCGGTGCAGCCGTTGCGCTCGCCGCCAGCGTTCGATCCGGGCGTGATCGCCGCTGCGCAGCACGTCCGGGACGTCCCAGCCCCTGTACTCCGCGGGGCGCGTGAACTGGGGTTCTTCGAGCAAGCCGTCGTTGCCGAAGCTCTCGGTGATCGTGCTCACGGCGTTGCCCATCGCGCCGGCTCGCAGCCGCGTCACGGCTTCGATCACGAGGCATGCCGCGACCTCGCCGCCGCTGAGGACGACGTCGCCGACGCTCAGCTCGCCGTCGCACAGGTGTCGACGCACCCGATGGTCGACGCCCTCGTAGCGGCCGCAGAGCAGGCTGAAGCCGCCGCTCGTCTCGGCCCGTGCGGCGAGTTCGCCGGCGTATGCCTGGTCGAACCGGCGACCACCGGGGCCGAGGAGCAGGAGCGGGCGGGGCGGGTCGGCGGCCTCGACGGACTCGAAGATCGGCTGGGCGCGCATCACCATGCCGGCACCGCCGCCGAACGGGCTGTCGTCGACCGTGCGGTGCACGTCGCTCGTGTGCTCCCGGATGTCGTGGCACCGCAGGTCGAGCAATCCGCCCTCACGCGCCTTGCCGAGCAGGCTCTCGCTGCAGAACCCGTCCACGAGGTGGGGGAACAGCGAGAACACATCGATCCTCAGGCTCGACCCCGCAGGGCCTTGCGACGTCACGGCGCGTCGCCCTCGACCAGCTCGAAGAGACCGTCGGGCACGTCGACGACGATCACCCGCGAGGCATCGTCGACCAGGGTGTTGCTGACGATGAAGTTGGTCGGCACGAGTGCGCCGGAGCCCAGCTCCATGATGTCGGCGGCCGGGTTGGCGATGACGCTGATGCACGTGCCGCGCTCGGTGCCGTCGGCCTCGACGACACTGGCGCCGATCAGCTCGTGGACCCACAGCGTGTCGGCGTCGACGATCGGTGCGCCGTGGAGCGCGACGTTGTTCCAGCGTTCGGCGTCGGTGCGGTCGGCGATCGCGTCGAACTTCACGACCCACCTGCCGTTCGGCAGGCGCCGGCTCGCCTCGACGGTCAGCACGCCACGTTCGGACCACAGCGTGGATCCGGCGTCGAGCCGTTCGACCCGGTCGGTGACGAGCTGGACGAACACGTCGCCGCGCAACCCGTGGGCGCGGCGGATGTGGCCGATCTCGAGGTGGCCGTCAGGGATGGGCGCGCGGGTCATCGGCGACTCCGCACCGGGTGTCCCCTCAGTCGAGGAACTCGATGTCGATCTCGACATCGTCCTTGCTCGCGGCGGCACGGGTGACCGTGCGAATGCTCGCTGCCGTGCGGCCCCGGCGGCCGATGACGCGGCCGAGGTCCCCGTCGCCGACGCGCACGTTGAGTGCGGGGCGGTCGCCGGACTCGTCGACTTCGACGGTCACCGCGTCAGGATCGTCGACGATCGACTTGACGATGTGGGACAGTACCGCGACGGCGGTCGGAGCGAGTTCGTCGCTCACTTGCCGGCCGCCTTCTCGGCCTCGAACTGTTCGACGGCACCGGACACCTTGAGCAGCTTGGCCACCCGCTCGGTCGGCTGTGCGCCCTGCTTGAGCCAGGCGACGGCCTTGTCGTTGTCAACGGTCAACGCGGACGGGTCCTGACGGGGATCGTAGTGACCGAGGATCTCGATGAAGCGCCCATCACGCGGGGCGCGCGAGTCGGCCGCGACAATGCGGTACTGCGGCTGCTTCTTCTTGCCGATACGTGTGAGGCGCAGCTTGACTGCCATCTTGAATCGTCACTCCGGGTCGTTGCAGGGGAATTCGAGAACGTCGCAAGGCTAACGGCCGCAGCGCCGTTCTGCTCCCGTGACATCTGGTGCCTGGCACCAGATGTCACGCGGGTGTCAGCGGCGGGGCATGCCGGGCATGTTGGGCATGCCGGGCAGACCGGGGAGGTCGGGCGCGTCACCGTCGAGGTCGAGGCCGCCGGGCAGGCCCTTGAGCGCGCCCAGGCCGCCCTTGCCCTTCTTGCCCTTCTTTCCGGGTTTGCCCATCATCCCCATCTTCTTCATCATCTTCTGCATGTCGGCGAACTGCTTGACCAGCCGGTTCACGTCGGACACCTGGGTACCGGAGCCGGCGGCGATGCGGGCGCGCCGGCTGCCGTTGATGATCGTCGGCACGGCCCGTTCCTCGGCGGTCATCGATCGGATGATCGCCTCGATCGGCTTGAGGTCGTCGTCGTCGATCTTGGCGCCCTTGAGCTCCTTGGGCATCCCGGGCATCATCCCGAGCACACCGCTGAGCGGGCCCATCTTCTTCAGCGCCTGCATCTGCTCGAGGAAGTCGTCGAGGGTGAACTGGCCCTCCATCAGCTTCGACGCAGCGGCTTCCGCCTGTTCCTCGTCGAAGGCCTGCTCGGCCTGCTCGATCAGCGTCAACATGTCGCCCATGCCGAGGATGCGGCCGGCCATCCGGTCGGGATGGAACTGCTCGAACTCGGTGAGCTTCTCCCCGGTCGAGGCGAACGCGATCGGCCGGCCGATCACCTCCTTCACCGACAGCGCAGCGCCACCGCGGGCGTCGCCGTCCAGCTTGGACATGATCACGCCGTCGATCTGCAGCGTCGCGTGGAAGGCCTCCGCGGTCTGCACCGCGTCCTGCCCGGTCATCGCGTCGATCACGAGGAAGGTGTAGTGAGGATCGACCGCACCGGAGATCAGGCGCACCTGCTCCATCATCTCCGCGTCGATCGACAGGCGGCCCGCCGTGTCGACGATGACGACATCGCGGCCCAGCCGCTTCGCCTCCTCGAGGCCGTCCGCGGCGGTCAGTACCGGATCCTCCGGGTCGGAGAAGACCGGCACGTCGATCTGGCGGCCGAGCGTGCGCAACTGCTCGACGGCTGCGGGCCGTTGGAGGTCGGCGCCGACCATCAGCGGCTGACGGCCCTGGGCCTTGAACCAGGCGGCGAGCTTGGCGGAGGCGGTGGTCTTGCCGGACCCCTGGAGGCCGGCCATCAGGACGACCGTCGGCGGCTTCGAGGCATAGGTGATCTTGAGCGTCTCGCCGCCGAGCGCCCGCGTCAGTTCGTCGTTGACGGCCTTGACGACCTGCTGACCCGGGTCGAGCGCCTTCGAGCGGGTCGCGCCGATCGCGTGCTCGCGGATGCGGTTGCAGACCGAGCGGACGACGGTGACGTTGACGTCGGCTTCGAGGAGCGCCGTGCGGATCTCCTTCATCACCTCGTCGACGTCGGCCTCGGTCAGGCGACCCTTGCCCCGGATCTTGGTGACGATGTCTTCGAGGCGGGAGGAGAGATTGTCGAACATCGCCGTCGAGGTTACCGGCGGGTTGTCGGGGTGACGGGGTGGCGTCGCTCGTGGCCGGCCCGTGATGTCGCACCCGGTACTGCCCGCCGGGAGGATGCCCATGTTTCACGTCTGTTCGAATTGGTCCTCGAGCCACGCAACCGAAACCGGAGAACGTCGTCTCGACCATCTCGATCCCGACCGGCTCGCCTCCCACCGTCGCGGTGCCAGACTCTCGCTTTTCGAACAGACGTGAACTGCGAGCCGTGCCCAGCGGCCGCGAGCCGGGCCACGGCGGACCCGACCGACCGGTCAGGTCACCGCGGTACCGAGCTGCTTCCAGTGGGGCACATCGCAGAACTCCTCGATCATCCCGTAGGGGTACGGCGGCAGTCCGGGTGCGGACACGGCGGTCAGTTCCGCGATGTCGTCGGCGGTCAGCTCGATCGTCGCGGCTCCGACGGTGTCGAGCAGTTGCTCGACGGTGCGGGCACCGAGGAGCACCGACGCCACGCTCGGTCGTGTCAGCAACCAGGCGATCGCGACCTGGCCCATCGATCGGCCGTGCCGCTCGGCCACAGCCCGCACGACGTCCAGGATCCGCCAGGTGCGATCGGTGTTGCGGG
>JAHEKY010000022.1:0-25298 GCA_024644465.1 Ilumatobacteraceae bacterium | reverse complement strand
GGGAGCGAAGTCGGCGTGGACATGGCGTCGGGGACGGGTCGTGCGCTCAGGTGACGATCTCGCCGGCCCGGTTGTCGACCACGACCGGCGTGTCGTACCACGTGATGGTCGGCGCGGACCCGTACGCGCTGGTCACCCGTTCGAGCCACGCGTCGTCGTACACCGCCTCGCCCGCCGCCCGCGACTCCCAGAGGTAGACGCCGCCGATCCGCAGGCCGTCGTCGGAGCCGACGTAGTACTTGCGGATCAACCCGGCCTTGTCCTTGTACATCGGCGCATTGGCGGCCGACAGCTCGGCCAGCTTCGAGCTCGGCATCGGCGTGGGAAGCGTGAACAGGACGAGTGCGGTGATCATCACCCCAGTGTCGCGTACGCCGGCGCAGTCAGTGCTCGAAGAGCGCCGACACGAACTCATTCGGATCGAAATCGACGAGGTCGCCGAGCGACTCGCCGACACCGACGAGCTTCACCGGGATGCCCAGTTCGGTCTCGATCGCGAACACGATGCCTCCCTTGGCCGACCCGTCGAGCTTGGTCAGCACGACGCCGGTGACGTCGGTCGCCTCGCGGAACTCGCGGGCCTGTGTCAGCCCGTTCTGCCCGGTCGTCGCGTCGATCACGAGCAGCGTCTCCGTGACGCGGCCGGCCCCCTTCTCGGCGACGCGACGCACCTTGCGCAGCTCCTCCATCAGGTTGCTCTTCGTGTGCAACCGGCCCGCGGTGTCGGCCATCACGAGGTCGACGTCGCGCGCTGCGGCCCGCTCGATGCCGTCGAAGATCACCGAGCTCGGGTCGGCACCCTCCGCTCCACGCACGATCTCGACGCCGGCCCGCTCGGCCCATGTCGTCAGCTGCTCGGCCGCCGCGGCGCGGAACGTGTCGCCCGCAGCGAGCAGCACGGTGCGCCCGCGGTCGACCTCGTGCTTGGTGAGCTTGCCGATCGTCGTCGTCTTGCCGACGCCGTTGACGCCGACGAACATCCACACGTTCGGGCTGCCCGGGTCGCCCGGCTCGAAGTGCAGTGTCCGGTCCGCGCCGGCCAGCCGCTCGGTCATCTCCGCCGCGAGCGCGTCGAGCAGCTCCTGCGGTTCGGTGACCTCCTTGTTGCGCACCTTCTCCCGCAGGCCGTCGATCAGCTCGGTGGCGATTCCGACGCCGACATCGGCACGCAGCAGCGCCTCCTCCAGGTCCTCGAACGACTCCTCGGTGATCCCCGTGCGGCCGAGCACACCCGCGATCGCCCCGGCGAACGTGGAACGCGCCTTCGCCAGCCGGTCGCGTAGCGACAGCGGTGCCTCGACGACCTCCGGCGGTGCCTCGACGGCGGCGTCCGTGTCCGGCCGCTCCTCGACGAGCGTGCCACCGGGCCTGGGCGGCGGAGCATCAGGCCTCGCCGTCGGCCGCTGCGGCGGCCGCGCGGACCCGGCGCGGCGGCGGTTGACGACGACGACACCGATACCGAACGCGACCACGATGACCGCGAGGATCAGAAACAGGACTTCGATACCCATCGCTCGGACGCTACCGGCGCAGTCGTCCCGTCATACCGCCCCACCGGGCGGGCCTGCCGCTACGGAACGAGCTGGCTGGTCTCGCGCTTCTCGGTCACGACCTTCGACGAACCACCGGGCTGCATCGAGACGCCGAGCAGCACGTCACCGGCCTCCATCGTGCGCTTCTGGTGCGACACGATGACCAGCTGGGCGTCGTTGCGGAACTCCTGGACGAGACCGAGGAACCGGTGCAGGTTGACGTCGTCGAGCGCTGCTTCGACCTCGTCCATGATGTAGAACGGCGACGGACGGGAACGGAACACCGCGAACAGGTATGCGAGCGCCGTCAGGCTGCGCTCCCCACCTGACAGCAGCGACAGCTTCTTGACGTTCTTGCCGCTCGGCTTCGCCTCGACCTCGATGCCCGTGTTCAGCATGTCGTCCGGCGCGGTGAGCTTGAGTTTGCCGACGCCGCCGGGGAAGAGCAGGCCGAACAGCTCGGTGAAGTTGCGGGCGACATCGTCGAACGCTTCGGAGAAGACGTTCTGGATCTCGGCGTCGACGGCACTGATCACGCGAGCGAGGTCACGGCGCGTGCTGCGGACGTCTTCCAGCTGCTCTTCGAGGAACGTGTGCCGCGTCTGCAACTCGTTGAACTCCTCGAGCGCGAGCGGGTTGATCGGGCCGAGGAGGCGCAGCTCGCGTTCGAGCTCCCTGACCCGGCCGGCGGCGGATGCCCCCTCGGGCAACGCCGGCATCTCGGCGGCCTCCGCGGTCGCCGGTTCGATGTCGAGTTCGCGCCGCAGCGTCTCGATCGCGGCTTCGAGGCGCAGTTTCGCTTCGGCCTCTTCCAGCTCGGCCTTGCGCGCCCGCTCGCGGGTCACGTCGAGCTGCTGCTCCTTGTCCGCGCGCTCGCGGCGGCGCTCGTCCAGCTCGGCGCTCAGGCCGCGCACCTCGTCGCTCTGCCGCCGCCGCTGCTCGGCGAGTTCGGTGTGCAGTTCCTCGACGATGGTCCGGCGCGCCTCGACGACGGCGCCGAGACGGTCGATCGCGCCGAGCTGGCGCTCGATGACCATCCGTTGCCCCTCGGCGGCGACACGCGCCTCCTTGTCGGCCTCCAGCCGACGTTCGGTCTCGGCGAGCCGGCGCTCGTTGAGCTGCAACCGTTCCTGCAGACCAGCGCCGAGCACCTCCAGGTCGCGGCGGCGCGACGCGAGCGCCGACGCCCGCGACTCGAGTTCTGCGCGGAGCTCGTCGCGTGCTCGTGCGGCATCCGCCTCGGCCTGCTCGTCGGATTCGAGTGCCGGCAGCAGCGCCTCGATCTCGGTGATCCGTTGCTGCTCGCGGGCGATGTTCGCCTCGGTTTCGGCGATCGTCCGGTCGAGCGACTCGATCTCCGCGTGGATCTCGCGCTGCTCGCCGTGTGTGCGAACCAGGCCCTCCGACGCCGTGCTGAACCGGGCGTCGTTCTCATCGAGCTCGCGGACGAGTTCCGCCTCGTTCGATCGAGCGGTGCGCAGCGCGTGCTCGGCGGCGGCGAGTGCGTCGCGCGCCCGAGCGAGCTCCTCGGCGGCCGCCGCGGACCGTTCCTGGGCTTCTTCCAGGGCAGCGGCAGTCGCCCCGCTGCTCGCGGCGCCGATCCGCCACCCGCTGATGCCGAAGCGGTCGCCACCCGCCGTGACGACGGTCGCCTCCGGATGGCGCATCGCGGTGTCGATCGCCTCGGCGAACGCGTCGATGCGGACCGCACCGCCGAGCAACCCGTCGAGCAGGTCATCGACGCCCGGGCGTGACGAGCGGGCGTGGGGGCGGACGGGGTCACCGAGGTCGGGCGTGGGCGTCGCGGCCGGCCTGGCGCCGAGTGCGATCACCGCACCGCTCGTGTCGGAGCTGCGCAACGCGTCGAGCGCTCGCCGACCGGCGCCGGGGTCATCGACGACGACCGCGGTCAGCGACTCGCCGAGCGCTGCTTCGACCGCTGCCTGCCAGCCGTCGTCGACTTCGATCAGGTCGAGCAGCGTGCCGAGCACACCGTCGACGCCCTGCAGTCGCTCGGCACCGGCCCGCGCCCGGGCGCCGTCGAGCGCCATCTGGAGCGCATCGACCCGGGCCGCCCAGCGCGACGCGTCCTCGGCGGCGTCGGCGCGCATCGACTGACGGGCCTCGTGCGTTGCGATCGCGTCGGCGAGGGCCGCCTCGGCCGCCTCGACATCGGCGACGAGTGGTGCTTCGATCGCACCGGCCTCGTCGCACTCGGTCCGGAACCGGCGTGCCTCTTCCAGCGATGCTTCGAGGCGGTCGACGAGCGACTCCTTCCTCGCGAGCGACCGGCGGAGTTCACCTTCGGCCCGCTCGACCGACGCTCTGATCGAACGGAGCTCGCCGCGCACCTCCGCCGCCGCGCTCGCCGCCGCGGTGGACGTCTGGTCCGCCTGGACGACGCCGAGAATCTGTTCGCGTTCGGACGCGAACGACGCTTCGTCGAGCGCCAGTTGTTCGCTCGCCGGCTCCAGGTCGCCGAGTTCGATTGCGGCGCGGGCGATCTCGTCGCGGAACCGGGCGGCGTCGGCCTCGAGGTTCGCGATCACGCCGGCGTCGAGCAGTTGCCCGCGGTCGCGCTCCAGGGAGCGGCGACGCTCGACGAGCAGGGCGGACAGGCCGCGGGCACGTTCGCGGAGTTGTTCGACGCGAACGAGACGATCACTGACGTCACTCTCGCCGCGGGCGGACAGCTGCGCCTCGATCGCCATGACCGCCGTGTCGAGGGCCGCGAGTGCCGCCTTCAGCTCGCGTTCCGCCGTGGCACTGTCGAGCTTCGTCGTGGCGAGCGCTTCGAGCTTGACCCGCAGCCCGGCGATCTCGCGCCCGGCGACGAACGTCTTGAGCGCGGTGAGTTCCTCGATCAGCGAGCCGTGACGCTCAGCGGCCTTCGCCTGACGCTCGAGGGGTCGCAACTGGCGGCGGACCTCGCGCAGCAGGTCCTGGACGCGCAACAGGTTCGCCTCCGTTGCGTCGAGACGACGCTCGGCCTTCTCCTTGCGCTTGCGGAACTTCAGGACGCCGGCCGCTTCCTCGATGATCGCGCGCCGGTCCTCGGGGCGGGCGTTGAGCACCGCGTCGATCTGGCCCTGGGACACGATCACGTGCTGCTGGCGGCCGACGCCCGCGTCGGACAGCAGTTCCTGGACGTCGAGCAGGCGGCACGAGACGCCGTTGATCATGTACTCGGACTCGCCGGACCGGAACAGGATGCGGGTGACCGTGATCTCGCTGAGGTCGAGTCCGAGGGTGCCGTCGGAGTTGTCGATCGTGATGCTGACCTCGGCACGGCCGAGCGCCGGGCGCTTGGCCGTCCCCGCGAAGATCACGTCGTCCATCTTCTGGCTGCGCACCGCCTTCGGTGCCTGGGCACCCAGCACCCACGCGATCGCGTCGACGACGTTCGACTTGCCGGACCCGTTCGGACCGACCACCACGGTGACCCCGGGCTCCAGCACCATCAAGGTGCTGTCCGCAAACGACTTGAATCCCTTGAGGGTCAGATGCTTCAGGTACACAGCGCCCCAGAAGCTACTCGCGCGGACCCCCACTTCCCGAGAACCCTCGCGATTTCGCCGACGACAAAGTTGTGTCAGACACAACTTGTCTCAGTGTTGGCACACAGGGCAGAAGTGGGTCGATCGGCCGCCGGAGATCGTCCGGCGGATCCAGCCGCGGCCGCAGGTCGAGCAGCGCTCCCCCGCCCGCCCGTAGACCCGATGCTGATCCTGGTAGCTGCCACCGGCGCCCATCAGGTCGACGTACTGGGCGTCGCCGAGCGTCGACCCGCCGGCCCGGATCGCCGCGTCGAGCGTGGCGACGATCGACGCGTGCAGGCGCCACGTCGCGGCCGCGTCGATCGTGTTCGCGGCCCGGTCGGGGCGGAGGCGAGCAGCGTGCAGGATCTCGTCGGCGTAGATGTTGCCGATGCCTGCGATGCGATGCTGGTCGAGCAGCAGCGGCTTGAGCGCTCGGCCGGTCGACCGGACGATCGCACGCAGTTGCGTTCGGGGGAAGTCGTCGGCGATCGGGTCGACGCCGAGGGCCGCGAGCGAGGGCAGCTCCACCGCGACGCGGTCGGGTGCGAACACGACGACCTCGCCGAACGTGCGCGGGTCGACGAACCATGCCTCGGACCCGTCGTCGAGCGACAGCACGACGTGCGTGTGGCTCGGGCGGGTCGCGCCCGCTGCCGCGAGCAGCAACTGCCCGCTCATGCGGAGATGGACCATGAGCGCCTCGCCCGAATCGAGCGGTGCGATCAGGTACTTGCCCCGCCGTTGCGCACCGACGACGACGGTGTTCGTGAGCCCGTCGATCAGCGCTTCGCGCGACGTCCGCCGCACGACCCGTTCCCGCCCGACCTCGACGTGGGTGATCCTCCGGCCCACGAGATGTCGTTCGAGTCCTCGCCGGACCGTCTCGACCTCGGGAAGCTCGGGCACGACGTCACCTCAGCCGATGGCGTTCGTCGCGATCGCTGCCGCGGCCTGCTCGGCGGCCTTCTTCGAACGGCCGCTGCCCTGCCCGAGCTGTTCCCCGTCGATCGACACGCGTGCGACGAACGACTTCGCGTGGTCGGGGCCGGTCGACGACACCGAGTACGAGGGCATCCCCCGACCCGCCCGCGCGCAGAGCTCCTGGAGCAGCGTCTTGTGGTCGAGTTCGCCGAGGCGGTCGACCGACGTCGACATGCGCGGCGCGACCCACCGGGCGACCATCGCGTGGGCGGCGGCCTCGCCACCGTCCAGGTAGACCGCTCCGAGCACCGCCTCGAACGCGTCGGAGAGGATCGACGGTTTCTCGGCGCCGTTCGCCGCTGCCTCGCCCCTGCCGAGCAGCAGGTGCGGCCCGAGGCCGATCTCCTCCGCGATCTCGGCGAGCGCGGTCGCGTTCACGACGCTCTTGCGCAGGTCGGTCAGCGAGCCCTCAGGCAGCTTCTCGTACCGGTGGAACGCGAGGTCGGCGACGATCCACCCGAGCACGGCGTCGCCGAGGAATTCGAGGCGCTCGTTGCTCGTCGAGCCCGGCGTCTCGGCACACCACGAGCGATGCGCGAGCGCGCGGCGGAGCAGTGCGAGATCGGAGAAGTCGTGCCCGAGTCGGGCCGCCAGCGCGCGGAGTTCGTCGTCCGGCGCCGCCGGATCAGCCACCAGAGGCGCGCTCGTAGACGTAGTCGACCGCATCGCGCACCGTCTTCAGTTCCACGAGATCCTCGTCGTCGATGCGGAAGCCGACGGTCCGTTCCCCGAGCTCCTCTTCGAGGGTCTCGACGAGTTCGATCAGGGCCAGCGAGTCGACTTCGAGGTCGTCGGCGAACGACTGGCCTTCGCTGATCGTGTCCGGCTCGATCTCGAGGATGTCGGACAGGCTGTCGCGCACGATCCTCAGGACCTCGTCACGCGAGATCGGGTTCTGTTCGACATGTGTCTCCGCTGGCATGGGCGCGATCCTACCGGGGTGCGCGTCACGCTCCGGCGGCGGCGATCGCGTCGCGAATCTCGCCGACCATGTTCTGCTCGACCATGTCGCGGGCGAAGTTGATGCCGTTCTCGATCGCCCGCGGGCTCGACGACCCGTGCGCGATCACGCACACGCCGTCGACACCGAGCAGGATCGCACCGCCGTACGTGTCGGGGCTGAGCTGTTCGTACAGCGGGAGCAGTGCAGGCATCAGCGCGTCGGCGTGCGTCTTCAGTTCGGGGTCGGCGAACGCTTCGAGCAGTGCGCCGATCACTGCTTTCATCCCGCCCTCCAGCGTCTTCAACACGACGTTGCCGGTGAACCCGTCCGTGACGCACACGTCGATGTCGGCGGTCATGATGTCGCGCCCCTCGACGTTGCCGATGAAGTCGAGGCCGGGCGCTGCTGCGAGCAACTCGTAGGCCTCCTTGCGGAGCGTGTCGCCCTTGCCCGGCTCTTCACCGATCGACAGCAAGCCGACCCGGGGCCGCTCGATGCCGAACGCCCGGCGGGCGTAGACGGTGCCCATCAGCGCGAACTGCACGAGCCACTCGGCTTGGACTTCGGCGTTGGCACCGGCGTCGAGGAGCACGGTCGGCGTGGTGCCGGGAACCGGGATGGGGGTGGCGATCGCGGGGCGCTTGACACCTGCGATGCGCCCCATTCGCAGCAGTGCCGCCGCCATCGTGGCGCCGGTGTTGCCGCCGGAGATCATCGCGCTCGCAGTGCCGTCGCGGACGGCTTCGGCGGCGCGGACGAGCGTCGAGTCCTTCTTGCGGCGCACGCCCTGTGCGGGGTCGTCGTGCATGCCGATGACCTCGGAGGCCTCGATCAGGTCGATCGTGTGGCTGCCGGAGCTCCGGCCGTCGAGATCGGCGGGGCCGACGAGCAGGACGGGGACGCCGGCGGCGACAGCTGCGTGCGCACCGGCGAGGATCGGCCCAGGCGCGTCGTCGCCGCCCATGGCGTCGACGGCGACGGGGAGCATGCTGGTGAGCGAACGCGGACGATCAGACGTCGACGACGACGCGGTCCCGGTACCAGCCGCAGCTTCCGCAGACGGTGTGCGGGGTCTTCGCGTTGCCGCAACGGGGGCAGAGGCTGCGCGGCGGCGCCGTCAGCTTCCAGGCGCTGGCGCGGCGGCTGCGGGTCTTCGACTTCGATGTCTTCTTCTTCGGAACGGCCATCGCTCGCTCTTTCGTTACGGGATCGACCGGGGTGGCCGACGGGGAGATCGTCAGGAGCTGGGACCACGGTCGCAGCGGCGCATCACGTTATCGGCGTCGGGGCCGGATCAGTACGGCGGACCGGGCGGCCGGGACGGTCGTCGGATCGTCAGTCGTCGAGGACCAGCCCGTCGAGTGCCGCCCACCGGTCGTCGGTGACCGTCGTGTCACAGTCGCACGTGTCGGCGTTGCGATCGATGCCGCAGACGGGGCACAGGCCGGCGCAGTCCTCGGCACACAACCGTTCACCGTCGAGTTCGAGCAGCGCGAGTTCCCGGACCATCGCCCCGAGATCGATCTGGTTGTTCTCGATCGGGTACGCATCCGGGTCGATGAGCTCGACCTGGTACAGCTCGTCGACGTCGATCGCGGCGACACCGGTGATGTCCTTCAGGCAGCGCCGACACGAGGTCGCCCACGGTGCGCGTGCCTCGCCGGTCACGAGGATGCCGTCGTTCATCGATTCGAGCTGCAGATCGACGGCGAGATCTCCGTCGAGGTGGTCGTGGACGACCTTGATGGCGTCGCCGTCGAATCGGAGCACGAGCGAGCGCGTCGCACCAGGCTGCCGCAGCAGCTCGGCGGCATTCACCCGGAGCGCACGGACCACGTCGTTCATCTCGAAAACGCTACCCGGCACCGCCCGCTCCCCCGATGGTTCCACCCAACGACGAGGACCATTGCCCTCCTGAGCGGGGAGCAGGTTCGTCGCTCGCCAGGCGCGCGGCGACGACGTTGACCGAGGTCAACGAGGAGCTCACGCAACGCCGCGAGCGGCGAAGCTGCCCCCGCTCAGGTCAGTGGTCTTGATCGAAGAAGGTATTGGATGCGTCGACTTCGTCGATCGCGCCGATTGCGCCGGTCGCGTCAATGGCGTCGGGTTGACCGCCCCCGATCGACAACCGCTGCCGCCCCGCGTGGACGGTCTTCGCGAGCTTGTCGAGCAGGATCTCGAAACTGCCGAGACGCTGATCGAGGAAGTCCTCGGTCTCGTGCTTGAGCCGGCGCGAGTCGGCCTCGGCGGTCTCCATCACGGTCCGCGCCCGCTGCTCGGCGGCGCGCACGACCTCGGTGCGCTGCACCATCCGCTCGGCGCGGACTCGGGCCGCTTCGAGCAGCTCGTCGGCCTCGCGACGCGTCTTGGCGACGAAGTCCTGACGTTCCTTGAGCATCCACCGCGCCTGGCGGAGTTCGTCCGGGAGGCGGTGCAGCGACTCCTCGAGGAGTTCGATGATCTCGTCGCGATCGATGCGCGGCGACGACGACAACGGCATCGTCGGCGCCGTCGAAACGATGTCGATCGCGCGGCGCAGCAGCGTCTCGGCGTCGCCGACGTACCCGCCGGCGGCACCCTGGTCGGGGTACTCGTCGTCGATGTCGTCGTAGTCGTCGTACTGGTCGTCGTTGCTCATTGGTGCGTTCGCCCGTTCATGATCGTTCGTCGGCGAGGACGGTTCGGAGTGCGTCGGCGATGTGCTGCGGCACGAGGTGGCCGACGTCCTCACCGTACTTCGCGATCTCCCTGACGTAGCGGCTACTCACGTAGCCGAGGTCCGGCCGGCACGGCAGGAAGACGGTCCGCACGCCCGTCACGGCGTAGTTGTTGTGCGCCATCTGCTGCTCGGCTTCGAAGTCCCCGGCGGCACGCAGCCCCTTCACGATGAAGTCGACACCGGCGCGGGTGGCGGCCTGGACCGCAAGGCCTTCGTGCGCTTCGACCGTGACCCCGTCGAGGTGCGCAAGCGCGTCGCGGGCGAGTTCGATGCGGTGGTCGACGGCGAACAGACCGGACGGCTTCGCGTGGTTGTGCATCACCGCGACGACGACCTCGCCGAAGAGCTCATTGGCTTGTTCGATGACGTCGATGTGGCCGAGATGGATCGGGTCGAAGCTGCCCGGATAGAGCACACGCTGGGCAGATGGTGCAGTCGCCATGACAGGTCAACCCTAGTTCCCGCGTTCGCCCGTCCGAGGGTGCATCATCGCTCCAGGAACGTCACCGTCGTCCGGCCGTACCGCTTGGCACGGGTGACCGACCAGCCTGCGGGGCATTCGATCGCCCGCCCGGACTCGGCGACGACGACGTCGGCCCGGACCAGTTCCAGGAGCCGGGCCCAGTCGTCGAAGTCGTACGGCGGGTCCGCGAAGACGATGTCGCAGTCGATGCCCGCTGCGGCCGACATCGCGTCGGTCGTCAACACGCGGGCCCGGTCGGTGAGCTCGAGCGATTCGAGGTTCGCGTACAGCGACCGCAGCGCTCCCCGGTCTCGCTCGACGAAGACGCAGTGCTCCGCACCGCGGGACAGCGCCTCGATGCCGATCGCACCCGAACCGGCGAAGAGGTCTGCGACGAGCGCGCCGTCCAGCAACCCCGAACTGCCGAGCGAGTTGAACATCGCTTCCCGGACGCGGTCGGTCGTCGGGCGCGTCGACGTTCCTTCCGGGGCGACGATCTTGCGCCCGCCGAGTTCTCCGGCCACCACTCGCATCCGAGGCAGGCTATGGGTGCCGGGAGATTCTGATGCCGTTCACCCACGAATGCGGGTTGATCGGTGACCAGCGGGGGCAGACTGATCGCATGCTCGCGCCGGACTCCCAGATCACGTGCATCGATTGCGGAGGTCGCTGCCATCTGCTGACGCCGCCCACGGAGGACGGCGTGTGGGAACCCGGCGACATCGTGGCCTACCGGTGCGAGGACTGCCTCGACCGTTGGGACCTCGTCCTGCCGGACGACGACGACGAGGTGCGACGCGGCGACGCCGCTGGTTGACGCGCAGAAACCGGGCTCCGGGCCCGCCGCTCAGCGCCCGCTGTGACGGGGCCGGCGCGGGCGGACCGGCCGACACCGAACAGCACGAATCCCGCGAGCAGCGTTGCGGCCCCGACCGGCAGCAACCCGAGGTCGCGCCCGGTCGCCGGCAACTCGGGCGCCGACACGACCACGTCGAACGCCGTCGAGGCGGTGTTGCCGGCAGGATCGGTCGCCGTGCAGGTCACCCGCGTGGTGCCGAGACCGACCGGCGATCCGACGGCCGGCAAGCAGGCGACACCGACCGCGCCCGAGTTGTCGGTGGCGGTCGGCGGTGTGTAGCTGATCGGGCCCGATGGTGGCGCGCTGATCCAGTGGATCATCGTGCCGACCGTGGTGATCACGGGATCCTCGCGGTCGACGACGACGACGGCGAACGTCAACTGCGCCACATTGCCGACGGTGTCGGTCGCAGTGCATGCGACATCGGTCGTGCCGAGTGCGAAGAACGTTCCGGTCCGCGGGATGCAGACGAGTCCGCCGGGCGGCACCAGCTGCGCAGGCGTGCGCAGCAGACCGGTCGTCGTGCCGTCGTCGGTCGCCGTGACCGTGTAGTCCACCGTCGCCCCGGCCAGACCCGGATCGTTGTCGGCGGTCACCGTTCCCGGTGTCTCGATCGTCGGTGCGGTGACGTCGTAGGTGACCTCGTTGTCAGCCGACGTCGATGCCGAGTTCGGGTTGCCGACGAGATCGGCGACGACTGCGGAGGCGACGCTCGCCGTCACCGTCCCCGAGCCGGCCAGCCCGGATACTGCAACATCGAACGTGACCGCGTCGACCGCCGTCACGACCGCCGTCGAGGCACCGGCCGAGCCGCCCAGCGTCACGTCGTCGGCGTCGAAGCCGACGACTTCCTCGGAGAACGTCACCGTGAACGCGATGGGCTCCACCGCCGTCGGATCGGACTGCCCGACCGCCTGCTCCACCGTCACGGTCGGTGTGCCGGTGTCGAGTGCGGCCGTCGCGCGGATCCAGCCCGCGTAGGCGGCGATCTCGGTGTAGACGGCCGGTACACCCGGGGCGCCGCATGTCGACGCGCCGAAGCTGACGATGCCGATCAACACCCAGGGACCTGCACCCACCGGCGCGAACAGCGGCCCGCCGCTGTCACCCACACACGAATCCTCGCCGAGCGGCCCCGAGCCGGCGCACACGTCCTCGACGGGGTCGACGAACCCACCCCAGAACAACGCGCACGACGGGTCCGACACGAACGGGACGTCGACCTCCTGGAGGGTCGGGGAACTGTTGAACGGCGCCGACGGGTTCGTCGACCCCCACCCGATGACGGTGCCCGGCAGGCCGGGCGCGTACAGCGGCGCGTCCGCGGGACCGGCGATCGGGATCGGGCTGCCCTGGGTCGCGATGTCGGCCAACTCGACGAGCGCGAGGTCGTCTTCGATGTCCTGTGCGTTCGGCGGGACGAGCCAATCGGGATGAATGACGATGTTCGTGACGTCGATCCGTTCTCCGGCCGCCGAGCCGAGATCGTGCCGTCCGACGATGACGTCGACGTCAGCGGGGAAGGCGACCTGGACACCGTTGCCGTCCGTGAAGCAGTGCGCTGCGGTCAACACCCACGTCGGTGCGATCAGCGACCCGCCGCAGAACTGGAAGTCCGTCGGCGTGACGAGCGCGACGGCGAACGGGTACTTGCCGGGCGGGTCGACCTCTTCCCCGGCGACGATGCGCGGCGCCGGGTCCGGGGGCGGCGCCGGAGCGGCGGTCGCCCCGGTCGGGCCGACCAGGAGTCCGGCGAGCAGAGCGCCCAGCGCGAGCGCGACACGAGGGCGTGAGGCCCGCACGCGCCCGCACATCGCGACTGCCTCCGAGGTCGACATCTGCGCCGACCATAGCCGTCCGACGTCGCGCCGGTTCCCTCGCTCAACCCTTCGTGAGGAACGCCTCGTCGCGGTCGCTGAACATCAGATCGAGTTCGTCGGCGAGGTCGGGATGGGCGGCGAGATGCGGGTCCGCGTCGACGATCTCGAACGCCGCCTCGCGGGCGATTTCGACGAGCGCTCGATCGCGACGGAGCGAGGCGAGCTTGAGGTCGCTGCGACCCTTCTGCGCCGTCGACATCAGCGTGCCCTCGCCGCGCAGATCGAGGTCGACCTCGGCGAGCTCGAAACCGTCGGTCGTCGCGACGAGCGCCTCGACCCGCGGGTTCCCTGCCGCCGGATCCTCCTGCTGCTGGGTGACGAGCCAGCACGTCGAGGCGTGCCCGCCCCGGCCGACCCGGCCCCGGAGCTGGTGCAGCTGTGCGATCCCGAAACGATCGGCGTCGAGGATCGCCATCACGGTCGCGTTCGGCACATCGACGCCGACTTCGATCACGGTCGTGGCGACGAGCACGTCGAGTTCACCGTCGCGGAAGCGCGCCATCGTCGCCTCCTTCTCGGCGGGCGTCAGCCGGCCGTGGAGCAGGCCGAGCCGCAGGCCGGCGAGCTCGTCGCCGGCGAGTCGCTCGTGGGTCTCCTCGGCGGACGCGACTTCCAGCTTCTCGCTCTCGCCGATCAGCGGGCAGACGACGTAGGCCTGGCGACCCGCGGCGACTTCGGCACGGATGTCGTTCCACACGGCGGTCTCCATCAACGGGCCGTTCGCCCACATCGTCACGATCGGCGTTCGGCCGGGCGGCATCTCGTCGAGAACGCTGACGTCGAGGTCGCCGTAGACGGTCATCGCGGCGGTGCGCGGAATCGGTGTCGCCGTCATCACGAGCGTGTCGGGTACGGCGCCGTCGGCGGTCTTGTCGCGCAGCGCCGCACGCTGCTCGACGCCGAATCGGTGCTGCTCGTCCACCACGACAACCCCGAGGCTCCCGAAGCCGACCGCGTCCTGGATCAGGGCGTGGGTCCCGATCGCGATGTCGACCGAGCCGTCCGCGAGCCCGGCCAGGACGTCCTTGCGCTCCGTTCCCGTGACGCGGTTGGTGAGCAACTCCACCCGCAGCGGCCGATCTCCGAACAGGTTCCCGGGGTCGGGCACGCTGACGCCGGCGAGCATCTCGCGCACACTCGCGGCGTGCTGCTCCGCGAGCACCTCGGTCGGCGCCATCAGCGCGGCCTGGTGGCCACCCTGCACGGCCGCGAGCATCGTCGCGACGGCGACGACGGTCTTGCCCGACCCGACGTCACCCTGGAGCAGGCGGTGCATCGGGTGGGCGCTCCGCAGGTCGACGCCGATCTCGCCGATCACCCGAGTCTGCGCGGCAGTCAGCGGGAACGGCAACGAGCCGTAGAACCGCTCCACGAGTTCGCCGTCGACGGTGTGGACGATGCCGAGCGACTCCCGTTCCATCGCGCGTTTGCGCACGACGAGCACGAGCTGGACGCGCAGCAATTCGTCGAACGCGAGGCGGTAGCGCGCCCGTTCCTTCTGCTTCATGTCCTCCGGGAGGTGGATGCCGGTCAAGGCCCCGGCTCGATCGATCAGGCCGTGGCGGCGGCGCACCCCGGCCGGGACCGGGTCGGCGATGCCGCGCTCCGCGCAACGCCGAAGTGTCTCTTCGACCCATCCCGCCATCTCCCATGTGTTGATCTGGGCCTTCTCGCTCTGCGGGTAGATCGGCACGATCTTGCCGGTCCGGTCACCGATCAGGTCGACGATCGGGTTCGACATCTGCAGCCCGCCCCGGTACACGTCGACCTTGCCGAACAACGCGACCTGCAGACCCGGTTGCAGCTGGCGCTCCCGCCACGGCTGATTGAAGAACACGAGGTCGATCCGCCCGGAACCGTCGCCGACGTTGACGTTGACCATGCTGCGCCGGTTGCGCGTCGGGCGCTTCGACACTGAACGGACCGTGACGAGGACCAGCGCCTCCTCACCGGGAACGAGGTCGGCGATGCGGGCCTCGTTGGTGCGGTCGACCCACCGGCGCGGATAGGTGGTGACGAGGTCGAGCAGGGTCGTGATGTCGACCGCGGCGAGCGATGCCCGCTTCTTGTCGCCGACGCCCTTGAGTCGCTCGACGCCGAGGCCGTCGAGATCCCGGAGCGTGATCGCATTCACGTCCGGGGCACCATCACTCGACGCCGAAGAGGTACGGGTAGAGCGGCTGGCCGCCGTGCTGCATCTCGACGGTGACGTCGCCGCGGTTGTCGGCCAGCCAACCCTCGATCGCACTGTTGGCGTCCGCCGTCGCGTCCGCGCCCATCACGACGGTGACCAGCTCCGCATCGTCGGTCACGAGATGGTCGAGCAACGTGATCGCGGCCTCCTCGACGGTGTCGGCGACCGCCATGATCCCGTCGCCCCGGACGAGTCCGATCCAGTTGCCCTCGGCGATCGGGCCGACGTCGCTGTTGCTGTCCCGGATCGCGCGGGTGATCTCGCCGGTTGCGACCGACTCCGCGGCTTCGGCCATCTCCTGCCGGTTGACCTCGGCCGACGCCTCCGGGTCGTACACGACGAGTGCGGCCAGCGCCTCCGGCATCGACGTGGTCGGCACGACGACGACCGACTTCGACGTCAGCTCGTCGACACGTCGGGCGACCGCGATGATGTTCTTGTTGTTCGGCAGGATCACGACCTGATCGGCGTTGACGTGTTCGACCGTGTCGAGCAGTTCGGCGGTCGACGGGTTGAGGGTCTGACCGCCGGTGACGACGCCCTGGACGCCGAGCTGCGCGAACAGCTCGACGAGCCCTTCGCCGGTACACACGGCGACGACCGCGGTCGTCACCGGCGGAAGGCCGGCGCCGGCGCGAGTCGTCGTGGCATCGGTGCCGGGGTCGACGAGCACGGCTCCGACGCCCATCGCCGCCTCGCGTTTGGCGTGTTCGTCGTCGACTTCCTCGAACAGGTCGGTCACCCGGATCTGCTTCGGCCGACCGCCGAGCTCGAGCGGGACCTCGATCGCGGCGCCGATGTCGTTCGTGTGGACATGGCAGTTCCAGAGACCGTCCCCGCCGACGACGACGATCGAGTCTCCGATCGCGCCCCATCCCTGTTTGAAGTCGTCGATCCGATCGTCGTCGAGGTCCATGAAGTACATCACCTCGTAGCGCTGCTCGCTGACGTCGAGGTCGTCCGCGCCTCCGACGACCGCGGCGGAGGAGCGATGAGCGGACTCGAACGCTGCTGCGACCGCCCCGCCCGAACCGTCGTCCTCGGCCGCCTCGGGGATCGGTTCGCCGTCGACGACATGGAGCGTTGCGTCGAGCAGCAACAGGAACCCGGCCCCGCCGGCGTCGACGACGCCGGCGTCTTTCAGGACCGGCAACTGCTCGGGGGTGTTCGCCAGCGCGATCCGCCCGGCATCGCGGGAAGCACGGACGACCTCGACGAGTTCGCCGCCCGAATCGGCCGCAGCGCTGGCCGCGTCGGCGCTGAGCCGTACCACGGTGAGAATCGTCCCCTCGACGGGTTTGAGCACCGCCTGATAGGCACCGGCGGTCGCCGCCTGCAGCGCCTCGGCGAAGGCGGAACCGGTCGCCTCTGCCGTCTCGCCCGACTTCAGGGTCGTCGCGATGCCCCGCATGATCTGGCTGAGGATGACCCCGCTGTTGCCCCGCGCCCCCATCAGCGAGCCGTGGCTGATCGCATCGCACGTCGCACCCAGGTCGTCGGCGTCGGCGCCGTCCATCTCCTCGACGACGGCGTCGAGCGTGCGGGCCATGTTCGTGCCGGTGTCGCCATCCGGCACCGGGTAGACGTTGAGCCGGTTCAGTTCACCCGCGTGGTCGCGCACGGCGTCACGAAACGTCCGCACGGTGTCGCGCAGCGCTGCGGTGTTCAACCGGTCAAGTGTCGGCACGGCGCTGGATCCTAGTGGTGCCCGGTCCGGCGCCGGTCTGACGGGTGCCGTCGAGGGCGTGGGAGGTTCCCGTCGAGTTGGTAGCCTCACCTGGCTGTTTCATCGCCGCTCCCGGCGGTGCGACCATCCAGATCTGACCCGGCCGGGAACCCTGGCCCGTTGCAGGAGAATCCAATGGCATCGAAGTGTGAATTGTGTGGCAAGGGCCCGTCGTGGGGCATGTCGGTCTCGCACTCGCATCGTCGCACCAAGCGGCGTTGGAACCCGAACATCCAGCGTGTCCGCGCCCAGGTGAACGGGGCGACCAAGCGCGTCAACGTCTGCACCGGCTGCATCAAGTCCGGCAAGGTCGTCAAGGCCGGCTGACCCCGCTGCGGACCGCGCCGTACCCGGCGCGCCGCCGGATGGAAGGACCTCATCGCATGCAAGGCGTGATCAAGGCATACGACCCGACGACCGGCGACGGTCTCGTGATGTGCGACACCGACTTCCAGGACTACGAACTCGCCGGCGACGCGCTGGTGGGGTCGATCTTCCGGATGCTGCGCCAGGGTCAGCGTGTCGTGTTCGATCTCGACGACGCCGGCCGGGCGACGAAGCTCCGCCTCGGCTCCGAGGTCGACATGGGGACCCCCGGCCACTGAGCCGGCAGGGCCCACCAGCGCGTCCACCGCGGCGCGCCGCCGCGATCCACGTGCTGCGCAGGCGCGACGCGCGCCATCTGCCAGACCGATCAAGCCGGTTTCGGTCATCTCTCGGAGAGATGTGTCATTCACGTTGGAGATGGAAACGCTTGCATCGAGGCGCAGCACCGTCGGTTCGGTGACGCCGTCGCCTACGGTGGAGCCACCACCGACCACACCGAGCTCAACGAGGAGTCACGGAAATGAGCGGAACAACGACCAACGAGCGGCTCAAGGACTGGGTCGCGGAGTGGGCTGCGATCACGCAGCCCGCTGACATCTACTGGTGCGACGGGACCGCCGACGAATACGAGCGGCTCTGCCAGGAACTCGTCGACTCGGGGACCTTCACCAAGCTGGACGAGGCGAAGCGGCCGAACAGCTACTGGGCGCACTCGGACCCCGCCGACGTCGCACGGGTCGAGGATCGCACGTTCATCTGTGCCGCCACCGCGGAGGAGGCCGGCCCGAACAACAACTGGCGCGATCCGGCGGAGATGCGCGCCGAGATGAAGAAGCTCTACACGGGCTCGATGAAGGGCCGCACGATGTACGTCGTGCCGTTCTCGATGGGCCCCCTCGGGTCGCCGATCGCCCACATCGGCGTGCAGGTCACCGACTCCGCCTACGTCGCGACCAACATGCGGATCATGACCCGCATGGGCCAGGGCGCACTCGACGCACTCGGCGACGGCGACTGGGTGCCGTGCGTGCACTCGGTCGGCGCGCCGCTGACCGATGGCGCGACCGACGTCCCGTGGCCGTGTGACGCCGAGAACAAGTACATCGTGCACTTCCCGGAGACCCGCGAGATCATGTCGTACGGCTCGGGGTACGGCGGCAACGCGCTGCTCGGCAAGAAGTGCTTCGCACTGCGGATCGCCTCGGTGATGGCGCGCGACGACGGCTGGCTGGCGGAGCACATGTTGATCCTCAAGCTGACCAATCCCGAGGGCGAGTCCAAGTACATCGCCGGCGCGTTCCCGTCGGCGTGCGGCAAGACCAACCTGGCGATGCTGGTACCGACGATCCCCGGTTGGAAGGCCGAGACGGTCGGCGACGACATCTGTTGGATGAAGTTCGGCGACGACGGGCGGCTCTACGCGATCAACCCCGAGGCGGGGTTCTTCGGCGTCGCGCCGGGCACGAGCCACGAGACGAACCACAACGCGATGGAGACGCTCTGGGGCAACTGCATCTACACCAACACCGCACTCACCGACGACGGCGACGTGTGGTGGGAAGAGATGACCGACACGCCGCCCGCCCGTGCCACCGACTGGCGGGGCAACCCGTGGAATCCGGAGACCAAGTCGCCCGCCGCGCATCCGAACGCGCGCTTCACCGCCCCGGCGACACAGTGTCCGTCCATCGCATCTGAGTGGGAGGACCCGAAGGGCGTGCCGATCTCGGCGATCCTGTTCGGCGGGCGCCGCCGTACGACCGTCCCGCTCGTGACCGAAGCGAACGACTGGGACCACGGTGTGTTCCTCGGTTCGATCATGGCCTCCGAGAAGACTGCCGCCGCCGAGGGCACGATGGGTGAGCTGCGCTTCGACCCGATGGCGATGTTGCCGTTCTGCGGCTACAACTACGGCGACTACTTCGGCCACTGGTTGTCGATGGCCGATCGGACCGACGCGGAGAACCTCCCGAAGATCTTCTTCGTCAACTGGTTCCGCCGCGATCGCAACGGCCGGTTCCTGTGGCCGGGCTTCGGCGAGAACAGCCGCGTGCTCAAGTGGGTCTTCGAACGGGTGAACGGCGACGTCGAGGCGATCGAGACACCGATCGGCAAGCTGCCGACCAAGGACGCGCTCGACCTCGACGGCCTGGAGATCGACCCCGACGACCTCGCCACGCTGCTCGAAGTCGACACCGAGGGCTGGACGACCGCGATCCCGCAGATCCGCCAGCACCTGGAACGCTTCGGCGACCGGTTGCCGAAGCAACTCGTGCACGCCGTCGACCAACTCGAATCCGAACTGGGCTGAGCGCGGCGCGGCGGACGCCGCGGGCTCGGGTCGATCGGACGCCGCAGCGTCGCGATCGTGTCAGTCGTTGGGGACGACTTCGACGGCCTTGCGGCCGCGATGCGTGCCGAACTGCACCGTGCCGTCGACCAGGCTGAACAGCGTGTCGTCCTTGCCCTTGCCGACGTTGTTTCCGGGATGGAACTTGGTGCCGCGCTGGCGCACGAGGATCGTGCCGGCGGTGATCTGCGTGCCGCCGAACGCCTTGACGCCGAGGCGCTGCGCGTTCGAGTCACGACCGTTGCGGGTTGACCCGCCACCCTTTGTCTTCGACATGAGGTTCCCTCAGCTCTTCTTGATCGAGGTGATTTCGACCACGGTGTAGTTCTGACGGTGGCCGTATCGACGGTGGTTGTTGGTGCGGCGCTTGAAGGTGAAGCCGTTGATCTTCGGGCCCTTGGCCCGGCCGACCACCTTGCCGGTGACGGAGATCGCGGCCAGTTCGTCGGGCGTCGCGAGCACAGTGTCGCCGTCAACGAACATCACGGGGGTCAGCGACACGTCGCTGCCCTCGTCGGCGTTGAGCAGTTCGAGCTGCACCTGCTGGCCTTCGGCCACCTTTTCCTGCTTGCCGCCTGAGGCGATTACTGCGTACATAGCGAGGGTCGATGCTAGCGGCGAATTCGCACGGCTCAACCGGCGACGGCCGAGTCTCAACCGGCGAGCGGCTGGACCGTGAACGTGCTGAAGATCTCGTCCGCCGCGGCGAGGTCCGCATCGGTCACCGCCACGATCTGGACCATTGCGATCCAGGTCCGATCGGCGGGCTCGGCGATCACCTGGAAGAACACGCTCCCGTCGGCCCCGCAGTCGTAGTACAGGTCGTACAGGCCGGTGTAGACGCCGTCGTCGTAGGCGTAGCGGCCGTCGTAGACACAGTCGCCGGTGAAGTCGAACTGGTCCAGTGTCTCTTCGACCGACATCGTGATCAGGGGCGATGCGCCGATGAACACGCCCGGCGTCCCCCATCCCGAGACGAAATCGTCGAGATCCGGCGCGGCGCTCAGCGCCGGGCCGATGATCTCGTCGACACCGGTGGCGAGGACGGAACTCCACCCCCGCCGATCGACGTCGAGCCACTCGACCGGCACGCTCGTCGAGATCAGCGCCGAGTCGTCGGTGACGGTCATGTACTCCGTGTACTCGAAGCCGGAGCCGTCGTCCGCGACCACTTCGTCGAACTCGGTCCGGAACGATGTCGTGACGACCAGCGGACGGCCGTTCAACTGGCCCTCGAGCAGTTCGTCGGTGCTGGACCGGTAGACCTCGATCGCAAGTGTGTCGGTCGGCATGTGGCTGCGGAGGACGTCGCAGTAGTCGGCCATCGTGCCGTCGGTCGCGAGCTGGAGCGACTCCATCGACAGCAGGAGATCGCCCGCTTCGATCCCGGCATCGTCGGCCGGCGTCCCCGACTCGACCGAGTACACCCAGATTCCGGACGAGGTGCCGTCGAAGAGCGCTTCGCCGTTGATCCCGATCGACTCGAAGTCGGTGCCGCCGGAGAGCACGTCGACGACGGGGCGAGCGACGTCGAGGCCGATCGCGAACGCCTGTCCGACGTCGTTGCCGGCGTAGTTGACGGCGGCCACCCGGCCGTCGGCGGTCACGATCGGGCCGCCAGAGCTGCCCGGCAGCGTGTCCGCGCTGTGTTCGATCACCGCGTCGACCGATGCCCAGGACGTCTCGCCCGTCGCCCGCTCTTTCGAGACGATGCCGTCGAGCACGGTGTACTCGGCGTCGCCGAGCGGGAAGCCGGCAGCATAGATCGACGTCCCGGCCGTCACGGGGCCGTCGTACCAGTCGAGCGATCGGTAGCCATCGCCGTCGATGTCGATCACGGCGAGGTCGGAGCACTCCGACACCGCGACGACGCGTGCGTTTCTCGCCGTGTCCTCCCCGCCGACGTAGACCTCGAGGAGCGCGGCCCCCGTGACGACGTGGTTGTTCGTCACTGCGAGCCCCGACGCATCGATGATGAACCCGCTGCCGGAACCCGGCACGTTGGCCTGGATCCCCGCGGCCGGGTCGGCGAACGTGCCGGTCCCGACGATCCGGACGATCGCCTCGCGCACGCCGGTGAGGTCCTCGATCGGCGCAGGGCCGGCCGGTTCCGTGCTGGGCGGCATCGTCGTCGATGACTCGGGCGGTGGGTCGGCCACGACGACCGTCGTGGTGCTGCCCGGCTCGGTCGCGGCCGGTGGCGAAGTCGTCTCCTGGCTGGTTTGCGTGCTACCGCCGCACGCTGCGGCGGCGAACCCGATCGTGAACACGAGCGCGGATCGCCCGCGCAGACGGCCCCTTCGCATCCACTCATCATCCGGCCGTGCGGTGGATCCGGCCAGAGGAGAATGTCACTCCGCTCCTGCTCAGGTGGGTTCCGAGTCGGCAACCGCCTCCGACTCACGGGCCGCACCCGCGAAGATCCCCTTGCTCATCAAGGACGTCTCCGTCGACCGGCGGGCACGGTAGATCGCCGCCCGTTGGCGGTGGATCTCCGGGTCCGTCGGCGCCGCCCAACCGGCGAGGTCCGCGAGGTGACACGCGAGCCGGAAGTCGCCGGCGTCGGCGAGTGTCCGGGCGCGATCGATCAAGGCGCCGGGGCCACCGGCGAGCCCGGCGACCTCGGCTGCGAGCTGGGCGTCGGGCGCCGGCTTGAGGCGGCTGGGAGCACCGTCCCACCACCCCCCGAACTGCCGCCACACATTGCGGACGACGAACTCCGGCTCGTCGTACAGCGGTCGCAGATACGGCTTGGCGAGGATGTCGTCGGGCACCCTGACGCTGTGCACGATCGTGTCGAGCACCTCGCCCGCGTTCATCATCTCGATCACGTCGTCGACGACCCGGTCGAGCGCGTCGGCGATGTCGGTCAACACCATCGCGATGCGATCGGTACCCTCGATCGGCAAGCCGTGCGCGGGCAGCAGCAGCTCGGGTTCCTTGGCGATCATCGCGCGCAGTGCGGCCGCCCACTCGATCGGGTAGCGCTGGACCTTCTGCGGGTTGCCGGCGTTCGGGAAGTTCCAGATCATGAAGTCGCCGGACGCGATCCACCGCTCGTTCGGCATCCATGCCCACAGGTGGTCGTCGGTCTCGCCACGCGCGTGGTGCAGTTCGATCGTGCGATCGCCGACCACGAGTTCGTCGTGGTCGTCGACGACGTGATTCGGACGGGCGGTGTCGGCCGGGATGAAGTCGGGGTAGTCGCCCATCCCGAAGTCCCCACGGACGCCGCCGAACTGCCGGGCGTTGATCGCGACGTTCCAGTTGTTGGTCATGGCGTACCGCTCGAAACGGCGCTCGACGTTGCGGTGCCCGACGACGTCGAGTTCGCCGTAGGCCTCGGCGAATGCGACGCTGCCGCCGACGTGGTCGGCGTGGCCGTGGGTGTACACGATGTGGCTGACGGGGTCGGCCCGCCACCCCTTGATCGCCTCGACGACCTTCCCGCCGGTCATCGCGTGGGAGGCGTCGAACGCGACGAGGCCGTCGCCGGTGTCGACGACGACGCTGTGGCTGAAACTCTCGACGATCGCGAGGCCGTCGGCGACTTCGGACAGCTCGTTGCTCGTCCGGTTGAACGGCCGGTCGGTCAGGCCACCGTCGATGATCTCGGTGGACAGTGCGAGCAGGTCGGCCATGACCCGACGTTAGGCAATCGCCGGTTCGGGGAGTTGATCAGACTTCGCAGACGGTGTCGGCGCCGCTCCCCGGAGCGGCCTGGAACTCGACCCGCAGCGATTTCGCCAGCTTCCCCTTCGTCGCGATGCGCATCGACTCGGCCATGCCGACCAGTTGCGGCGTGATCAGGATGCGGTACACATCGTGCCGCAGCGTGCGATACGGCGCGAGGTTCTTGCCCTTGACGTTGGTGTCGACCGACACCTCGGCGACCTTGCCTCAACCGGTGGGGCGGATGAAGTCGATCGACATCGTCCCGCCCTTCTTGTCGAGCACGCGGCGGGCGTCGTCGGTGATCTCGATCTGCATCTGGATCAGGATACGCGAACAGGTGCCGCCGGCCCACGCGATCCTGAGCACGCCCCTCCGGTGAGAGGTGAGAGGAGGCGTCGCACCCAACTCTCATCACAGGAGCAGATGACCGGCTTACGGTGAGAGTTGGGTGGACCTGTGGCTCTCACCTCTCACCGCAGCAGGTTGGCGGGTCACTCGAGCATCGAGTAGTCGACCCTGACGCCGCGGCCTTCGCAGTCGGGGCAGATCTCGGAGTACTCGGTGAGCAACCCTTCACCGATCCGCTTGCGGGTCATCTCGACGAGGCCGAGTTCGGACACGTCGAACACCTGCGAGCGGGTCTTGTCGCGGGCGAGCGCCTCGCGCAGGGCGTCGACGACCTTGCCCCGGTTCTCGCGGATCTCCATGTCGATGAAGTCGATCACGATGATCCCTCCGATGTCGCGCAGCCGCAATTGCTTCGCGGTCTCGACGGCGGCCTCCATGTTGTTGTGGAACACGGTCTCTTCGAGGTTCGACTTCCCGACGTTCTTGCCGGTGTTGACGTCGATCACGGTGAGCGCCTCGGTGTGCTCGATGATCAGCGACCCGCCCGAGGGCAGCCACACCTTGCGGTCGAGCGCCTTGTGGACCTGCTCGTGCACGTGATGGCGCTCGAACAGCGAGAGCCCCTCCGCGTCGGCGTCGTAGTACTCGATGCGGTCGGCGAGTTCCGGGTTGAACGCGGCGACGTACTCCTTGACGTCCTCGAACAGCCGCTTGTCGTCGATCAGCACGCTGCGGTAATCGGCGTTGAACTCCTCACGGATCACCCGCACCGCCAACTCGGGCTCGCGGTACAGCAGCGTCGGCCGCTGCGCCTTGGCCGCCTTGCGCTCGATCTCGTCCCACTGCTTCAGCAGGATCGTCATGTCGGCTTTGAGTTCTTCTTCGGTGGCGTGCTCGGCGGCGGTCCGCACGATCAGACCGTGCTCGTCCGGCTTGACGCGATCGAGGATGCCCCGCAGCCGCTTGCGAACGTCGTCCGGGAGGCGCTTCGAGATGCCGTACGTCTTCGAGTTCGGGATCAGCACGACGAACCGACCGGGGAGCGAGACCTCCTGGGTGAGCCGCGCGCCCTTGTGTGCGATCGGGTTCTTGGTCACCTGGCAGAGGATCAGCTGCTTGTTCTTGAGGATGTCCTCGATGCGCGGGTTCGTGCCCTTGACCTCGATGTCCTCGGCGTCGTACTGGACGTCGCTGCGATAGAGCACCGCGTTCTTCGGCGTGGCGATGTCGACGAACGCCGCCTCCATGCCGGGGAGCACGTTCTGCACCTTGCCGATGTAGATGTTGCCGTGGATCTGGGCGATGTCGTCGGCGGGCCGGCTGACGTAGTGCTCGATCAGGTTGCGACCCTCGAGCACGGCGACCTGCGCCATCCCCGGACGGGACTGGACACACATCGAGTAACGGCCGATCGGCTTGCCGTTGCGCTCGCGGCCGCGCCGCTGCTCGAGCCACGCCTCGTCCATCTGGGCCGCGCCGCCGCGCTCGCGACCCTTGCCGCGCGAGCGACGGTTCTTCTTCTGGCCGTCGCCACGGCCGCCGCCCTGACCGCCACCGCCGCCCTGCCGCGCGCCACCACTGCCACGGTTGCCGCCGCCACCGCCGCCGCCCTTGCCGCGCCGGCGCTTCTTCTTCTGCTGCTCGCCGCCGCCGTCGTCGCGCGGCCGCGCCGCGGGACCCGGGGGCGGCGTCGTCGGCATCGGCATGGTGTCGCCGATCTTCGGGCGGCGCACGAGGCCCTTCTCCGCGGCCTCGGGCGAGG
>JAHEKY010000021.1 GCA_024644465.1 Ilumatobacteraceae bacterium | reverse complement strand
CGGAGCTCCTGTCGCTCGGGGGAACGGAGGAGCAGAAGCGCAGATGGATGGACCCGCTGCTCGCGCAGGAGATCCGATCCTGCTTCTCGATGACCGAGCCGGGCGCCGGTGCCGACCCGACACTGCTGACGACCCAGGCCGTGCGCGACGGCGACGAATGGGTGATCAACGGGCACAAGTGGTTCTCGTCGAACGCGTCGGTGTCGGACATCCTCGTCGTGATGGTCAAGACGAACCTCGACGAGGATGCGTCGCCGTACTCCGCGTTCTCGATGATCGTCGTGCCGACGACGACGCCCGGCGTCAACATCCTGCGGGACGTTCCGACGATGGGCGAACCCGACCACAAGACCGGCGAACCGGGTGGCCACGCAGAGATCATCTACGACGAGGTCCGGGTTCCGTTCGAGAACGTCGTCGGCGGCGAGGCGGGCATCGGCCAGGGGTTCGCGCTCGCGCAGAAGCGGCTCGGCCCCGGCCGCATCCACCACGCGATGCGCTGGCTCGGGCAGTCGAGCCGAGCCTTCGACCTGCTGTGCGAGCGGGCTCTCACCCGCTTCACCAAGGGCTCGATCCTCGCCGACAAGCAGATGATCCAGGATTGGATCGCGCAGTCGTACGCCGACCGAGAGGCGGCACGGCTGCTGACGCTCCAGGCGGCATGGAAGATGGACAAGCTGCACGAAGCGGGCGGCACGTACAGCGACGCCCGCCTCGAGATCGCGGTGATCAAGTTCTGGGGGGCGAAGGTGCTGCACGACGTGATCGACCGGGCGATCCAGATCCACGGATCGCTCGGCTACACGACCGACCTCCCGCTCGAAGCGATGTATCGGGCGGCGCGGGCGGCGCGGATCTACGACGGCCCCGACGAGGTCCACAAGGTGACCGTCGCCCGCCAGGTCTTGAAGCGATACCGGCCATCGGACCCCTCGATCGACCACGTGCCGACGAGACGCGCCGCCGCCCTCGACCGCTACGCCGACTACCTCGACGAGCTCGCCGTCAACTCCTGAGCGACGTCACGACGCACGGCCACCACGCTGACCTTCGGCCCTGGCAGGCCAGAACCGAGCCGGCCGAGACTGATCGTGGAGAGCCTCGTTCGAGCATCTCTTCGCGACTCGGAAAGGAACGATCATGAACATCGCCGCACTCGGAAGCTTCGGCCGCCGGATGCTCGCCGACGGTTGGACCCGGGAGACGGCAGTCGCGTTCTTCGGTGGCGGCGAGTTCGATCTCACCGGCATCGAACCGGGTGAAAACGCTCGGCTGACCGCGATCGCGGTGTTCGGCAGCGTCGACATCCGCGTCGACCGCGGCACGCAGGTCACGATGACCGGCGGCAGCCTGCTCGGCAGCCGCAAGGTCAAAGTCGACGTCGGCGACGGGCCGACCGTCCGAGTCCGCGGATTCGCGTTCTTCGGCCACGTCCACGTCTTGCCGCCGCGGACCTGACCGGCACGGACCCCACCGCGCTCCCGTCAGGCGAGGGCGCCGAGGACGCGCTTCGCCCGGTGTTCGAAGATGATCGACGTCTGCTCGTCCTTCACGTTCGGCGCGCTCGCGACGGCGGTCAGCACCGTCCGGCTCAGCGTCGCCACGTCGCTGACGCTGAGGTGGACGAGCACGTCGTAGGCACCGGTCACCAGTGTCACCGCGACCGTCTCGTCCATCGACCAGATCGCCTCCATGAACTCCTCGACCGCCGCCGGCGTCTTCGGTTGCAGCCGCACCGACACGAGCGCCTCGACGTTGCGGCCGAGCGCGGGGAGCGCGACGTCGGCGTGATACCCCCGGATCACGCCGCGCTGCTCGAGTGAGCGCACCCGGTTGACCATCGTCGACGGCGAGACACCCGCGGCCGCCGCGAGATCCTTGTTCGGCCGGCGGGCATCGACCTGCAGTTCGTGCAGAATCCGGAGGTCTGTTGCATCCATCTTCGGAGGATAGACCGATCGTTGCCCGAAGATTCGGCGCGACTACCGATTGTTGCAGAAGCGGGCTGCGGATGGTCAGATTGTCGCATCCGAGGAGGCCCACCAATGACCGACACGATGCTCGACGACTACGAACTGAGCGACCGCTACCGCCGCGACGACGGCACGGCGTTCCTCACGGGGATCCAGGCGCTCGCGCGCATCCCGGTCGAGCAACTCCGTCGCGACCGGGCCGCTGGGCTGCACACCGCGGCGTTCGTGTCGGGATACCCGGGGTCCCCGCTCGGAGGCTTCGACCTCGAGGTCGCCCGCGCGATCCGGGTCGTCCCCGAACTGCCGATCGTCCACGAGCCGGCGGTCAACGAGGAACTCGGGGCGACGGCGGTGATGGGGTCGCAGCTCGCGCAGGGCCGTCCGGACGCGACGTACGACGGCGTCGTCGGCGTCTGGTACGGCAAGGCCCCGGGGCTCGACCGGGCGGGCGACGCGCTGCGCCACGGCGTGTTCGCGGGGTCGAGTTCGCGCGGCGGCGCGATCGTGCTCGTCGGGGACGACCCGGCGTGCAAGTCGTCGACGATGCCGTCGTCGTCCGACGCGTCGCTCGTCGACTTCCACATGCCGATCCTGTACCCGGGCACGATGAGCGAGTGCCTCGAACTCGGCCTGCACGCCGTCGCGATGTCGCGGGCGTCCGGGCTGTGGTCGGCGATGAAGATCGTCACACCAGTCGCCGACGGATCGGGCACGGTCAACCTCCCGGTGCTGGCATCCGACCCGGTGATGCCGACCGTCGAAGTCGACGGCGAGCAATGGGTCAGCCATCCGTCCGCGCAGTTCCTCGGCCCCCGGATGATCGCGGTCGAGCGCGAGTTCCGCGAGGTCCGACTGCCGCTCGCGCAGCAGTACGGCGTCGTCAACCGGCTCAACCGGATCAGCGTCGACCCGCCGGACGCGTGGATCGGCCTCGCCGCGACCGGCTTCACCTACCACGAGTTGCTCGACGCGCTCCGGCGGCTCGGCTTCGACGGCGAGCAGGCGATCGCCGACGCGGGGATTCGGTTGCTGCAACTGCGGATGCCGGTCCCGTTCGACGCGGACCTCGTCCGCCAGTTCGCCCGCGGGTTGGACGAGATCGTCGTCGTCGAGGAGAAGAATCCGACGCTCGAGTGGTTGATCAAGGACGCGCTCTACAACCGCGGGCACCACCCACGGGTGCTCGGCAAGACCCACGAGGACGGCCGCACGCTGATGCAGTCGTGGGGTCAACTCGATGCGGACGCGATGCTCGACGGCCTGCGCGAACGCCTCGCCGCGCGCCTCGCCGACCGGTTGGCACCACCGCCGCCCGCCGTGCGCGAACGGACGCTGATCCCGCTCGCGGTCAACCGCACCCCGTTCTTCTGTTCCGGTTGCCCGCACAACTGGGGCACGAAGGTGCCCGAGGGGGCGCTGGTCGGCGCGGGCACGGGCTGCCACGGGATGACGCTGCTGATGGACGAGGATCGGGTCGGCGAGAGCATCGGCATCACCGCGATGGGCAACGAGGGCGCCCAGTGGATCGGCATGGAACCGTTCGTCGAAGCGACGCACCTCTTCCAGAACTACGGCGACGGCACGTTCCTCCACTCCGCCCAACTCGCGGTCCAGTACTGCGTCGGCACCGGCAAGAACATCACGTTCAAGATCCTCTACAACGGAACGGTCGCGATGACCGGCGGCCAGGACTCGACGTCGCCGCTCGAGGTGCCGCAGCTCGTGACGATCCTGCTCGCCTACGGCGTCAGCAAGGTGGCGATCACGGCCGAGGACGTCGACCGGTATCGCGACATCGAGCTCCCGGCGGGCGTCGACGTGCACGACCGCAGCGACGTGCTCGCCGTCCAGGAAGATCTGCGGACGACGCCGGGCGTCACCGTGCTGATCCACGACCAGTTCTGCGCCGCCGAACTGCGCCGCTCGCGCAAGCGGGGCAAGCTCCCGACACCGGGAAAGCGGGTCGTCATCAACCACCGGATCTGCGAGGGGTGCGGCGACTGCGGCGACGTCAGCAACTGCCTCTCGGTGCAGCCGATCGACACGCCGCTCGGCCGCAAGACGGGTATCGACCAGGCGTCGTGCAACTTCGACTACAGCTGCGTCGAGGGCGACTGCCCCGCGTTCATGATCGTCGAGGGCGATGTCGACACGTCACCGGTCCGGCGACCGGCCGACCTCGGCCCGATCCCCGAACCCGACCTCGACCACACCCGCGAGCACGTGCGGATCCGGATGGCGGGCATCGGCGGTACCGGCGTCGTCACCGTCGCGCAGGTTCTGTCGATCGCCGCGATGCTCGACCACTGGGAGGTCAAGGGGCTCGACCAGACCGGGCTCAGCCAGAAGGCCGGGCCGGTCGTCAGCGACGTCATCTTGAACCGGCCGGGCACGACTTCCTCCAACCTCGTCGGCGACGGTCAGGCCGACCTGCTGCTCGGCTTCGACTCCCTCGTCGCAGCCGCCGACAACTCGATCAAGGCCGCGCACGCCGAAGCGACCGTCGTCGTGGCGTCGGCCCATCGCACGCCCACCGGCCGGATGATCACCCATCCCGACCTCGCGTACCCGGTCGACACGATCGATCGCCGTTTGGAGCAGGCCGGCCGCGCCGGCGCGAACCGGTTCCCCGATGCGTACGCGTTGGCCAGCGCGCTGACGGGAGACGCGGCTCAGGCGAACGTCTTCCTGCTCGGCGTCGCGGTGCAGGACGGCCACATCCCCGTCGCGCTCGACGCGATCGCCCGGGCGATCGACCTCAACGGTGTCGCCGTCGAAGCCAACCTCGCCGCGTTCGAGTGGGGCCGGCGGTGGGCAGCCGACCCGGCAGCCGTCGAACGCGAGGCGGCGAGGGCGGGTGGCGGGCCCGCCGCTTCCGAGACGATCACCGTCGCCGAGATCCCGCGGGATCTCGGCGCACGCGTCGAGGCGATCGGCAGCGGCGACGCCGAGCTCGCGGCGTCGCTGAGGATGCTCACCGGTGACCTCGTCGACTACCAGGACGCGGCGTACGCCCGGGACTTCCTCGCCGGAGTCGCCGGCGCAGCGGCTGCGGAACGTGGAGTCGCGCCGGGCTCGACGCGGCTCACGACGGCCGTCGCCCGGAGCCTGCACAAGCTGATGGCCTACAAGGACGAGTACGAAGTGGCCCGGCTGCTCCTGCTGCCTGAGGCGGACATCGCCGCCGCCGAGGTCGGAGGCCACGGTGCGAAGGTCACCTGGCAGCTCCATCCGCCGGTACTCAAGGCCCTCGGGATGACGTCGAAGGTCGGTCTCGGCACGTG
Source organism: Ilumatobacteraceae bacterium (assembly GCA_024644465.1). Classification (GTDB taxonomy): domain Bacteria; phylum Actinomycetota; class Acidimicrobiia; order Acidimicrobiales; family Ilumatobacteraceae; genus Ilumatobacter_A. Next base: position 32,372 of record JAHEKY010000021.1, on the reverse strand, counting down.
GTCGCGCCCGGCGTTCGTTGCGCTGCGTCGGGCGAAGCGGCTGCGCGGGTCCCGACTCGACCCGTTCGGGCGGACCGAGCTGCGCCGTATCGAACGGGCGTTGCCGGGCGAGTTCCTCGCCTCGATGGCGAGGGTCTATCCGCTGCTGACCGCCGACAGCCTCGACGAGGCGGTCGCCATCGCCGAACTGCCGGACACGATCCGCGGCTACGAGGACCTGAAGCTGCGCAGGGTCGCCGCATACCGCGCCGCGATCGACACGGCGCTCGGCCGGTTCCGCACACCCTGACACCCGGGCCCTCGCGTGACGACCACCACTCGTTCCGGTGAGATCTGGGTGGGACAGGTCCTCTCACCTCTCACCAGAACGGGTGGCCGGCGCGTTCCGGTGAGATCTGGGTGGGACAGGTCCTCTCACCTCTCACCGGAACGGCACAACGGGGGGTGGGGGTGGGGTGGGGGTCAGACGAAGATGACCTGCGCGCCGTCGGACAGCTCGATGAACTCGCTGACGTTGATGATGTCTTCGACCTGATCCATCAGGTCGTCCTCGTCGAGGTCCATCATGTCGACCGACATCTTGCACGCCCACAGGTGGGCGCCCATGTCGGAGAGCATCTCGAGGAACTCGGGGATCTCCGGAACATCGAGATCGGCGATCTGCTTCTTCATCATCTTCGTGGCCACCGCGGTCATCCCGGGGATGCCGCCGAGACCCTGCGGCATGTGCGTCGCGGGGTTGCCGAGGATGGTGAACTTCAGGTCGTGCTGCGTCTTCTTGGAGATCATGTCCATGCCCCAGAACGTGAAGAAGATGTGCGTCTCGATGCCCTCACCGAGGGCGCCGTTGGCCATGATCAACGCGGGGTACGCCATGTCGAGCGTGCCCTTGGAGCAGATGAAGCAGATCTTGCGATCGGTCTCCTCGTCGCCGAAATCGGGGACGAGCGCCGCCGCCTTGGACGGATGGTCGGTGATGGTCATTGCGATTCCTTTCAGGTCGGTCGGTTGGCCGGTCGTCAGACGCAGCCGCGGGGCTTGGGCAACCCGGCGACATACGCCATCTTCTTGGCCGGCTTCTTCGGGAAGAGCGTGAACAACTGCTTGGTGGGGATGCCCCCGACCTTGGTCACCCGGCGCAGCGTCGCCGTCTCCTGCTGGTCGACGAAGTCCTCGCGCAGGAACCTGATCGCCTTCCAGTGATCATCGGTCAGCTCGGCGATGCCGATCGCGGCGGCGAGGTGGGGGGCGAGTTCCTCGCTCCACTCGTCGTACTCGGTCATGAAGCCCTCGTCGTTGACGTGGACCTCGCGGTTGGCAATCGTGGTCGTGCTCATGAGTGTTCTCCTTCGGGGGGTGCGGTTGGGTCGGTTGTGCTTGCGGCGGGGCCGGTCTGGAGCGAGACGGTGCGCAGCGTGTGCAGCGCTCGCGCCATGCCGCGTCGGACGTCGGGGTCCCGCAGTTCCTTGGCGAGCGCCCAGAAGCCCGGGGCATCGCCGTGCTCGTTGTCGACGCGCTCCTGTTCGGCACGCACCGCGCCGACCATCCGGCCGAGCAGCGTCAGCAGCTCGGGCTGGGTGATCTCGCGGACGGTGTCGAGGATCGCCACGACGTTGTCACCGAGCTGGTCGAGGTCGTCCTCGTCGAGCGACGTGACGACCCGATCGGCGACTCGGGCACCGGCTTTCGCGACGGTGAAGTAGCCCTTGCGCTCGGCCTCGGCCAGCCGTTCGGTCACGAGGTCCAGTGCGTCGCCGGAGATCCGGGACACGTCGGCGGTGAACTCGTCGAACATCGCCCGCTGACGGGCACGATGTTCGGCGTCGTCGGTCAGCACGGTGATCCGCTCGGTGAGCAGATCGATCTTCGCTTCGAGCATCGCCATCCGATCGACGGACACGGCGACCCCGCTGGTCGTCTCGGTGACGGTCATGCCGGCACCTCCTCTCTGATCTTGCCGGCCATCGTCATGTCCGCGGGGAGCGGCAGGTCACGGCCGGGCAGCAGCATGTTCCAGTACGTCCACTTGAACATCAACTTGCCCCAGTGGTTCGCTTCGGTCTCCTTCAGCAGCGAGAACGGGCCGATGCCGGGAAGCGGGTACTTGCCGGGGAGCGGCTCGACGTCGTAGTTGAAGTCGATCAGCAGGCCCTTGCCCGCACCGGACTCGATGAAGCAGTTGGCATGGCCGTCGAACCGGTGGGTCATCGGGCGGCCGGCGATGTGCTGCATGAAGTTGTCGATGAACACGTCGACGGCGAAGTGGGCGACCGAGCCGGCCTTCGACGTCGGGAGGTTCGCGGCGTCGCCGAGGGCGAAGATGTTGTCGTGGTCGTCGGACAGGAATGTGAACTTGTCGACTTCGACGTGGTTCAGTTCGTCGCCGAGACCGGACCGCTCGACGAAGTCCGCGCCCATGTTGACCGGGACGGTGACGAGCAGGTCGTACGGCACCTCGCGTTCGTCGTAGCTGACGATCTTCCTCGCGTCGCCGTCGACCTCCATCACCATGAAGTCGGTTTCCAACGCGATGTCGCGAGTCGCGAGCATCGTGCCGAGATGCTTCGCCGCGACCGGCTTCGTGAACGCGCCATCGAGCGGCGTCACGTAGACGAGCTCTACCTTGTCGCGCATGCCCCGGTCGGTGAAGAACGAGTCGGCGAGGAACATGAACTCCAGTGGCGCGACGGGGCACTTGATCGGCATCTCGGCGATGTTCATCACCAGCCGACCGCCCGGCCAGTCGGCGAGCACGCCGGCGAGCGCGGTCGCGCCCTCGAGCGTGTAGAAGTCGTGGATCGTGCGCCCGTACTCGTCGCTGTCCAGACCCTCGGTCTGGTCGCGGCGGGGGTGCGTACCGGTGGCGATGATCAGCTGGTCGTAGGGGAGTTCGGTGCCATCGGTCAGCCGCACCAGGGAATCGGCGGCCTCGACGACGTCGACGTCACCGATGAGGAGTTCGACGCCGTCGGTCAACAGCGGCGCCGACGGCTTGACGACCTCGGCGGGCTGATACGTACCGAACGGGATGAAGAGGTAGCCGGGCTGGTAGTGGTGCTCGGGCTTCGAGTCGACGACGGTGATCTGCCACTCGTCGCCGGGGAGCAGCGGGCGGAGCTTGTTCACCGCCATCGTGCCGGCCGTGCCGGCGCCGAGGACGAGGAGGCGTTTCATGATGCGGTCCGTTCTGGGAGGTTGGAATGGTCGTGTGCGAGCAGCCGGTGTCGTGCCGTCGCGAGGCGCGACACGAGGTCGCCGAACTGCGGGAGTTCTCGGAGGATCCAGCGACGCCGGTCCGGGTCGACGTCGTAGGTCTGCGCGACGGCGTCGTGCAGCGTGCTCACCGCCACGCCCACCTCGTCGGCGATCTGCTCGAGCGATGCGGGGTCGGGCGGCCAGCGATCGGGGGTGACCCCGCCGACGACGAGCATGCCGACGGGACGGCGGTCGACCCAGACGAAGGTGCGCGCGCAGAGGAAGCCGAGGTGCGTCGGGACGAAGCGAGCGGCGACGTGCGGCTGTTCGGCCAGTTGGCGCCACCCCTGGAGGCACGCTTCGGCGGCACCCGGCTGTTCTGCGAACGCCGAGTAGAAGCCGCACCGGTTGGCAACCGTGGTGAGCGGCCGGCCGTCCATGTCGGTCGCCACCGCCATCAGCCCGATCAGCTCGCCGAGCAGCTCGATGATCGACTGCAACCCGTCGGGTTCGAGCAGCTCGCCCAACTGGAACTCGGGTTCGGGCGGCGCCGGTTCGCCGCTCGCGGTGGGCGGCGCGTCGAGGCCGAGTTGCGCGGCGAGCCGGTTGGCGGGGAAGCGCCACTGGCGGCCGACCTTGACCCCGGGCAACCGGCCGTCCTCGGCCATGCGGTAGACGGTCGACCGATCGACGTTGATCAGGTCCTGGACGTCTTTGGTGGTGAGGAAGGTGGGCATCTCGGTCTCGTGTCTCGTTGTGCGGCTTCGTGCCTCTTCCTGCAGCATGCGCCTGATCCTGCGACGCGCACAGGGACCAAGGTCCCGATCTCTGCGCCACGACCGCCGCTCATACCGCGTTCTGCAGATTGTGACGAAGGCCCATTCCGCATGAAGAGCACGAGGTGCACGTTGGTGAGTAGGCGGCTGCGACACCCGCGGCCGGAGAGGAAGTGAAGGTCATGATTCGCAAGGTGTTGTGGGCTGTCCTCGTCGTCGGGGCGATGTTGATCGTCGCTCCGTTCGCGATGGGGCTGCCCGACAAGGCCGACGGTGGCCAGAAGATGATCGACGCCTTCGCGCCGATCATGGAGGAGACCAACGTCGACACGACGGCGACGTACTACTACGACGTCTTCGTGCCGCTCGGCGATGTCGTTCCGGCGATGACCCAGGAGAACATCGACAAGTTCAACGGCTATCTCGCGGGCTTCACGGCCCTCGGCGTCGACGCGGGCAACATGGTTCCCGCGCTCGCGCAGGCGATGCAGATGCCCGAGTCCGACGTCGAGGCGTTCATGGGCCAGCAGTTCCCTGCGATGACGCAGATGCTGCAGGGCCTCGACCAGATGCAGTCCGACTTCAGCGGTCTGCTCGGGCTGATGGACAGCAACGTCGGGATCTTCGAACGGGTGCCGGCCGGGCTCGACCACTACGAGCCGCTGGTGACGACGATGCAGGCCGAGCGGGGCAACTACGACAAGGTCGCGAGCTTGCCCGACTTCCGGTTGTTCACGTGGTTCTTCGTGATCCCGGGCGTCGTCCTCGTCGCGCTCGCCGCGGCGGGGCTGCTCGCCGATCGCCGGCGACCCGCGCTGTCCGCCGTGGAGGAACGGCGGCACATGGAGGCCGCCGCCTGACGGCGGTGCGCCCCGGGCCGCAGGTCGGGGTCGGCGTCGTGACCGAGAGCACGACGCCGGCCCCTCGCGCGTCCGTTCACCCGTCGACGAGCGTGCCCAGCATCTCGTCGATCCGGTCGATCCAGTTGAACGTGGCGTAGCCGGGTTCGTACACGAGGTCGGCGCCGGGAATCACCGTGGCCAGGTGGCGCGCCATCGCCGGCGAGTGGACGTCGTCCAGCCCGCCCTGCCAGATCGTCGTGCGCACGTCGATCTCGCTCAGCGGAAATCCCCAGTCGCGCGCGGCGAGCCGCATCTCGCGGGCGATCGTCGGCGCATGCCGGAACTGGTTCGGTAGGTTCTCGCGCAGGATCGCGAGAACCTCGGTCCGTTCGATCACCTCACGGTCGGCCGGCGGCCGGGTCCGGATGAGACGTCGCTCGACCGCCGCCGGGTTGCGCGACGCCGACCGCACGATCAGCCTCGCGATCGGACCCAGCACGAACGGCGCCCGCCGCGCCAACCGGAATGTCAGGCCGACCTGCCGGTTCGTCCCGGCGAGTACGCCCGGCTCGTGCAGCGGGGCGATCACCGAGAACAGGCCGAGCCGGGTCACCGTGTCGGGGCGTGCCCAGGCGAATGCGGTTGCGTACGGGCTGCCGCCGGAAACTGCGATGATCGGGTAGCCGCCGAGGCCGAGGTGGGCGGCGAGCGCGTCCTGGTCGTCGACCCAGTCGAGCACGGTGCGCCGCGGATGGGGGTCGCTCAATCCGAACCCCGGCCGGTCTGGCGCGATCACACGGATGCCGAGTCGTGCGGCTGCGTCGTCGGCGAGACGCCAGATGATGCGCGAGTCCGGCGACCCGTGGAGTGCGACCAGCGGCCGTCCTGCAGGGTCGCCGTACACGGCCCAGCCGAGCGATCGCCCGTCGGGAAGTGTCAACGCGTCATCCATCAGACCTCCTCGAGAATGAAGGAGTCGACTGCGCGGTGGGCAGTCACGCGACGGTATCAGTGGGCGTTCGACGCGCCGGACGGTCGGCCCGGGCGCGTGACGTACCGTGTGATTCGTCGGTCGGAAAGAAAGCGAGTCGAGCATGGCGCAGCACATCGTGGCGGAGGTACTGATCCCCGGCCGGGGCGAGCCGGTCGAGCGGGGCACCGTCGTGCTCGACGCCGGAGAGATCACCTACGCCGGCCCGAGCGCCGTTGCACCGGCGCGTTCCTCGGACGACACCGTCGAGGAAGTACCGGCCGCGATGCCTGGCCTGTGGGACTGCCACACGCACTTCATCGGGATGCAGCAGCCAAACCTCGAGCTCATCGCGACGACCAACCCGATCACGGCCGCAGCGCGCGCCGTGGCCGACGCCGGCGCGATGCTCGACGGCGGGATCACGAGCGCGCGCGACGTCGGCGGGATGGGCGTGTCGTTGGCGCCGGCGGTCGAGGAGGGCAGGATACGCGGACCGCACATCCACGGTGCGGGACGGGTGCTCTCGACGACCGGCGGCCACGGCGACATCCATGCGCTGCCGCTCGACGTGGTCCACAGCGTGAGTTGCACGTTCGGGTTCTCGATCCTGTGCGACGGTGTGCCGGAGGCATTGCGGGCCGTGCGCACCAACCTGCGGGCGAACGCCAAGCTGATCAAGATCTGCGCGTCGGGTGGGGTGATGAGCGAGGTCGATCACCCGATGCACCAGCAGTTCTCCGACGAGGAACTCGCGGCGATCGTCGCCGAAGCGGGCCGCGCCGAGCGGATCGTCGCGGCGCACTGTCACGGCAAGGCGGGAATCATGGCGGCGCTGCGGGCGGGGTGCCACACGATCGAGCACGGCAGCTTCCTCGACGAGGAGGCGGCCGACAAGATGGTCGAGACCGGGGCGATGCTCGTGCCGACCCGGTTCGTGATCGAGTCGCTGCTTGGCCAGATCGACGCACTCCCGCGGTACGCATACGAAAAGGGCCAGATGATCGCCGGTGCCCACGAGCAGGCGATGAAGATCGCGATCGCGAAGGGCGTGAAGATCGCCGCCGGCTGCGACATCTTCGTGTCCGGCCAGATGTACGGCGAGAACAGTCGCGAGATCGAGCATCTGATCAACGCCGGTCTGACCGATCTCGAAGCGATCGAGGCCGCCACGGCGAACGGCCCGGAGACCCTCGGCGCCCAGGCGCCGCGCACCGGCCAGTTGGTCGCCGGCTACGACGCCGACGTGATCGCGCTCGACACGAATCCGCTCGACGACCGCACGGTCTGGGGTCGGCCCGACCGCGTCACCCACGTCTGGCAACGCGGCCGCCGGGTCAAGTAGCCGATACCCCAACGTCCACGGTGTTACATCTGGTGCCTGGCACCAGATGTACCACGCCTTCCAACCAGGAGTCCTCACCCATGAAGACGATCATCGAACCGTTTCGCATCAAGTCGGTCGAACCGATCCGGTTCACCACCCGCGACGAGCGGGAGCGACTGCTGCGCGACGCGCACTGGAACACGTTCGCGCTGCACGCCGACGACGTGATGATCGACCTGCTGACCGACTCGGGCACGTCCGCGATGAGCGCCGCGCAGTGGGGAACGATGATGACCGGCGACGAGAGCTACGCGGGCTCGCCCTCGTTCTGGCGCTTCGACGCCGCCGTGCGCAACTTGTTCGACTTCGTGCACATCATCCCCACCCACCAGGGACGCGCCGCGGAGGCGATCCTGTTCTCGATCCTCGGCGGCACCGGACGCAAAGTGCCGTCGAACACCCACTTCGACACGACCCGAGGGAACATCGAGGCGACCGGCGCCGAGGCGGTCGACCTCCTCGTCCCGGAGGGTCTCGATCCGAACGACCTGTCGCCGTTCAAGGGCAACATCGACCTCGCCCGCCTCGAGCGGTTCATGGCCGACCACGCCGACGACGTGCCGTGCGTGATGATCACCGTGACGAACAACGCCGGCGGCGGCCAGCCCGCGAGCCTCGCCAACATCCATGCCGCCGCCGACATCGCACACGCCCACGGCAAGCCGTTCATCATCGATGCGTGCCGCTTCGCCGAGAACGCGCACTTCATCAAGCACCGCGAACCGGGCCAGGAAGATCGTTCCATCCCCGACATCGTGCGCGACATGTTCTCGAAGGCCGACGGGATGACGATGTCGGCGAAGAAGGACGCCCTCGTCAACATCGGTGGCTGGCTCGCGCTCAACGACGACGACCTCGCGATGAAGGCCCGCAACCGGCTGATCATGACCGAGGGCTTCCCCACCTACGGCGGGCTCGCCGGCCGCGACCTCGACGCGATCGCGCAGGGCCTCGCCGAGGTCGTCGACGAGGATTACCTGCGCTACCGGGTGCGCACCAATGAGTACATCGTCGAGCGGCTCGACGCGATGGGCGTCCCGGTGATCAAGCCGGCGGGCGGGCATGCGGTCTTCGTCGACGCCCGTACCTGGCTGGCCCACGTCCCGCCGCTGCAGTACCCGGGCCACTCGCTGGCGTGTGCGCTGTACGAGGCGGGCGGCATCCGCACGACCGAGATCGGCACCGTGATGTTCGGCCGCCGGCCCGACGGCAGCGAGCAGCCCGCCGCGATGGACCTCGTCCGCCTCGCGATGCCGCGGCGCGTGTACACCCAGTCACACGCCGACTACGTCGTCGAAGTGTTCGACGAGTTGCGCGGCGCGGTCACGGACCTCACGGGCTACGAGATCACCGAGGAGCCCCCGGCGATGCGCCACTTCACCGCGAAGTTCCGCCCGCTGCCGTAGCGCGCACTCGGGCCGGCGCGGCGGTCTGAGGACGAGGTGATGCGGAAACCGCAACGATCCGTCCGCAGATGGTTGGCGAGCCGCGGGTCAGGCGGCGGCGATCGCGGCGTCGACGACGTCGTACAGCATGCCGGCGAGTTCGAGGCCGGTCGCCGAGTCGGCCTCGATCACGAGGTACGCGCCGTAGCCGTCGTCGAGGTCGAGCCACGGCACGCTGCCGTACGCGCCGGGGTCGGTGATCCGGCCCGTCGTGCGATCGACCCACCAGCCCATGCCGTAGCCGGTGGCCTCACCGGCGCTGCCGCCGTAGACCTCGCCGATCCGGTCACCGTGCAGCCGCGCGAGCGACTCCGGCGACAGCACCTGCTCGTCGCCGCAGCGTCCGTCGCGGAGCTGCATCAGCAGCAGCTTGCCGTAGTCCCCCGTCGTGACGTACGCGCCGCCCTCCATGTTCGGATTGGCGGTCGCCGAGAGCGTCGCCGGATCACCGCCGAAAGCGTCGGGGTAGTCGAACCCGCTGCCGATCTGGGCGAAGTGGTTGTTGTACGCGAGCGTCTCGAGCCCGCACGGCTCGACGTAGATCTCGTCGATCAGCTCGGCCCACGACATCGCCGACGCGACTTCGGCGACCGCACCGGCCACCTGCCACTGCGCCCCGCCGTAGCGGAACTCGGTGTCCGGCGCGACGATGTCGGCGTCGTCACCGTCGGCCGAGAAGACCGCGCTCGCGCACTCCTGCAGGGTTCCGGTCGCGACGTACTGGCAGATGTACGGCGGGTACCCGGGCTCGGGGAACAGGCCGACGAGGCCCGAGCTGTTCGACACCAACTGCGCCGGGGTGATGTCCGGGTTGGCGGCGCCCCACTCGACGACGTCGGCGACCGGGGCGTCGATGTCGACTAGGCCGTCGTCGTGCAGGTGGAGGAGCACGCCGGCCGTGATCATCTTCGACGACGAGGCGATCAGCGAGATCCGGTCGGGGCCGAACTCGCCCCAGTACCCCTCGTGGACGACACCGTCGTCGCGATGGACGATGATCAGACCTGCGCCGTTCAGCTCGCGCTCGTCGACGAACGCCTCGACGACCGGGGCCACGGCGGAGAAGTCGTAGTTGGTCGCCGGTACGTCGGCGTCGCCGCCCGCAGCGTCGTCTCCGGCTGCGCCGGGTTCGTCCGCGGCGTCGCCGAACGTGCGGCCGTTCGCCCCGCTGTCGGTCGTCAACGGGCCGACCGACACCGTCGTCGACGTGTCGGCCACCTCGGTCACCGGCGGAGTTGGTTCGGTCACCGCGACGGTCGCGTCGACGCCACCGGACACCGTTTCCGGACCCACCTCGCTCGTGAAGGGCCGCTCACCACTTGCACACGCGCCCGCGGGCAGCAGCGCAGCGACGACGACGCCGAGTGTGGCGCGAGCGCGCGGAGTCATCCCGGCGACGATAGCCCCCGGGCGCGGCCGTGCGGCGGCCGGGTGAACGGGCACGTCCCAGTGCTCACGACCAGTGCCCGAAGGCCCTTGCGCGGACAAGTGAAAACGGTTACATTCACCTGGCTGGCGCGAGCGATGGCCGCTCGAGCCACCTTTCCAGGGGGAGAAGCACATGCACAAGCGAGGGCGATCATTGATCGTCGGGCTCGCCGCTCTTGCGTTGATCGCGTCCGCGTGCGGCAGCGACGACGACGGCGGTTCGACCGACACCGGGGCACCACCGGCCACCGAGCCGGACACTGGTGGCGGCGATGCTGCGGGTGAAGGCAGTATCTGGGTGTTGTTGCCGGATTCGGCGACGTCGGATCGTTGGGAGAAGGATGATCGTCGGTTCTTCAAGGAGGCGTTCGAGGATGCTGGTCTGTCGGAGGGTTCCGATTTCAGCATCGTGAATGCCGAGGGTGACGCGGCGACGCAGATCTCCCAGGCCGAGCAGGCGATCGGTGATGGTGCGTCGGTGATCGTGTTGACGTCGAACGATTCCGGTTCGGGTGCCACGATCATCGATCTCGCGACCGAGGCCGGTGTGCAGGTCGTGGAGTACGACCGGTTCAACACCGAGGGCAGCGCCGGTGGTGCGGCCTATGTCAGCTTCGACAATGTTCAGGTCGGTGCGACGATGGCGTCGGTACTCGAACCGCTGATCGATGCGACGGGTGCGTCGCCGGCGCGGGTTGTGATGCAGAACGGTGGTGAGGAGGACAACAATGCCTTCTTGTTCCGCGATGGATACAACGCGACGGTCGAGGAGCGGGTTGCCGATGGCAGTTGGGAACTGGTTGCTGATCAGTTCACGCCGGGTTGGGACAATGCCGAGGCAGCGACGATCGCCGACCAGATCCTGGTTGGTGCCGAGAACAACGTGAACGGTTGGTTCGCAGCCAACGACGGGATCGCGAACTCGGTGATCGGGGCGATCGAGCGGGCAGGGTTGGATCCGTCGACGATTCCGGTCAGTGGTCAGGACGCGACGACCGCCGGGATCCAGAACATCCTGTTGGGCAAGCAGGCAATGACGGTCTACAAGCCGATCGCCGCCGAAGCCGCCGTCGGCGCGCAGGTCGCGCTCGCACTCCGGGCGGGTGAAGACGTCACGTCGCTCAGTGGTGATTTCTCGATCATCGGCATCGACGGTGACGGCAAGCCGACACCGGATGCGTCCGGTGGCGTGCCGTACATCGCACTCGTACCGATCGCGGTCACCGCCGACAACATCCTCGACACGGTCATCGCCGACGGCTTCCGCACGATCGAGGAGATCTGCACGGGCGACGTCGCCGAGACCCAGTTCTGTGTCGAGAACGCCGGTGGCGGCGGTGGTGGTGACACCTCGGCTGATGCCGGTTCGATCTGGGTGTTGTTGCCGGATTCGGCGACGTCGGATCGTTGGGAGAAGGATGATCGTCGGTTCTTCAAGGAGGCGTTCGAGGATGCTGGTCTGTCGGAGGGTTCCGATTTCAGCATCGTGAATGCCGAGGGTGACGCGGCGACGCAGATCTCCCAGGCCGAGCAGGCGATCGGTGATGGTGCGTCGGTGATCGTGTTGACGTCGAACGATTCCGGTTCGGGTGCCACGATCATCGATCTCGCGACCGAGGCCGGTGTGCAGGTCGTGGAGTACGACCGGTTCAACACCGAGGGCAGCGCCGGTGGTGCGGCCTATGTCAGCTTCGACAATGTTCAGGTCGGTGCGACGATGGCGTCGGTACTCGAACCGCTGATCGATGCGACGGGTGCGTCGCCGGCGCGGGTTGTGATGCAGAACGGTGGTGAGGAGGACAACAATGCCTTCTTGTTCCGCGATGGATACAACGCGACGGTCGAGGAGCGGGTTGCCGATGGCAGTTGGGAACTGGTTGCTGATCAGTTCACGCCGGGTTGGGACAATGCCGAGGCAGCGACGATCGCCGACCAGATCCTGGTTGGTGCCGAGAACAACGTGAACGGTTGGTTCGCAGCCAACGACGGGATCGCGAACTCGGTGATCGGGGCGATCGAGCGGGCAGGGTTGGATCCGTCGACGATTCCGGTCAGTGGTCAGGACGCGACGACCGCCGGGATCCAGAACATCCTGTTGGGCAAGCAGGCAATGACGGTCTACAAGCCGATCGCCGCCGAAGCCGCCGTCGGCGCGCAGGTCGCGCTCGCACTCCGGGCGGGTGAAGACGTCACGTCGCTCAGTGGTGATTTCTCGATCATCGGCATCGACGGTGACGGCAAGCCGACACCGGATGCGTCCGGTGGCGTGCCGTACATCGCACTCGTACCGATCGCGGTCACCGCCGACAACATCCTCGACACGGTCATCGCCGACGGCTTCCGCACGATCGAGGAGATCTGCACGGGCGACGTCGCCGAGACCCAGTTCTGCCAGGACAACGCCTGATCGGAGCCGTCCGAGGATCGCCGATCAGCGGACGGAGACACGACCGTGACGACATCCGTGGTGAGGGGGCTCCGGCGCCCTCGCCACGGATGTTGCGCGTCGGACATCATCGAGGGAAAGACATGAGGGGGAGTGGCCGATGACCACCGCTGACAGTTCTGGGGCCGAGAGATCGGGGGACGCACCGCTGCTTCGTTGTGAGGGCGTGTCCAAGTCGTTCGGCGCCGTCCATGCGTTGTACAAGGTGGACTTCGAGGTTCGATCCGGGGAGGTGATGGCGCTCGTCGGCGACAACGGCGCCGGCAAGTCGACCCTGATCAAGGGCATCGTCGGGATCTACCCGTTCGACGAGGGCACGACCACCTTCGCCGGCAAGCGAGTGAAGATCCACGGTCCGAAGGATGCCGCTGCGTTGGGCATCGAGGTCGTGTACCAGGACCTCGCGTTGGCGGACAATCTCGATGTCGTCGGCAACATGTTCCTCGGTCGTGAGATCGTCAAGCTCGGCGTGCTCGACGAGGTCGCGATGGAGCATCGCGCCCAGCAAACGCTCGAAGGGCTCAAGGTCACGACGCTCCGCTCGGTCCGCCAGACCGTCGCCGGGCTCTCCGGCGGTCAACGCCAGGCCGTGGCCGTCGCGAAGGCAGTCATGTGGGGCGACTCCAAGATGATCATCCTCGACGAGCCGACCGCCGCCCTCGGTGTCGCCCAGACCCGCCAGGTGCTCGACCTGGTCGGCCGACTCGCCCACCAGGGATACGCCGTCGTGCTGATCTCGCACAATCTGCACGACATCTTCGAGATCGCCGACCGGATCACCGTGCTCCGGTTGGGTCAACAGGTGGGTGTGATGAACCGCCGGGAGTGCACGCAGCAGGACGTGGTCCACGCGATCACCGCCGGGGACATGCAGTTCGTTCCCGGCATGGACGAAGACACGGTCGCATCATGAGCGGTGACGTCGAGTCGACCCCCACCCCGCCGGCGCCTCCCGCCGCGTCGCGCCGGACGTCAGGATTCGCGGCGCCGACGACCGGCGTCGGCGACTACCTCCGACAGCGGTGGTCGGCGATCAAGGCCGGCGAACTCGGCGCGTTGCCGATCATCTTCGGGTTGATCGTCATCGTCCTCATCTTCGGCACCCTCGAAGACCAGTTCCTCACCGCCCGCAACTTCACGAACCTGCTGCTGCAGATGGCACCGGTCGCAGCGCTGGCGATGGGCATCGTGTTCATCTTGTTGATCGCCGACGGCGAGGTCGTCTCGATCGATCTGTCGGTGGCGTTCGTCGCCGCCGTCGGTGGCGTGGTGATGACACTGCTCCAGCGCCCGGGCGACCCCGGTTGGCCGTGGTGGTTGTGCATCATCGGCGCGCTCGTCATCACGACCGCGATCGGGCTGCTCCACGCGTTGATCATCACCAAACTCGGGGTGCCGTCGTTCATCCTGACGCTGGCGGGCTTCCTCGTCTGGTCCGGCGTCGTTCTGTGGCTCACGACGCGCTTCTCCACCGCAGGCACGATCAGGATCCAGGACGACCGACTGGTCGACATCGCCAACAACTTCCTGTCCGAAGGCATCGGATGGGTGATCGGTGTCGCCGTCGTCGTCGGGTACGCGTTCGTGCAGGTGCGGACGATGCAAGCCCGCCAGGCCCGCAACCTCGACGCCAAACCGCTGCCGATCGTGGTCGCCCAGGTCGTCGGTGTCGCCGCCATCGTGCTGTGGGCGGTGTGGGTCGCCAACTCCGACCGCGGCGTGCCCCAGATCACGATCACGCTCGGCGTCTTCCTGCTCGTGTGGACGTTCGTCACGACCCGCACCGCGTTCGGCCGCCACATCTACGCCGTCGGAGGGAGTCCCGAAGCCACCCGCCGCGCCGGCATCAACGTCGACAACATCCGCATCGCCGTGTTCGCGATCAACGGGTTCATGGCCGGCGTCGGCGGCGTCATCCTGGCCTCGCGCCTCCGGTCGGTGGCGACCAACACCGGTGGCGGCAACCTGCTGCTGAACGTCATCGCGGCCGCGGTCATCGGCGGGACGAGTTTGTTCGGCGGCTCGGGTCGTGTGGTCTCGGCGCTCTACGGGGCACTCGTCATCACCGCGATCCAGAACGGCATGGACCTGCTCGGTCTGAACTCCGGCATCAAGTTCATCATCACCGGCGTCGTGCTGCTGCTCGCGGTCCTGGTCGACTCGATCTCCAAGCGCCGGCGCGCCGCGCGCGGGCTCACGTGACGATTGCTGCCGCGCCCCGCTCGACCGCGAGGCGCGATTGACTGCCTGACATGTTCGTCGGTCTGCCCGGTTCGCGCCGGCGGACTGCCGTGTCACGTCTCGTGGCCGTCGTATCGTGCACGCTCGCGGCGTGCGGATCCGATGCGCATCGAGTTGCCGACGGCGCTGACGACGACCGGCCGGCGATGCCGTCGATGGAACTCGTCCGGTTCGAGGACGTCGCGGCGGAGGTCGGTATCGATTTCCGCCACGGCGCCTTCCAGTGGGAGACCAGCCCCGACCCGGCGGCGATGATGGGTGGCGGTCTCTGCTGGATCGACTACGACCGCGACGGATGGCTCGACCTGTACGCGGTGAACACGTGGTCGAACGGGGAGTGGGGAAACTGGCGCGAGCAGGGCGGTCTCCCAGTGAGCCGCCTGTACCGCAACGACGCCGGGCACTTCAGCGACGTGACGGACTCGACGTCCGCTGGCGTCGAGACGCGTGGCAACGGATGCGTCGCTGCGGACTTCGACCTCGACGGTTGGACCGATCTGTATGTCACGAGCGAGCGCGAGAACGTCCTGCTCTGGAACGACTCCGGTGAGCGATTCGTGGACGACGCGTCGGTCGACGAGCCCGCCGGCGCTGCGGTGTTCGGTTGGCACAGCGGCGCAGCGGTCGGCGACGTCGACGGCAACGGCTGGCCCGACCTCTTCGTCGCCGGCTACACCGACCTCAACCGGCCGATCACGTCGGCGACCAAGGGCTTCCCCAACACGCACCAACCGGAACCCGACGTGCTGTTGCTCAACGAGGGTCCGGACGGAGGCGCCCGCGTCCGATTCCGCGAGGTCGGTGCCGACGTCGGCATCGAACCGAACGGCGCGGACTACGGGCTCGGCGCCCTGCTCAGCGACCTCGACCGGGACGGCGACCTCGATCTGTACGTTGCGAACGACACGACGCCAAACCAGCTCTACGAGAACGTCCCGAGCAACGCCGAACCGGGTTTCGAGTTGGTCGAGCGTGGTGTCGCGGCAGGCGTCGGCGACACCGGTGCCGGAATGGGCGTCGCAGCAGCAGACGCGGACGGCGACGGGATGCCCGAGCTCGTCACGACGAACCAGCTGAAGGAGCGTCACGTCGTCGTGCACAACCGGACCGGTCTCACGTTCGAAGATGCGCTCGCCGCACTCGGCATCGCCGATCTGGGAATCGGCGCGACCGGCTGGGGGACGACGTGGTTCGACGCCGACCTCGACACGGACCTCGACCTGTTCTTCGGACACGGTGCCGTCCCGGTGCGTGACCTCGTCGCAGACCGCGAGGTCTCGCAGCTGCTCGAGCAGCTCGGTCCGGGCGGGTCGGTCGCAGGGTTCACCGACGCGACGACGCGCGTCGGCCTCGATGCGGTCGGGCCCCGGCTCGGCCGCGGTGTCGCGGCGGCGGACTTCGACAACGATGGCGACATCGATCTCGCGATGGGGACGATCGGCGGTGAGCTCGTCCTGCTGCGCAGTTCCGGTGCCGGCGGGCACTGGCTCGAAGTGGCGCTGCCGTCGCCGGCGCCGGGCGCCGAGGTCACGGTCGAACTCCCCGACGGCACGATCCTGCGCAGGGAGCTCGCCGTCGGCGGGAGCTATCTGTCGTCGGAGGACCCCCGCGCGCACTTCGGGCTCGGCGCGCACGATCGCGTCGCTGTCGTGACCGTCGTCTGGCCGGACGGCACGACGATCCGGCACGTGGACGTCGACGCCGACCAGATCGTCCGCATCGACCGCGAGGAAGTGTCGTGACGGGTGCGCGCCGGAGCGCGCTTCTGCTCGCCGTCGGCGCAGCGGCCGTCGCGGCGGTGACGACGTACGTCCTGACCGGTGTGCTCACCGACGACGGCGAGAAGACATCGACCTGTGTCCCGACGTCCGATCCGGCGCACTCGGTCGCGCGCGAGTGGAACGAGGCGGTACTCGCGGCGATTCGGAGCGACTTTCCCGCGCCGACGATCCACGCCCGCAACCTGTTCCACTCGTCGGCGGCGATGTGGGACGCGTGGGCTGCCTACGACCCGGCGGCAACCGGCGTCTTCGTGCACGAGAAGCACCGGGCCGACGACGTGCAGACGGCACGCGAGGAGACGATGAGCTATGCGGCGTATCGCGTCCTCGTCCAGCGGTACCTGCGATCGCCGCGCGCAGAGGAGGCGGTGACGCGCCTCGACGAACTGATGGACGCGCGCTGCTATGACCGCTCGGTGACGACGACCGAGGGCGACAGCCCGGCGGCGCTCGGCAACCGGATCGCCGCGACGATCCTGGAGTACGGACTCACCGACGGCTCGAACGAGGCGAACGGCTACGTCGCGGACTACGTACCCGTCAACCCACCGCTCGTCGTCGATCGACCCGGCACCGTGATGAACGACCCGAACCGCTGGCAACCGCTGGAGCTCGACGTGATGGTCGCGCAGAACGGGCTGCCGCTCGAGGACACGGTGCAGACCTTCGTCGGTCCGAACTGGGGCCACGTCACCTCGTTCGCGCTGCCGCCTGCGGACGACGACGGCCTGACGATCGATCCGGGTCCTCCGCCGGCGCTGCATGACGTGGCCGAGGACGACGACTTCCAACGAGCGGTGCTCGACGTCATCCGCTACAGCGCATCGCTCGACCCTGCGGGTGGCGAGACGATCGACATCTCACCGGCCGCGCACGGCAACCGCGAGCTCGGGACCTACGAACCAGTCGGCCACGCGTTCAATCCCATCACCGGTGAGGAGTACGAGCCGAACGTCGTGCTCCTCGGTGACTACGGCCGCACGATCGCGGAGTTCTGGGCAGACGGCCCTGCCTCGGAGACGCCGCCCGGCCACTGGAACTCGATCGCCAACATCGCCATCGACGAACTCGCCTCGCGCGGACCGTTGCGGATCGCCGGGGCCGGGCCGGTCGTCGACCGGTTGGAGTACGACGTCAAGCTGTACCTCGCGCTGAACGGTGCCGTGCACGATGCCGCGATCGTCGCGTGGGGGCTCAAGGGCCACTACGACTACGCCAGGCCGATCTCGATGATTCGTCATCTCGCAGGCCTCGGGCAAGCGACCGACCCGGACGTCGCGTCGTACGACCCACGGGGTCTGCTGCTCGCGAACGGGCTCGTGGAAGTGGTCACCGAGGCGTCGAGTGGGCCCGGTCAGCGCCACGAGGCGCTCGCCGAACACATCGGAGAGATCACGATCCTGGCATGGCGCGGCGAGCCCGACGCCACCGACGGGATCGGCGGTGTCGGCTGGATCCGGGCGGTCGAGTGGGTGCCGTACCAGCGCTCGACGTTCGTGACACCGGCCTTCGCCGGGTACGTGTCGGGCCACAGCACGTTCAGCCGCGCCGCCGCCGTCGTGCTCACCGAGATCACCGGCAGCCCGTTCTTCCCCGGCGGGCTCACCGAATGGCGGATCGATGCGGGTGACCTCGAGTTCGAGGACGGCCCGAGTGAACCGGTCACCCTGCAGTGGGCGACCTACGCCGACGCCGCCGACGAAGCCGGCGTCTCACGGCTGTACGGCGGCATCCACGTGCCGGCCGACGACCTCGAAGGCCGCCGGATCGGTGCTCGTGTCGGCGCAGACGCGTGGCGGCACGTCCAGCAGTACTTCTCGGGGTGAGGTGCGATCCCTGGCGTCGGTTGGCCGTGCCGTTCAGATCAGCCGAGCCGAACATCTTCCGCGTCGACCCCGCAGAGGTCGGCGAGGGCTTCGACGACGAGATCGTGATCGGCGCGCTGCGGAAGCCCCGACACCGTCACCACGCCGACGCAGCCGACACCGTCCACGACGACCGGGAAGCTCCCACCGTGCGCCGCCACGTCGCGAGGGGACAGACCCATCAGGTCGAGCACGGACTCGCCGTCGCGCTTCGCTGCCAGGCCGACGGCGTACGACGGCTCCTGGAGCATCTCGACGACGTTGCGTTTCCGGCGAGCCCAGTCGGCGTTCGCCGGCGAGGTACCCCGCATCGCATGCAGGAACACGGTCTCGCCACCGAGCCGGATCTCGATCGTGACGGCCGCGTCCATCTCGCTGGCGCGACGGCGCAGGTCGCTGCCGAGGCGCCATGCGGCGTCCTCGTCGAACCCCGGCAGCCGGAGGCGCCGCTGCTGCTCGTCGATGCGGTCGAGATCAGTCGTCATCGCCTCACGGTACCGACGGCGGTACAGTCGCCGGCACCGCCGAGCCGTCTGGAGCGCCGCATGGATTCGAACCCGATCATCGACATGCTGGGCCGGAGGCTCCGTCTCGCGGTGATCGGGGGCGGCCCGGGCAGCTTCATCGGTGCGATGCACCGGACCGCGGCGCGCCTCGACGACCGCTACGAGATCATCGCCGGCGCGCTGTCGTCTGATCCGGAGCGTTCCCGAAGGGCAGCCACCTCGTTGGGCATCGAGCCGGGCCGGGCGTACGGTGACGCCAGCGAGTTGCTCGACGCAGAAGCCGACCGCCCCGACGGCGCCGATGTCGTGGCGATCATGACGCCGAACGACAGCCATCACGCCTACGCGGTCGCGGCGCTCACGTGCGGCTTCGACGTGATCTGTGACAAGCCGCTCGCGAACACGCTCGCCGAGGCGTCGGAGGTGCTGGCCGCCGTCGAGTCCACCGGCCGCGTGTTCTGCCTGACCCACAACTACACCGGGTACCCAATGGTTCGCCAGGCGCGGGCGATGGTGCAGGACGGACAGCTCGGAACGATTCGACTCGTGCAGATCGAGTACGTGCAGGGTGGCAAGGCGGCCGAAGACGATCCCGATGCCGACGGCCCGCTGCCGTGGAGATACGACCCGGTGCGCGGCGGGCCGTCGCTGGTGATGGGAGACATCGGTACCCACGCCCACAACCTGGTCCGCTTCGTGACGGGGCTCGAAGTGTCCGAGGTGGCGGCCGAGGTGGGTCACATCGTGCCGAACCGGCTGGTCGACGACTTCGCCGGTGCGCTGCTGCGTTTCGACAACGGCGCGCGAGGTTCGTTCTGGGTCACCCAGGCCGCGGCCGGCGTCGAGAACTGCCTCCGCCTCCGCGTGTCCGGAACCCGCGGGACGCTCGAATGGATGCAGGAGGTCCCGACGCAACTGCTGTTCAAACCGATCGACGCACCCGCCGAGATGCGGACGCCGAACGGGCCGGGCACGCTGCCGCTCTCCGCACGCGCCAGCCGGATCGTCGCGGGTCACCCGGAAGGATTCCACGAGGGATTCGCGACCGTCTACTCGGACGCGGCCGAGGCGATCGCTGCTCGGCGGGCAGGCCGCGCCGCCGACCCGCTCGCACTGCACTTCCCAACCGCTGCCGACGGCGTGCGCGGCGTTGCGTTCGTCGATGCCACGATCACGTCGAATGCGAACGGCGGCGCCTGGACCGCGGTCTGACGCGGCGGCCGCGAGGGCGGCCGCCGGCTGGCGAACCGGCCGACGGGAACTGTCACAATGCACAGATGTCCGCGTCGCCGAAGCCACCCACCGAGCACACGCGGGCCCTGCTCGCCGACGCGGGACGGTCCTTCGTCGCCGACGCCGCGGACACCGACCGGGCCAGTCGTGGGCTGATCACGACGCACGCCACCGGCTCGATCGAGGATCGTGGCCACACGGTGTGGGACGTGTCGCGCCACGACTTCGTGCGCGACTCCGTCGACGCGCCCGATTCGGTCAACCCCAGCCTGTGGCACCAGGCGCGGTTGAACGCGATCCACGGCCTGTTCGAGGTGGCGCCGGGCCTGTGGCAGGCCCGCGGGTACGACATCTCGAACATCAGCTTCCTCGCGGGCGACACCGGCTGGGTGATCATCGACCCGCTGACGAGCGAGGTGTGTGCGAGGGCGTGCCTCGACCTCGCCAACGCCGAACTCGGCGAGCGACCCGTCCGTGCTGTGATCTACACGCACAGCCATGCGGACCACTTCGGCGGCGTGCGCGGCGTGACGACCGACGAGGCGGTCGCCGCGGGCGACGTGCGGATCATCGCCCCCGAGCACTTCCTCCGTGAGGCGGTCTTCGAGAACGTGATCGCAGGGCCGGCGATGCTGCGGCGGGCGCACTACCAGTTCGGTCCGTTGCTGCCCGCGGGGCCGCGCCAGCACGTCGACTGCGGGCTCGGCAAGGCCGTCCCGATGGCCCAGGCCGGGTTGATCGCACCGACCGAGGAGATCACCGAGACCGGCCAGGAGTTGGTCGTCGACGGGATCCGCATCGTGTTCCAGCTCACCCCCGAGGCCGAGGCGCCCGCGGAGATGAACTTCTTCTTCCCCGACCGCGGCTGGTTGTGCATGGCGGAGAACTGTTCGCACAACATGCACAACCTGCTGCCGCTGCGCGGCGCGCAGGCGCGCGATTCGCTCGGCTGGTCGAAGTACATCAACGAGGCGATCGAGCTGTTCGGCGCGTCGGCGGAGCTGATGTTCGCCAGCCACCATTGGCCGCAGTGGGGCCGCGGCGACGTCGACACGTTCCTGCGCAAGCAGCGCGACCTGTACCGCTGGATGCACGACCAGACCATGCGCTTCGCCAACCACGGCCTCACGCCGAACGAGATCGCGGAGCAGCTCACCCTGCCCGCCGCGTTCACCGACCAGATCCACACCCGCGGCTACTACGGCGCGCTCGTGCACAACGCCAAGGCCGTCTACCAGCGGTACCTCGGCTGGTACGACGGCAACCCGGCACGCCTCTGGGCGCGGCCGCCGGCCGACGCCGGGCAGCGTTATGTCGAGCTGGCCGGCGGCGCGGATGCGCTCCTCGAACACGCCCGGCACAAGTTCGACGACGGCGACTACCGCTGGGTTGCCGAGGTCGTCAACCACCTCGTGTTCGCCGACCCGGAGAACGCGGCGGCCCGCGACCTCCAGGCCGATGCGCTCGAACAGCTCGGCTACCAGGCGGAGTCGGCGACATGGCGCAACGCGTTCCTGATGGGCGCGCAGGAGCTGCGCAACGGGACGCCCCCGCGCCGTCGCGGCCAGGGCGGGAGGTTCATCTCGGCGCTGACGATCGACATGATCTTCGACGCGATCGCAGTCCGGCTCCGGTCCGAGGACGTCGCCGGTGAACACGTGGTGACCAACTGGCACTTCACCGACGTCGACGAGCGGTGGGTGCTGACGCTGGAGAACCAGGCGCTGCACCACATCAGCGGGCGCCACGACCCTGACGCCGCGGTGACGCTGACGCTGACGAAGGACGTGCTCGGTCGGCTCCTCGGGAACGAGACGACGTTCGCGGACGCGGCCGGCGCCGGTGAGGTCACGCTCGACGGTGACCCGGCGGCACTGCTCGCGATCTTCGGCAATCTGGATGTGTTCGAGAGCAACTTCGCGATCGTCGAGCCGTAGATGTCGCCCGACGAACTGCGGGCGGAGGTCGACGACGGCACGATCGACACCGTCGTCCTCGCCTTCCCCGACCACTTCGGCCGGCTGATGGGAAAGCGGCTCGACGGGCGGTTCTTCCTCGACCACGCGCTCGCCGACGGCACCCATGCGTGCGACTACCTGTTCACGGTCGACATGGACATGGAACCGGTCGAGGGGTACGCGTACGCGAACTGGCAGCGCGGCTACGGGGACTTCCACATGGTTCCCGACGTCACCACGATCCGGCGGTGCGGATGGACCGACCGAACCGCGATCGTGATGTGCGACGCCCACGACAACTCGACCCACGACGCCATCACGATCGCGCCACGGTCGATCCTGGCCGCACAGCTCGCCACCGCCGGCGAAGCAGGCTTCACGGCGATGGGTGCGAGCGAACTCGAGTTCTTCATCTACCGCGACAGCTACCGCGCCGCACACGAGAAGGGATACCGCGCCCTCGAGTCCGCCGGATGGTACGTCGAGGACTACCACCTGTTCCAGGGCGCGCGCGTCGAGGACTACGTCGGCGAGGCGCGGCGGATGCTCAACCGCTCCGAGATCCCGGTCGAGAGCTCGAAGGGCGAAGCCGCCGTCGGGCAGCACGAGCTCAACATCCGGTACGCCGAGGTGCTCGACATGGCGGATCGTCACGCCGTGATGAAGGAGGCGATGAAGGAACTCGCCGACGCCCGGGGAATCAGCGTCTCGTTCATGGCCAAGCCGGACGCCGCGCAACCCGGCAGCAGTTGTCACCTCCACGTCAGTCTGTGGCGCGAGGGTGGAAGCGCGTTCGTCGACGGCGGGGGCGAGCCGACCGACGTGTTCCGGTGGTTCCTCGGCGGGTGGATGCACCACGTGCCACACCTGATGCCGCTGTACGCGCCCACGATCAACAGCTACAAGCGCTACCGACACCAGTCGTGGGCGCCGACCGGGCTGGCCTGGTCGCACGACAACCGCACGACCGGCTTTCGGATCGTCGGCGACGGCCAGAACCTGCGCATCGAGTGCCGCCTGCCCGGCGCGGACACGAACCCGTATCTCGCGTTCGCCGCGGCGATCGCGAGCGGGCTCGACGGCATCCGCAACGAGATCGAGCCGCCGGCCGAGCACGTCGGCGACGGGTACGCGACGGGCGTCCCACCGCTCCCGGCGACGCTCGCAGGAGCGAACGCCGAGTTCGCCGCCAGCGGCGACGCCCGGCGGCTGCTCGGCGACGACGTCGTCGATCACTACGCCCACTTCTTCGAATCGGAGTGCGCCGCGTACGACGCCGCCGTCACCGACTGGGAGCACCGCCGCTACTTCGAGCGGATCTGATCCGTCGCGGCGTCGTAGATTCCGGAGATGGACCTCAGCGAGGAAATCATCGACGCAGCGACGAGCGACGGCGAGATGGCCGTGCTCGTCAAGCAACCCGCCGAGGGCGGTGACCGGCCGACCGTCGTCATCTTCCACGACGGTCCCGGCATCCGCACGGCGACGCACGAGTTCATGCGCAAGCTCGCCGGCGCCGGCTACCGGGTGATCACACCCGACCTGTACCACCGCCAGGGCCGTCTGCTCGGTGTCGAGCCGGAGCAGATGGCCGCCGACCGGGACACGTACGGCCCCATGATGATGGGGTGGCTGCGTTCGGTCACCGACGAGGGGATCCAGCAGGACTTCGACGACGCACTCGCCGCCGTCGGCGTCGGGGAGGACACGAGGGTCGGCGTGATCGGCTTCTGCATGGGCGCGAAGGCGGTCGCCCGGGCGATGGTCCGGCTGCCCCACCGAATCGCCGCCGGCGCGATGTGGCACCCGTCGTTCCTCGCCGACGACACCCCGAACTCCCCGCACCTCTCCGCCGGTGACATCGCGTCGCCCCTGTACATCGGCATCGGTGAGGCCGACCAGGTGCAGTCGATCGCGATGCACCAGCGGTTCTTCGACGCGATCGCGTCAGTCGACCACGTCGAACTGGAGACCTTCCCCGGCGCCGACCACGGCTACACGTGGCCCGGTGCTCCGTCGTACCATCAGGTCGCCTCCGACACCAGCTGGGACAAGACGATCTCCCTCTTCGAACGCACCCTCCGGTGAGAGGTGAGAGGACCCCTCCCACCCAACTCTCACCGCAGCCACGTTCGGCCACCCTCCGGTGAGAGGTGAGAGGACCCCTGCCACCCAGATCTCACCGCACGGGGAGCGTCAGGGGGTCGGGTCGATGACGTCGCCGTCGAGGATCCGGTGTTCGAGCGCGGTGATCTCCTCGCCGACGCCGATGCCGACCTCGCGCAGGATCTTCCGCAACCGGCCGACCGCACGAAGCGCCTCGACTCGTCGGTCGTCGCGCGCCAATGCCTCGATCAGCAAGGACCACAGCCGCTCGCGATACGGGTGCTCCTCGACCGCGCTCTCCAGTTCGCCGACGACGAGTTCGTGGCGGCCGAGCGCGAGGTCGGCCTCGAGCATCAGCTCCATCGCGGCGAGCCGCAACTCATCGAGGCGGTAGGCCTCGAGGTTGAAGGCCTCGTGGTCGGCGAGATCGCCGAACGGCCGTCCCCGCCACAATGCGAGCGCCTCGCGACACAACCGCCGTGATTCAACCGGGTCGTCCCGCGCCACGGTCGCTCGCGTGAGGAGTTCCTCGAACCTCAACGCGTCGATGGCGACGACATCGACGTCGAGTTCGTAGGAGTGATCGGTCCGCACGATCACATCGTGGCCCAGCACGTGGCGCAGCCCGGAGATGTACGACTGCAGGGTGTTGTCGGCGGAAGGTGGCGGATCGTCGCCCCACAGCACGTCGCACAGGTAGTCGGTGGGAACGGCATGACCGGCCGACACGACGAGCGCGCCCAACACCGATCGGGCCCGCCTGCCGCCGACCGACTCGGTTCCCTCGGACGTTTCCACATCGATCGGACCCAGCACGCGGATCGAATTCAACTTCACGTCCATGGCGCTGCCCATCTCTCGCCGGCTCTCTCTGATTCCAGTGTCCTCCATGTGGCGCCCATGTCCAGAGCAAGAGGTCCTCCCGATGGCTCCAACCGGATCCCAACGCGATCCAGAGCTTCTCGCCGCGCTCGGGGAAGACAATGGAATCGAAGAGAGATCCCACGAGAAAGGAGCACGTGATGTCGAAGCTGCTCGACCGACTGCACATCCACCCCGGCGCTCACGAGCGTCCGACCGAGACCCCGGTGAAGGTTCCGGAGTCCCGCGAAGTCAGAGAACACGGGCTTCGCGACAAAGAACAACCTCCACGCGCCGCGAGCGGGATCCGCTGGCTGCGCTGGTACGCCGTTCTCGTCCTGTTCGCCGCCGGAACACTGGTGGTCGTCCTCGCCGTCACCGATGACGGTACCGACGTCAGCCAGGACCTGAGCTCGACCCAGCTGGTGCAGGAGTCCATCGACGAGGCGCTGGCCGCCAACCAGCCCGAGTTGAGCTCGTACCAGTTGGTGCAAGATTCCATCGACCAGGCGCTCGCCGCCAACCGCGTCGTGATCGAGTTCCCGGACGTGAGGACGGGGCCAGGTTCCAACAGCTTGGCTCCGACGCCCGTACCGGTCCCGCCGGTGAGCTCGTATGAGCTGGTGCAGGATGCCATCGACCAGGCGCTCGCCGCCAACCAGATCACCACGCTCGACCGAGCGGTCCTCGATCTGGAAGGCACCGCAACCACACCCGTGAGCTCCTACCAGTTGGTGCAGGACGCGATCGACCAGGCGCTCGCCGCCAATCGGCCGGTCGCAACACAGGCCCCGACGACCGGACCGGGTTCGACACAGCTCGGGCCGATCGCCACGGTGGTGACGTCGTACGACATCGTCGAGGCGAATCGCGTCGACGTGCTGCGGGATCTGGCGCTCGGCCGCCGGGTCGAAGACGGCTCGTATGACCGCGCCGAGGCGAACCGATTCATGACCCTGCATGACTTGGCCCTGAACCGGCAGGTCGACGACGGCTCGTACGAACGCGCCGAGATGAACCGATTCCAGACGCTGCACGACTTGGCCCTGGACCGGCAACTCGACGACGGCTCGTACGGACGCGCCGAGGCAAACCGGATGGACGTGCTGCGGGACCTCTGAGGCCTGATCGGCCCCATCGGAACCGCCCATCCGAACGGACCCGTTCGGCTCTGACGAGCGGATCGGGTCCGTTGCCGCGTCAGCGGTTGGGGTCGACGACGACGCGGCCGCGGACCTGGCCGGCCATGATCGCCGGCCCGCGATCGAGGATCTCGCTCATCGGGACGACCTCGACCATCTCGTCGAGGAGCTCGGCCGGCAGGTCGGTCGTCAGCCGCGCCCAGGCCGCGTCGCGCGCCGCGATCGGCGCCATCACGGAGTCGATGCCCTGCAACCGGACACCGCGCAGGATGAACGGCATCACCGTGCTCGGCAGGTCGACGCCGCCGGCCAGCCCGCACGCCGTGACGACACCTCGATACTTCGTCTGTGCGAGCACCTTCGCGAGCATCGTCGAGCCGACCGTGTCGACCGCGCCGGCCCACGTCTCGGATTCGAGCGGCTTCGGGGGCTCGCTCATCTCCTCACGGGTGCGGAAATCGGTTGCGCCGAGCGAGCGCAGGTAGTCGTGTTGCTCCGCCCGACCGGTCACCGCTGTGACCTCGAAGCCGAGCGTGGAGAGGATCGCGACCGCGACGCTGCCGACGCCGCCGGCGGCACCGGTCACGACGACCGGCCCGCTGGCCGGCGTGACGCCGCCCTCCTCCAGGCCGATCACGCACATCATCGATGTCAGCCCGGCGGTGCCGATTCCCATCGCCTGGCGGCTGGTCATGCCGTCCGGGCGACGGACCAGCCAGGCGGACCGGACCCGCTGCCGTTGCGCGTACCCGCCCCAGTACCGCTCGCCGACACCCCAGCCCGTCAGGATCACCGGATCGCCCGCGCCGAAGCGATCGGACTCTGACGACACGACGGTTCCCGCGAAGTCGACGCCCGGCACCATCGGGAACGAGCGGATGATGCGGCCCTTCCCGGTCAGTGCCATGCCGTCCTTGTAATTCAACGACGAGTAGTCGATGTCGACGACGACGTCGCCGTCGGGGAGGTCGGCCTCGGTCAGCTCCTCGATCGCCGCCGCTTGCCCCTTCCGCTCCCCCTCGTCGGTCTCGCGGACGACCAGCGCCTTGAACGTGTCAGCCATCGACGCAGTCTGGCAGTTCGGTTGTTCGCGGCCCCAGACGGGTCAACCCGCGACGGATGCCGCGATCTCGTCGATCGCCGGCCGGACGATCATCGTGTACGTGTCCGCGATCGCCGCCTCGCGATGCTGTTGCTGGGCGGCCAGCCGGTCGGGGTCGGCGACCACCGCCATGAATGCCTGTTTGCTCGGGAACTCGTTGAAGCGCACCTGGTGCCACACTCGCCCGTCGCCGACGATCGTGCCCTCGACCGCGAACCAGCCGGCGACACTCGCACCGTGCTTCGCGGCGACGACTGCGGCGGCGCGGCTGTAGTCGTCCATGTCCTGTGGGCTGACGCTCGCGTCGCGGGCGTCGGCGAAACTCAGGACGTGGACCACCATCACCGGGCCGTCCTCAGGCGTCGATGGATGGGGCACGTCGGTGCGATCGGCCGGCTCGACACCGGCCGGCGCGTCCAGTGCCGGCATCGGCTGGCAGCCCATCACGATCGTCTGATCCATCCCGGCGTCCTTGTGATGATGCGCCGCCTGGAAGTCGGGCCGCTGCTGCATCTCGATGAACGACCGTCGTGTCGGATACCTCACGACCGCGACACGGTCCCAGATGGGCGCCGCGCCGAGCAACTGCTGCTCGACCTCGCCGGCGAACACGATGTGCGCACCGACCGCCTTCAGGGATTCGAGCGGCGTGTACAGGTCGTCGGCCTCCTGCCCGCTGATCGCCGACTCGCGACCGTCGGCGTAGTCCGCGACGTCGCGGTACTTCATCAGGTTGACCATCCAGACCGGCCCGTCGTCGTCCGGGGAGGTGGACGCGAGCCGGATCGCGTAGTCGCGGTCGACCTGGCCGTAGCGGGGACGTGTCGAATCGATGTCGCTCATGACATCACCGTACGCATCGCCCGCACATATTTGCGAGTCGAACTCGCAATAAATTGAGCGTTCAGTCGAAGATCACGACGCTGCGGGCGACGGTGCCGGACTGCATGTCGTCGAAGCCGTCGTTGATCTGTTCGAGGACGATCTTCTTCGACACCATCTCGTCGAGCTTCAGGCGCCCGTCGAGATACATCTCGACGAACCGCGGCATGTCGGTGCGGAACTGGTTCGAGCCCATGTTCGACCCGGTCAGCTTCTTCTCGTTGACCAGCTCGACTCCGTGCACCTCGACCACGGTGCCGACCGGGATCAGCCCGATCACCGTCGCCTGGCCGCCGTTGCGCAGCATCGCGAACGCATCCTCGGCGGTCTGCTTCATCCCGACCGCCTCGAAGGAGTGGTGCACACCGCCACCGGTCAGCTCCCGCACCGTTGCGATCGAATCGGTCGCGCTCGCGTCGACGACGTGCGTCGCACCGAGCTCCTGCGCGAGCTCGAGCTTCGAGCCGACGACGTCGACCGCGATCACCTTGTTCGCGCCGGCGATCCGCGCACCCTGAATCGCCGAGAGGCCGATCCCACCGCACCCGATCACCGCCACCGACTCCCCCGGCGCGACCCGCGCGGTGCGGAACACCGCACCGAGGCCGGTCGTCACGCCGCATCCGATGAGCGCGGCCCGGTCGAGCGGCATGTCCTTGTCGATCTTCACGATCGCCTGTTCGTGGACGAGCATCTGCTCCGCGAACGACGACAGGTGCAGGAACTGGTTGACCGGCTCGCCGTCGCCCCGGCTGAGGCGCGGTGGCTCGCCCGGCTGGCGGACCAGCTCGGTCGCCTTGTTCTCACACCGCGTCAGGTGGCCGTCGGTGCACTGCGAGCAGTGGCCGCAGAACGCCGACAGGCAGGTGATGACGTGGTCGCCCGGCTGGACGTAGTGGACCATCGAGCCGACTGCCTCGACGACGCCGGCCGATTCGTGACCGAGCACCGCCGGGCACGGCTGGGGGTACGACCCCTCCATGAATCGCAGGTCGCTGTGGCAGATGCCGGCTGCCGCGGTGCGGATCAGCACTTCACGCGGGCCGGGCTCACCGATCGAGATCTCCTCGATGTCGAGCTGGCCTGGGACGGAGTTGAGGACGGCGGCCTTCATGCTGGGCTCCATGGTCGATGCGGTCCGTCGGTGCGGTCCGCGGATGCGGTGGTGTAGTTGTAGCCGAGGGGCCACGTCGCCGAGAAAGCGGCCGCGCGTCGACAGGTCGGTGGAGCCGAGTTGTCGTCGGGCCCGCCGTCGCACCGCTAGACAAGTGGGATGGCGCAGCAACCGCTCGAGATGATCCTCGCCCGGCAGCTCGCCGAGCATCTCGCGTTTCCGGTCGTGCTGATCGGTGCCGACGGCAGCCTCGCGTTCTACAACGAGCCGGCGGAGCACGTGCTCGGCGTGCGCTTCGAGGAGTTCGGCGCGTTGCCGTACGACGACTGGTCGCAGCGGGTTCAGCCCTTCGACGAACACGGCCGGCCGCTCGCCGCCGAGGAACGACCCCTGCTGATCGCGGTCCGTGAGCGCCGACCGAGCCACGCCCGCCTGCGGCTCGGGGCCGCCGGCGGTGGCCGCGACGTCGAGATCACCGCGATTCCGCTCGAGAGTCAGAGCGGCGAGTTCCAGGGCATCTTCGCGATCTTCTGGGAGCAGTCGGCGTGATCGTCCGGTTCTGGGGCACCCGCGGCTCGATCGCCACGCCGGGCCCCGCCACCGTGCGGTACGGCGGCGACACGTCGTGCGTCGAACTGCGATCGGGCGACGGCGACCCCGAACACGTCGTCGTGCTGGACGCCGGTACCGGAATCCGCCGCTTCGGCCTCTCGATCGACACCGCGGTTCGTCGCGTCGACATCATGTTGACGCACCTCCACATGGATCACGTCCAGGGCCTCGGGTTCTGCGGAGCCCTGTTCCGGCCCGATCTCGAGGTCCACCTGTGGGGGCCGGCCACCGTCCGCCAGACGCTGCGCCAGCGACTCCAGCGATACCTCTCGCCGCCGCTGTTCCCCGTGCGGTTGCACGAGCTGCCGTGCGAGCTGCACCTCCACGACGTCGCGAACCACTCGTTCGAGGTGCCCGGCATCCGCGTCGACTGCGAGTTCGTGTCGCACCCCGGCCTCACGGTCGGGTACCGCCTGACCGACAGCACCTCGACGGTCACCTACCTGTCCGATCACGACCCGGCGCTCGGGCACCGGTCGTTTCCTCCCGCCCCGGAGTGGACATCGGGTTTCCGGCTCGCGCAGGGCGCCGATCTGCTCATCCACGACGCCCAGTTCACCTCATCGCAGTACGCCGCTCGGGCCGGGTGGGGCCACGCGACGCTCGATCACGCGTGCGAGTTCGCGCGACACGTCGGCGCCCGGCGCCTGGCGGCGTTCCACCACGACCCGCTCAACGACGACGTCGCGATCGATGCGTTGCTCGCAACGGCACGCGAGCGGTACGGCCACGAGCTGGACGTGTTCGGCGCCGCAGACGACCTCGTCGTACCGGTCTGACGACGGATTCACCCCGCAACGCGTGAGGTAGGTGCGCACCAGGAGCGCAACAACCTCACGCGTTCGACGAAGTGAGCAGCTGCATCATCTCGCGGGCGACCATCGGCCCGGCGTTCTGGTTCTGGCCGGTCACGATGTTGCCGTCGACCACCCAGTGGTTGGCGAGCGGATCCCGGAACTTCGAGGTGCTCTCGAACTCGGCGCCCATCGCGCGTAGTTCGGTCTCCGGGTGGTGCGGTGTCGAAGCGCCGATGCCGAGCTCGGCGACCTGCTTGTCGGTGACCGCAGAGATCTTGCGGCCGGCGACGAGCGGTGATCCGTCCGGCGCTTTCGCGTTGCGGAGCCCGAGCGGCCCGTGACAGACACCACCGATGATCTTGCCGGCTGCGTTCGCCTCGGTCATCTTGTCGGCGAGGTCGTCCGAGAAGCCGAAGTCGAACGCCGCCCCCCAGCCGCCGGCGAGGAACACGACGTCGTAGTCCGCCATGTCCAGGTCGGCGATGTTGAGCGAGTCGGTGACTTTGGCCTGGAGCTCGTCGTCGGCGAGGAACCGGTCGTCTTCCCGCGACCGGATCACCGGCTTCAACGACTGCGGGTCGACCGGGATGACACCGCCGAGCGGGCTGGCGACGTCGACGTCCATCCCGGCGTCGAGGAACGCGTAGTACGGCACCGTCATCTCGCTCGCGAACACGCCGGTCGGCTTCCCGATGGCGAGCACGGCGGTGTTGGTGGCGACGACGAGCGCGCGGCGGCCGGTCAGGTCGAACTCGGTTGCGTCCGGATCCTCGGGATGCAGCCCGAGTTTCTGCAGCGCCTTGCGCAGCAGGCGGGCGGGCGGTGGGGGTTGCTTCGTCATGGGGCCTCCTGTCGGCCTGCGGGTGGCATACGGCCACGGGTTGTTGCGTTCGGGCACCGACCGGGAGCGCTCGGCTCTCAGCACCCCGCGCAGGTGTTCGAAGACGGTGGCGGCCGCGGGGTCGTTCCAGCGATTGGCAGCTTCGATCGGGTCCGCGTCGAGGTCGTACAGCTCCCACTGGTCGGGTAGCGCGGTGCTGCGGTACTCGTTCCCGGCGGGACCGTTCGCCGCCAAGTGGCGGACACCGGGTTCGGTCCAGGTGGCGGGGTCGTCGAACGTGCGGACCAACTTCCACAGGTGGTCGTCGCCACCGTCTGCGGCGGCGACCCGCGCCACGATGCCTTCGAAGTTGGCCGCCACATGGGCCGGCAACTGGATGCGCAGTGGCGCCGGTGGTGGTGACGTCCTGCCGAGCCGGCGCGCGACGCCGGATGCCAGGCTGTCGCCCTCGAGCATGTTGTCGCGGGTCATCAGGTACACCGCCCGGGACCGGTCGGCGGCGCCCGAGTCGTCGACGACCGGCATCAGGTTCGTGCCTGGCAGCGGGTGCACCTCCGTGAACGACTCGGCGAGCGTGCTCGCAGTCGCCGCCTCGTCGATTCCGGCGGCCGCGAGCAGCGTCGGCACGATGTCGACGTGCGACGTCGGTGCGGCGGCGACGGTCGTGCCCGACGTCGCGCCGGGTCCGATCCGGGCGATCGAGAACGGGACGCGCGTCGCCTCGTCGTACAGCGTGAACCACTTCTGGTGCAACCCGCCGTGGGCGCCGAGGAGGTCGCCGTGATCGGACGTCCTGACGATCACGGCACGATCGGACCCTCCGTCGGTGACGGCCCGCCGCA
>JAHEKY010000191.1 GCA_024644465.1 Ilumatobacteraceae bacterium | reverse complement strand
GCCAGCGTGCGTATGTCGTCCGGAGGTGAAGTGCCGCTTGACTGGCGGTCGGACGGAGTGCGCATATTTGCATGAGGCGGCGAGCCACTCCGGTTCGACCGACGGACTGACAGGGGCAGCCAGTGAATGGTCGTTTGGTTGGTTCAATGGCGGGCTTCGCGGCTGCCATCGGCTTGCTGGTCGCACCGACCGTCGTCGATGCGGCAGCACAGCAGATCGTCTTCCAGTTGGTCGACGAGGAAGCCCCATGGGAGTTCGTTGATCCGTGCACGGGCATCGCGGTGCACGGTCTCGGGATCGAGAACGGCACCGTCCGCATCACCGACCTCGGTGCCAAGGGATACCACCTGCGGCTGGCCGTGACCGGTGTGGCGGACCTCTACGACGACGAGGACAACCTCGTGGGCACTTGGACGTACCGACTTCGCTTCCTCGACCAGTACCCACCGGGTGGGCAAGGCGCGGTGCACATGTCGGCCTCGGGCCCTGTCGTTTACGAGACCGGTGAGAGCGCCATCCTGCACGTCTTCCATCAGCATGTGTTCTCCAAGGGTGACGTCGAGAAATTCCCCGCCCGCGACACCGCCGCATGCGGCGGACGGACCTAGCGCTAGCGGTCCACCTCGTCGCAACAGCGCAACCCACAAGGGCGCCCGACACCCCGTGGCGCGACCGGACTCGGTCGCGTCCGTTCGCCTCGATCCGGAACTCAAGGATCAACTGCAGCTGCGCGCCGAGCAAGGTCACACATCACCATCTGACGTGATTCGAGTAGCGCTCCGCCGATACCTTCAACCAAGCCGAGCGCGCGGCTGAGCTGGTGTTCGATCGAATCACCGACGGAGCGGACGACGGGAATCGAACCCGCATCATCAGCTTGGAAGGCTGAGGTTCTAGCCGTTGAACTACATCCGCGTAGGGCACCGAGTGTAGCGGCGTGGTCGTGAGCCGTCGCGGCTCGGTGATCAGCGTCGCAGCAGGCCGAGCAGGGCGGCGCGCCACACGAGCCGGATGTGCTCGTCGTCGTGCTCGAAGATCCGCAGCTCGACGTCGTACGACTCGAAGCTGACGAGCACCATGATCGCGTCGACGATGAACTCTGCCTCGTCCGGGTCGAGCGTGGACAGCTCCGGGTCGAACTGGTTACGCAACTGCAGCCGCATCAACTTGGAGATCGCCCGCAGACCGTCGTCGATCTCCGGGATCGCGGCCGACCGGAGGCGAGCGACGCGGCCGACCTGGTACGTGCTCGCGTAGATCTTCAGCCGTGAGTCGACGAATGCATCGACTCGCTTCTCCAACGGGCCCTCGCCGACATCGGCGATGACCGCCAGCGGCAGGGCGTCACGCACCTCGCGGTCGATCGCCGCGCGCACGAGATCGCTGAAGTCATGGAAGTAGCGGAAGACCGAGCGGTGGGAGACCCCCGCATGCTCGGCGATCTCGGCGACGGTCGGTTCCATCTCGCCGGCCCGCATCAACTCGAGCACTGCGGTGATCACGGCGTTCCGGTTGCGGGTGCGCCGCTGGGTGCGTCCGTCGCCATTCGTAGCTTCGGCCGCATCGGCGGACATCTCGCCGAAGATCGACCCATCCGAGTGCAGGTCGAGGATGCTCGCCGTCGGGGGAGGGGGCTCGACCGGGTCGTCGTCCACCTCGTCGGCGATGTCGAGTTGCACCGCGTTCGCGCCCTCGACGACCGGGATGCGATGGCCGCTCGGGCCGTGCGGCGGGACGTCGTCCGATGGCGGTTGCACACTGCAACCATATGCCACGCTGCGCGCGCTCGGACACGCCCTGGGTGCACTTCTTGTCAACTGACCGTACGAATGCCAGAACCGTCTCGAGCGTTCCGCGACGGTCGGCGCGACACCCTGCCACGATGATGAGACCCATGACCGCCATCCCGAACTCGGACCTCGTCGAGCGCGTTCGCAAGCTGCTCGACAAAGCAGAGCGCACCGCGAACGCGCACGAAGCCGATGCGTTCTCGCGCAAGGCCGCGGAGTTGATCGCCCGTCACCGCATCGACCCCGACCGGCTCGCCGATCTCGACGAACGCGGCGACCTCGCGGTGCGCGAGATCGAACTCGGGCGTGGCGCCTACGTGCGCGCCCGGCTCGCGTTGCTGCTCGCGATCGCGAACGCCCACGACGTCCGCGTCGTGTTCGAGGCCCGGCCGACCGGCACGGTCGCGCTCGCCGCAGGGTTCCGGGCGGACCTCGACATGGTCGAGCTGCTCTACTCGTCGTTGCACCAGCAGGCCGCCGCCCAGATGGCCGGCATCCGCCGGGGGACCGGCGCCGCGACGCAGCGGTTCCGGCGGTCGTTCCTGTTCGGCTACGCAGCGCGCCTCGGCGAGATGCTCGCAGAGTCCAGCCGGTCCGCCGAACGCCACGCCCACGCCGATGGCTCGGCCGACGCCGCCGCGGAACGGGCGGTGGCGGTGCGCTCGCGCGACAAGCGACTCGACGACTTCGCCGCCGCGTCCTTCGGTCGTGTGCGCACCGCACGGGCGCCGAGCGCGGCGCAGCCCGGCGCGTACGCCGCTGGCCGGTCGGCCGCGGCGAAGGCCGACGTCGGCAGGGTGCGGCTGGCGGCGCGGCAAGGCATCGGCCGCGGCAGATCGTGAGCCT
>JAHEKY010000190.1 GCA_024644465.1 Ilumatobacteraceae bacterium | reverse complement strand
CGGGAGACCGCCGCCCGAGTCGCCGCCGGGGCAGTCGCGAAGAAGCTGCTGAAGTCGCTCGACATCGACGTGCTGTCGCACGTCATCCAGATGGGTGGGGCGCGGGTTCCGGACGGTGCCGCCCGACCGACGCCCGGCGAGCTGGATCGTGTCGACGAGAGCCCGGTGCGGTGTTTCGACATCGAGACGACCGAGGCGATGATCGGCGAGATCAAGGCGGCGGCGAAGGAGGGCGACTCGCTCGGCGGCATCGTCGAGGTGCTCGCGTTCGGTGTCCCGGTCGGTCTCGGCAGCCATGTCCATTGGGATCGCAAGATCGACGCCTCGCTCGCGCAGGCCGTCATGAGCATCCAGGCGGTCAAGGGCGTCGAGATCGGTGACGGCTTCGACGTCGCCGGCCGCCGCGGGAGCCACGCCCACGACCCGATCTCGTGGGACGCGGACGCGGCGGCGTACCGCCGGGGAAGCACGCTCGCCGGGGGCACGGAGGGCGGCATCACGAACGGAGACCTGCTCGTCGTGCGGGCCGCGATGAAGCCGCTCGCGACGCTGAACAAGCCGACGCTCGAGACCGTCGACACCGAGACGAAGGAATCCGGGGTGTCGTTCAAGGAGCGCACCGACGTCACTGCGGTGCCGGCGATGGGTGTCGTGGCCGAGACGATGGTCGCGCTCGTGCTCGCCGCCGAGGCTCAGCGCAAGTTCGGGGGCGACTCGATGGAGGAGTTCGTGCGCAACGCCGAGGCGTTCACGGCCTCCCTCTCGTGAGCGCCGTGCCGGCCCGCTGCGACGATCGCCACATCGTGCTCGTCGGGATGATGGGGGCAGGAAAGTCGTCGGTCGGCCGCGTCGTGGCCCGTGCATTGCAGCGTCCACTGTTCGACTCGGACGCGCTGATCGAGGCGCGCACGGGCCGGACGGTGCGGGAGATCTGGGAGCGCGACGGCGAAGCGGCGTTCCGCCGGATCGAGGCCGAAACGCTGACGGACACGCTTGCGAGCCAGGAGCCGGCGGTGATCGCCGCCGCCGGTGGTGTCGTGCTCTCGGCGGAGAACCGCGCCGCGCTGGCCGCGAGCGGGGCACACGTGGTGTGGCTGATGGCGAACGTCGACGTGCTCGTCGACCGCGTCAGGAACGGCCCGCACCGACCGTTGCTCGACGACGACCCGGAGGGCACGCTCCGGACGATGGCAGCAGATCGCGCTGCGCTGTACCAGCAGGTCGCCGATGCCGTGGTGTCGGTCGATCAGCGATCGGTGCGCGAGGTCGCTCAGGCGGTGATGCGATGCGCCGGGTGACCGTGCCGCTCGGAGAACGTTCCTACGACGTCGTCGTGGGGCGGGGTGCGATCGGCGAACTGGAGTCGGTGCTGCCGCCGGTCGCGCGCCGGGTCGCAGTCGTGACGCAGGACGGTCTCCCGGTCGATGTCGAAGCGCCCGGACGGCTCGTCGAGCGGTTCGTGATCGGCCACGGCGAGGGACACAAGTCGCTGGCGACGATCGAAACGCTGATGCGCGGGTTCGCCGCGATGGGCCTGACCCGCAACGACGTCGTCGTCGGGGTCGGGGGCGGCATGGTCACCGACGTGGCTGGTTTCGCTGCGGCGTCGTGGCACCGGGGCGTCGCGGTGGTGCACGTGTCGACGAGCCTGCTGGGCATGGTCGATGCGGCGATCGGCGGCAAGACGGGTGTCAACCTGCCGGAAGGCAAGAACCTCGTCGGGGCCTACTGGCAGCCGAGCGGCGTGATCTGCGACCTCGATGCGCTCGACACCCTGCCACCGCGCGAGATGCGATGCGGCCTCGGCGAGATGGCGAAGTACCACTTCCTGACCGGTGACGATCTGCTCGCGCTCGAGCTGGAGGAACGGATCGCCCGCTGCATCGAGATCAAGGCGGAGGTCGTCGCGGGCGACGAGCGTGAGGGCGGCCGCCGCGCGTTGCTGAACTACGGCCACACGTTCGCCCATGCGTTGGAGATCGCGACGGACCACGAGATCGCCCACGGGGAAGCCGTGGCGGTCGGTCTGATCTTCGCCGCCGAGCTCGCGTACGAGCTGGGCCGGGTCGACGCGGCACGCGTGCAGCAGCATCGTGACGTCGTCGCGGGGGAGTACGACCTGATGACGGATCCGCCGTCGGGGCTCGACGCCGAGTCGTTGCTCGCCCTGATGTACCGCGACAAGAAGGCGCTCGACGGGCTGACGTTCGTGCTCGACGGCCCGGACGGCGTCGAGGTCGTCGCCGGCGTCGACGTGGAGTCGGTGCGCGCCGTCCTCGCCCGCGTCACATCTGGTGCCAGGCACCAGA
The DNA here is from genome assembly GCA_024644465.1 of Ilumatobacteraceae bacterium. Taxonomy (GTDB): domain Bacteria; phylum Actinomycetota; class Acidimicrobiia; order Acidimicrobiales; family Ilumatobacteraceae; genus Ilumatobacter_A. Next base: position 339 of record JAHEKY010000190.1, on the reverse strand, counting down.
TGTAGCGCGACGGCCGTATCCGGCGACGTCGATTCGTGGGACAATGGGGCCCTGCGCGGGCACGTCGCCGGAATGGCCGGCGCGGAACCCGCCGAGAGGGAGCATCGAATGTCGTTCATGCAGACCATCCACTTCCGGACCGACCGCCGGGACGACGCAGTCGAACTGATGGGTCGATGGAGCGCCGACGCGATGGGCGCGGGCACCGCCCGGCGCGGCACGCTGGTCGAGGACCGGTCGGCGCGAGGCAGCTACATCATGGCGGTGACGTTCGATTCGGCCGAAAAGGCCGCCGAGAACTCCGACCGGCCGGAGACAGGGGCATTCGCCGAGCAGTTC
>JAHEKY010000020.1 GCA_024644465.1 Ilumatobacteraceae bacterium | reverse complement strand
GCGGAGATGCCGCCGTCGAGCACCCAGAGCTGGCCGGTCGCGTAGCGGGCCTCGTCGGACGCCAACCAGTTGACGAGGTTCGCCATGTCGGTCGGCGTGCCGATCGTGCGCAGCGGGTGCACCGCCTCCGCCTCCGCGCGGGCGGCCTCGCGGTCGACGCCGTCGGGCACGAACTGGACGAGCATCGGCGTGTCGATGTAGCCGGGGCAGATCGCGTTGACCCGGATCCCCTCCGGGCCGTGGTCGCAGGCCATCGCCTTGGTCAGCGCGTGGACCGCACCCTTCGTCGCGCAGTAGGCCGCGAGGTTCGGGTCGGCGATGAAGCCGTCGTAGGACCCGAAGTTGATGATCGACGGGTTCCCGCCCTCGGTGGCGGCCCGGCGCAACAGCGGCAGCGCGTACTTCGACGTGAGGAACGTGCCGGTGACGTTGATCGCCATGATCCGGTTCCACTGGTCGAGGCTGGTCTCCTCGATCGTCAGTTCGAGCTCGATGCCGGCCGCGTTGACGAGCACATCGAGCCGGCCGTGCTCGTCCTCGATCTGCGCCATCGCCGCCTGCACCTCCCGTTCGGACGTGACGTCGAGCCGGACGAACGTGCCGTGCCCGCTGTCGTCGCCGACGCTGCCCGCCGCAGAGAGGTCGCCCGCGTACACGTGGGCGCCCTCGGCCTCGAACCGCTCGCAGATCGCCCGCCCGGCGCCGCCACAGCCGCCCGTCACGAGCGCGACTCGATCGTGCAGCATGTCGCGCCCGGTCACGCCGTCGCCGCCCGTTGCCGCGACGGGTGAAGAGTCACCGGCGTCGCATAGGCGTCGAGGACGAGTCCGTGGAAGTGGTGCAGCGCGTGCTCGGACAGACCCGACCCGACCATTCCGGACGTGTCGGTGACGATGCGGCCCTGGGTGAACGCCGGCGTCGACATCCCGCGCTGCACGCTCTCGACGAGCGCGATGTCCTCGACCTGGAGCACCTCGTCGAGGTACCGCATCGACTCCTCCTCGGCGGCGTCGGGCGTCGGCGTCTCGAGGTAGACGTCGTACGTCTCGAGCGTGCGGTCGTGGCCGACCGGGATGATCTGCAGCACGATCATGTTGCCGCGGCCCGGGTAACGCATCAGGCACGTGTTCGGCCACAACCACCAGACCGCATGGTCGCGGACGGTCGCTGCGCTGACGTCGTAGGCGGTGTTCGCCGAGCGGCCCGCCTCGGCCATGTGGCTGGAGTAGATGCCGTGCGTCGTGACCGTGTACGTGTCCATGTCGACGAGCGACACGAAGTCCTTGTGGGCGATGTGGCAGTGGTAGCACTCGAGGAAGTTGTCGACGACGTTCTTCCAGTTCGACGCGATGTCGTAGGTGAGCCGTTTGGCGAACGTGAGCCGTTCGACGTCGGGCGCCCAGTGGGCGATCTCGGCGGCGAGGTCACCGGCCTGCTCGGCGAGCGGCACCGCGTCGACGTCGAGGTTGACGAAGACGAATCCGCCGAACTCCTCGACGCGGAGCTGATCGAGGCAGATCTCGGCGGGATCGAAGTCGACGAGGTGCTGCGTCTTGCGGGCGACGCTGAGCTGCCCGCCGAGGTCGTAGGTCCATCCGTGGTACGGGCACACGATCGCCCCGGCCGTTCCCTCACCGTCGAGCAGTTGGTGCGCCCGGTGCCGACAGACGTTGTAGAACGCCCTCAGCTCACCGGCCCGGTCGCGCACGGCGACGATCGGCATGCCGGCCACCTCGCCGGCGACGTAGCTACCGAGGGCGCGCAGTTTCTCTGTGTGGCACAGCCATTGCCAGGTGCGACCGAACACCGCGCGCTGTTCGTGTGCGAACCACTCCGGGCGGGTGTAGGCGTCGGCGTGCAGCGACATGGACGCGGCGGGGTCGGAGTGGTAGCCGGCCGCGATGTCGTTGCTCGTGACGTCGGTCGGCGTGCTCATTCCGACTCCTCCCACCGCGGGAATCGCATCAGGGGTCCGGCCTCGGCCCAGTCCTGGTGATTGCGCACGTACTGGTTGGCGACGTCGTTCGGTGGGAGGTGGTCCCATGACACGAGCCGCGGCGACGCCGCCATCGCGTCGTGGATCGCGTGGCGAGCGTGCTGCGACGCGACCACCCGGGCGCGGATCGCGGCGCTGTCCCAGCGGCACGACACCTCGGCGGCGAACTGGTCGGCGAGCCCGGCGTGCGCTGGGTCGTCAGCAAGGTTGACGCGTTCGAGCGGGTCGGCGGCGACGTCGTAGAGCAACGGCGGGTCGGTGTCGCAGTGGATGTACTTGTGCTCGCCACGGCGGATCATGAACATCGGGTGCGACGTCATCTCGGCGGTGTACTCGCCCGTCGTCTCGTCGATGTCGTCGGTGCCACCGGTCGCAGCGGGCCAGAGGCTGCGGCCGTCGAGTTCGGTGCCGAGTTCCGGCCACGGGCCACCGTCGGTGGCGATGTCGAGCAGCGTCGGCGCCAGGTCGAGGTGCGAGCAGACGTTCGGCACGGTCGTCGGTTCGATGTCGGGGCCGGCGATCACGAGCGGGACGCGGGCGGAGCGTTCGTGGAACGACATCTTGAACCAGGCACCGCGGTCACCGAGCATGTCGCCGTGGTCGCTCGTGACGATCACGACGGTGTCGTCGAGCTGTCCGAGTTCGTCGAGCGTGGCCACGAGGTCGCCGATCCAGCTGTCGAAGAAGCTCGTGTTCGCGTAGTACGCATGGCGCGCGTTGCGCACCTGTTCCTCGGTGGTGTCGACCGTGTCGGCCTGAATTCCGGCACGGATGCGGCGGGTGTGCGGGTCCGCGGTGGCGAGGTCGAACGGGTCGGGCAGGTCGATGTCGTCGTGGTCGTAGCGGTCCCACCACTCGGGCCGGGCGACGTATGGATCGTGGGGATGGATGAACGACGCGCACAGGAAGAACGGCCGCTCGTCGGCGTCACGGGCCATGTCGTGGAGCTTGCGCCGCGCCGTCCGGCCGACCTCCTCGTCGTAGTCGATCTGGTACGTGGCGACCGCCTGACCGGCCTCTCGGAGCACGTCCATGTTGTGGTACCACTTGCCGATCCGCTCGTCGGCACGGCTCCAGTTCGGCGTCCACGCGAAATCGGCCGGGTAGATGTCGGTCGTCAGCCGCTCCTCGAAGCCGTGGAGTTGGTCGGGCCCGACGAAGTGCATCTTCCCCGTCAGCACCGTGCGGTAGCCGCAGCGGGCGAGGTGGTGGGCGATCGTCGGCGTCGCCGCGGGGAACTCGGCCGCGTTGTCCCACGCGCCGATCGCCGACACCGACCGGCCGGCGAGCATCGTGAACCGCGCGGGCGCACAGAGCGGCGAGTGGCAGTACGCCGCGTCGAATCGTGCGCCGCGTGCGGCGAGCGCGTCGAGGTGCGGGGTCTGCACCAGCGGGTGCCCGTACGTGCCGGTGAAGTGCGGCGCGAGCTGGTCGGCCATCACCAGCACGATGTTGCGCATCCCCGCATTTTGAACGATCGTTCAACCAGTGTCAACACGTCCCCGACCGAGCCTTCGGGTGAGAGGTGAGAGGACCTGTCCCTCTCACCTCTCACCGAAGAGCGCCGCCGGGCTGATCCTCGGACCCGCGACGTCGCGCCGTCGCGCCGAGTGCCGGGTCGGCCGGGCCGACTCGGCACTCGGGATTCGGGATTCGGGATACGGGATACGGGATACGGGAGTCGCCCTTCGGCTCTGGGTGCGGATCGCTGCCCCCTCCGTATCAGGCGGGCGTCAGTGTGACCGCTCGACGGGCGCCCACCAGCGGCCCGGCTTGGACCATCAAGGCCGGCCCGGTGCACGTGAAGAGCAGGCCGTCCATCGGCTGGGAGGGGTTGATGCCGCTGAAGAGATCCCCGACGTCCCCGACCGGTTCGCCGCCCTGCGTGATCGTTCCCGTGCGACCATCGTGATCGACGGTGCCCTGGATCACGCTGTCCGACTCCCGATAGGTACCGCTGATTCCGCCGGACAGAACGCTCTCGTAGGTGGTGCCGGCGACGGTCATCGACAGCGCGTAGTCGTTGACCCACGTGAACGTCGTGTTCGTGAACGACAGGCGGACGACACCAATGCTGACGATCGACTCGAAGCCCGCATGGTCGGCCACGGTGGCGAAGTACCGCTTCAACTCGTCGTCGGCGACGACCCACTCACCGACGAGGCAGGCGGCGCCGTTCGGCGGAGGCTGCTCCGCGGGCGGCGGCTTCGGCGCAATGGTCGTCGGCGGTACCGGCACCGTCGGCTTGGGCGCAACCGTCGGGGGCGGTAGCGGCACCGTCGGCTTCGGCGCGACGGTCGTCGGCGGAGCGGGCAGGGTCGGCTTCGGCGCATCTGTCGCGGGCGGTACCGGCACCGTCGGCTCCGGCTGCGGTGCGGGCGTCGGCGTCACCGGCGGCGGCACGTCGGTTTCCGGGGGCGGCGCATCGGTGCCCGGCGCCGGGTTTGCGGGCTCGGCCGACGTCGTGTCGCCGCACGCACTCGCGATGACAACGAGCACCCCGACGACGGCGGTGGTGATTGAGCGCTTCATGATCACTGCTTTCTCCCGCCCGTCCGGCGGGGCTTGCTGAGGGTGGTCGAGGACCGACCTCCCGGTGCAGACCACGGTGCGACCTGGTGCTTGGCATCGAGTTGTCGACGACCGACCGCTGACGCGTCCGCGTGTCAAGTCATCGCCAAGTCGGCGGCCCCACACTCGTCACGTGAACTCGCTGCCGCCGTCCGAAGAAGCTTGGCCGCCGCCCGTCTTCCGAGAGCTGGCACCTTCCGACGGTGCACCAGGCACGACCCGCACGTTCGAGCTGGTGGATGTCGGCGCGCTGGAGCCCGCGGTCGTCGCCGTCGTCATCGTCGACGTGACGACGCCGACGTGGTGGCTCGCCGACGGGTGGGCGGCGTCGCCACATCTTGCGCTGCGGTTGGTCACAGACGTGCGCGCCGAAGCGGTCCGCCGCGGCGCAGCCCAACTGGCGACGCGTGATGGTGCTTCCGCGGCCTTCGTCGCGGCGGCCCGTGCCGCCGGTGGCCGTGACGAGGGAAAACAGGTATTCATCGACGTCTGATTGCGCGAAGATTGCGCGATGCACGTCGGTGTGCTCGGACCTCTCGAGGTGCACCACGACGGCGCGGCCTTGCCGCTCGGCCGCCGCAAGCAACGGGCACTGCTCGCGGCGCTCGTCGCGGCTCGCGGCTCGACCGTGTCACTGGATCGTCTCGTCGATCTGCTCTGGGACGACGAGCCCCCGGCCCGCGCGACCGCGTCACTGCAGGCGTACGTGTCGAACCTTCGGCGGTTGATCGAACCCGGACGTCTGCCCCGTGCGGACGCCACCCGGCTGGTCAGCCGGCCACCCGGATACGCACTGATCGTCAGCCCGGAAGAGGTCGACGCAACGCGATTCGTGACGCTGCTCGATGCCGCGCGCACCGAACTGCAGGAGGGCCGTTCGGAACGAGCGGGGAACCTGCTCGACGAAGGCCTGGCGCTGTGGCGGGGTCCCGCGTACGGTGAGTTCGCCGACGAGCCGTTCGCGATCGCCGAGGCGGGCCGGCTGGAGGAACTCCGTCTGGGTGCGATCGAGGCGCGACTGGAGGTGGCTCTGGCGACGGGACACCACCACTCGGTCGTCGCCGACGCGGAGGCGCTGGTCACCGAACACCCGCTGCGCGAAGAGGCGTGGGGCCTGCTGATGCTCGCGCTCTACCGCTCCGGTCGCCAGGCGGACGCCCTGCGGGCGTTCCAACGCGCTCGCCGCATCCTGCGCGACCAACTCGGTCTCGACCCGAACGCCCGTCTCCGCCAACTCGAACGGGACGTCCTCGCGCAGGCACCCGGCCTCGATCGGCTCGACCGTTCCGGCCGCACCCGGGTTTCGGTGCAACCTGCGCGGCCCCGACCGGATGATCAGCTCGACCCCGCCGGCAGCCTGGTCGGGCGCGACCACGAACTCGAACGACTGACGGCAGCGCTCGGCAGAGCGCGCCGAGGCTCGGGCGGCGTGATCGTCGTGGCCGGCGAGGCCGGTGCGGGCAAGTCGGCGTTGGCCGACGCGGTCGCCCGTCGCGCCGCGGCAGACGACGCGACGGCGATCGGCGTCGGGCGGAGCCACGAGACCCGCGACGCCGCCGCGCTCGCACCGTGGTATCAGGTACTTCGTGGGCTCGGCCTGCGTGATGGCCCCGCCGCCGAAGACCTCGACGACGATGTCGCGCCGGGTGCACGCCGGGCGTGGATCGTCGATCGGATCATCGAGCTCGCCCGGTCGCGCAGTGTGCTGATCGTCATCGACGACATCCAGTGGGCGGACGGGCCGTCGCAGCACGTGCTGCGCCTGCTCGCCGATGAGGTCGCGACCGCGCGCGTGCTGGTCATCGTCACTCGACGCATCCCGGCCGACGTCGAAGATGCGGCACTCGTCGAGACGATGGGCCATCTCGCCCGTGCACACGCGAGCGAGCGACTGGAATTGCTGCCGCTGGGCGCCGACGATGGGATCGAACTGATCCGCCGGATCGCCGGCACCGTGTCGGACGACGTCGCGGCGACGATGCACGAGCGTGCCGCCGGCAACCCGTTCTTCGTCGTGGAACTGGCGAGGCTCGTTGCGGCCGAGGGGCCGGACGCGAGCGCGGACGTACCGTCGACCGTCCGGGACGTGATCCGCCAGCGTCTCGCCCGGTTGCCGGACCAGGCCGTGGCGGTGATCACGATCGCCGCGGTGCTCGGCGCCGACCTCGACGTGCGTGCGATCGCAGAGATCGCCCGACTCGATCTCGACGAGGTGCACGACCTCATCGAGCTCGGTGTCGTCGTCGGGCTCCTCACCGACGAGTCGGGACTGCGCTTCGCCCACGACCTCGTCCGCAACACGATCGAGAGCACACTCACGAAGCTCCGCCTCGCTCGGCTGCATCACGCCGCCGTCGACGCGCTCGTCACGGTGCATGGCGATGATCGTTCACGCGTCCACGCGATCGCCCGCCACGCGCTCGGCGCCGTCCCCGTGACGGGCCCGGCGCCCGCGGTCGAGCACCTCATCGCGAGCGGCCGCGCATCGCACTGGGCGCTCGATCTTCGTGCGGCGATCCAACACTTCCAGCTCGCGACCGAACTCGCGGCCGCGGATCCACACGGTGACCCGACGATCCACGCTCGGTTCCTGCTCGTTCGTGCCCAGCTCGAGTTCCTCATCGACGGCCGAACGCCGCAGATCGTCGACACGTTCCGCCGTGCGCGCGAGGAGCTGACAGGTGAAGGTGGCGAATACGAGGTCTCGGCAGCACTGGCGTGGGGCAGCTACAGCGCGCTGTGGGGTGACCTCGCCACGACGGCCGAACAGGCGAGCGCGCTGCGCAAGATCACCGGACCCGCCGCGGCTGCGGCCGCCAGCTCGGCGGACTACCTGGACGCGTACGCCGGTTGGGCCGGCAACGTCGACGCTGCTCGGCGCGCGTTGGAGGCGTCGATCGTGCCGAACGCATTTGCGGTCGGCGAGGCGATCCGGCGTGGCGTCCTCTCCGTGCTCGACGTGCTGGCCGACCGTCCCGACGCCGCTCGCGACAACGCCGCGGCGGCGATCCGGATCGCGGTCGATGCTCGTGGCACCTGGTCCGGCCGGTCGTCGCGGGGTGCGGCGCCGGACACCGGCCCGTGGGTGGCGGCATGGGCCGGCTCGTTCGCCGCCGTCGCGTCGTGCCTCGTTTCCGACTCGGGCGAGGACCCGCGCGCTGTCGTCGATGCCGCGCAATCCGTCGGCGGGGGGATCCGCTTCACCGATCTGGTCCTGGACGCATGCTCCCACGCCGCTGCGGCATTGGACGGCGACACGACGGCGATCGGCCGGCTGTCGGCGGGTCGGCACGCGCTCGCCGAAGCAGGCGACGGTCTCTTCGGCATCCCGCTCGCGGTCATCGAACTCCGCTGCCGGGCAGCGCTCGGTGACCGGGGCGACGAGCTTCGGGCGGCAACGGAAGCGGCGATCGCCGCCGCCGGTCAACTCGCGTGGTGCCGGCCGTTGGCCGCGGTCGACCGGCCACTCGCCATTCACTGACCCGCCGCGGCGCGCGGCGCCGTGCTATCCACACGTGCCGAGGACAGCTGCGGCCACTGGCCCCAACGCGGTGAGGTGCTCGTAGTCGGACAGGTCCAGCGGGCTGAACCCGTTGATCAACAGTTGTCCGCAGCAGTCCGCGTTCGCCGGGTCGGCAACAGCCGAGGCCACCGCGGCCCGCAACGGCTCGGGGTCCGGGTCCACCGTGATCAGCGGCAGCGTCGGCACCGCCGGACCACACCCGACGATCGCGAGGTCGATCGTGAGCGACGGCAGGTGCCGCTCGAACAGCGCCCACGACACGGCGTCGACGGACGCGATCGCGGCCCGCCCCGACTTCACCGCCTCCACGCTCGCCCGGTGGGACCCGGTTTCGATCGTGCCACCGAAGAACGGCTCGGGGCCGGCGCACTCGGCAACTGCGACGCCGAGCGACACCCAGCCCGAGAGGCTGTCCGAGCTGTTGACGGCCGCGACCGTGCCGGCGAACGACTCGAGCGGGCGACCCTCGGCGGCGACGAGCACGCTGCGGTACTGCGGCAGTCCCGACCGGCCTCCGATGTCGTAGTGGAAGGCGCCGACGACGTTGACGTCGTCGCCCAGATCGGTGATCAACGGCCAGCCACACGTCTGCCCGAGAACGAGATCCGGGGCGCGCCACTCGGCACCGGGCGCGCCGTGCCACGTCAGTTCTGCGGGGACGTCGTCGAGGTACGCCGCAATCGCTGACCAGAGCTCACCGGCGGGCGCTCGCACCTCGTCGAGGTCGTACATCCGCAGCGCGGCGACACCGGTCACGACGCAGGCTGCGGGGCCACCAGCGGTATCGGGCGTGGAGCCGGTTGCTCGACCGCGTCGTCGGGGGTCGCGAGTCGGTGGTCCGGGTGGACGAGGACGTCCATCGGCCGGACGAGGTGCCGGCGGGCGACGTCGAGGTACCCGGCGTACAGCCCGGCGCCCTCGGCGGCGGCCCGATCGGACTCGATCGAGACGGCGAGCGCGGGGAGTCGGTACCACGGTGTCCCCGGACGGGCGTGATGGGTGTGATGGAGGTTGTTGTTCAGGAACACGAGACTGAAGAACGGCCCGGACCGCACGACCGCGGACCGGCTGTCCGAACCGGATACCCAACGATGTTCGCAGAACGAGCGGACGAGGCTCACGCCGTGGCCGAGGTAGATCGCGCCGAGGTAGTTCCAGATCGGCATGCCGACGGCGCCGACGACGAACGCGCCGAGTGCGAGACACGCGATCAAGTGGGTGGCCCACCAGCGCGCGAGTGCCCGGTCACCGTTGCGGATCTCCCGGAACTGCCACCGCCAGACGATGAAGATCTCTCGTGGTGGCCCGAGGATCATCCGCCCGAGCAGCGTCGCGTGGGCGACGGCGATCCAGCGGCCGGTGCGCGACAGCCGGTTCCACGCCTCGGGCGTGAAGTAGTAACTCTCGACGTCGTCGAGCGGGTCGGTCAGCGACGGCGACGCGTGGTGCTGGAGGTGGTAGCGCCGGTACGCCTGGTACGGCAGTCGCGGCGACAGCGGAATCGACCCCAGCGCGTCGTTCGCGCGCCGGTTCGAGAACGGGTGCCCGTGGATCACCTCGTGCTGCAGCGAACCGTGCCACGCCAGCACGATTGCCAGGGCGACCGTCGTCGCCCACCACGGCACCGCCGCATGGGTCAGCACGATCGCCAGCCAGCTGCCGTGCACCGCGATGGCGAGGACGACCGTCGGCCATTCCACGCCCGTGCCCACCCTGTCTGCCCGCTCCGCCGTGTTCATCGCCGATGTGTCCTCCTCACACCAACTCAACGGCATGATCGACCCGGCGCTCAAGACGCTCTTGCGCACACTGCGTCGCACATCAGCACGATCAGCGACAGATGTTGTGTTTCCACATCAAATGTGGCAGTGTCACATCATGATCGAGACCGGCGAGGTGCTCACCGGCTTCCGAGACCGCCTCCGCGAGGTCCTCGACGCCGACGGCCGATCGCAATCGATGTTCGCCGCCGACGCCGGCATCGACCGCTCGACGCTGTCACAGCTGCTGTCGACGCGGAACCGGCGGCTTCCCCGCGCCGAGACGCTCGTCGCGCTCTCGCGCGCCGCAGGTGTGTCGGTCGACTGGCTGCTCGGCCTGTCGAGCGCGGGGCCGATCCGGGCCGACATCCTCCACGAGGTGCTCTCGGTCAGCCGCACGGAGCTGAGCCCGCTCGACGAGGCGCTGATCGGCTGGTTTCGCGAGTCGGTCGGGTCGAAGATCCGGTACGTCCCGTCGACGTTGCCGGACCTGTTGAAGACCGAAGCTGTGATCCGTCACGAGGTGGCGCGGTACCTCACGACCCGGCCGGAGCAGAAGATCGACGTCGCCGAAGCGCCGAGAGCCGTTGCCCACGCTGCTGGAACCGACTTCGAGTGTTGCAACTCGATCCAGGCGCTCGAGGACTTCGCACACGGCCACGACATCTGGAGCACGCTCGACACCGAGCTCCGTCTCGCCCAACTCGACCACATGATCGAGATGTGCGAGGACCTCTACCCCGGCTTCCGCTGGTTCCTCTACGACGGGCGGCAGCGATACTCCGGCGCGGTCACGATCTTCGGGCTGCAACGCGTCGTGCTGTACCTCGGGCAGATGTACATCGTGCTCAACAGCGAGGCCCACGTGCGTGAGTTCATCGAGCAGTTCGACGGCCTGATCCGTGCTGCCGTCGTCCAACCGCCCGACGTGCCCGATCTCCTCCGCCGCCTCCGCGCCGACCTCGCCGCCTGACCCGGCCCCGCCCCGTCCTCCCGTAGCCCCCTTGCGGCGTCTTCCGGTGAGAGTTGGGTGGGACAGGTGCTCTCACCTCTCACCGCAACCGAGGTGCGCCGTCTTCCGGTGAGAGTTGGGTGGGACAGGTGCTCTCACCTCTCACCGCAACCGGGTTGCGCCGTCTTCCGGTGAGAGTTGGGTGGGACAGGTCCTCTCACCTCTCACCGGGCGGCGAGGAGGGTGGGCTCGAACGGGTAGGTCGACAGCGCGGTGGCGCCGCGTTCGCCGACGAGGTACATCTGCTCGAGCTTGACGCCGGGCCCGCCCCGATCCGAGCCGACGAAGCTCTCGACCGACAACACCATGTCGGCGCGGACCTCGCCGTCGTAGCCGTGCGCGTCCCGATCGCAGCGATGGTGGATCCGTGGCCACTCGTCACTCATGCCGACGCCGTGGGCGAGACAGGCGTACCGGTGGGCGACGAATTCGTCGGGTTGGCGCATCGCTGCGTCGGAGAGCTCGCGGAACGAGCGCCCGGGAACGAGCAGCTCGGCGAAATGGTGGATCTCGTCGTGGGCACGCCGGTACCGGTCCCGCTGCTCGGCGGTCGGTCCTCCGTCGCCGACCACCCACGTCCGCGAGATGTCGGCGCAGTATCCGAACGGACCGATCATGTCGGTGTCGAACGCGAGGAACTCGCCCGCCCGCAGCCGGCGCGCCGACGCCTCCTGGTACCACGGGTTGGTGCGCTCGCCGCTGCACAACATCCGGCCGTCGATCCAGTCGCCGTCGTTCGCGATGTTGACCTGGTGCAGCGCCGCCATCAACTCGTTCTCGCTCACGCCCGGCACGGCCCGCTCGCGCATCGTCGCGATCGCCGCCTCGGCGACCGCGATCGCGTGACGGATGCAGACGATCTCGTCACTCGACTTGACCGAGCGGGCGATCTCGACGAGCGGCTCGGCGTCGATCACGTCGAACCCGAGCCGGTGCAGCGCGTCGACGCAGGTCGGGTTGACGCGCTCGACGGCGAGTCGCGTCCCGCGCCCGACGACCGCCGCGATGTCGTCGGCGAAGCCGGCTGCGGTCACCGCCGTGTCGAGGCCACCGTCGAAGACGTTGGGGTGATGGGCGACGCGGAACTCGTCGATCGTCGGATGGGCAGTGGCGTACGCGCCGAACATCGTCAGCCGTCCGTCGCGATCCATCACGAGGTAGTAGGTCGGGATGTGCGACTGGAACAGCGCGTACTCGCGCCAGTCCGCTGCGTACCGCAGACTGACCGGGTTCGTGAGCACGATCGCATCAACGTCGCGCCCCGCCAACTGCGCGCAGAGGCGCCCGACGCGGTGGGAACGCAGACGCTGGACGTCGACCGGCGGCGGCGGGACGATCGGGACGCTCACGGCGCCGCACCGTCGGGATCGTCCGGGCTGACGGCGCCGTCGGTCGCGATCGCGACGCCGTTCCAGGTCCCGACTTCGGCGAACGATGCATCGTCGAGCAGCACGATCGGGCAGGCCCGGTCGTACAGCGCCTTCGCGGCGACGGCGCCGGCGGTCAGGTTGATGTCCGCCTTCTGCACGACCAGCCCGGCCGGACCGGTCGCGCGGCGCAACGATTCGGCGAGTACGCCGGGGGTTCCGGAGGACCCACGCGAGCCGGGGATCACCACGACCCGCCCGGTCAGCGACTCGCCGACCTGCGGATGGGCATGGTCGATGATCCGTCCGGTCACCGGGTCGAACCCACCCCAGAAGCTGAGCGGGGCGTCCAGCCGGATCATCGGCGCCGTCGCCGCGCCGGCGTGCAGCACCCGGCCGTGGATCTTGCCGTCAGCCACGGTCGCCGACCCTGCCCGACACCGCCGCGTCGACGCACTCCTGCAGTGACCCGAACGCGACCTCGACACCGAGGATCCCCGGGGCGTAGTACGCCCACTTCGCCGAGTTCGTCATCACGAGCCCGGCGACGCCACGGGCACGCGGCGTGTAGTACGTGCACGTGTCGAGCACGATCTGCACGCCCGCGGCGCGCAACTCCTCGTCCCAACCCACGGACCCGATCTCGGCGAGCACCGCCCGGCTCGTCGTGACGAGCAGCTGCACGCGACCGTCGACGGAACGACCGTCGAGTGCGGTACGCAGGCCGGCGAACTCGCTCGCCGTGAAGTGCGGAGTCCCCAGACACACCGCGCGCAGGGGCCCCGTCGACGATGTCGACAGGCGCGAGCGGGTCGACCTGATCAACGCCGAATCGACGATCGTTCGTCGCGTTGGCGCCACTCCCCCGGTGGCGGCATCGAGCGTCGGTGCTTCCGGGGTGATGCCGACGACGTGGAACATCTCGACGGCTCCCGACGTGCCGCCGGCTGCGGCGATCGCCTTCAGATCGTCCTCGCTCGCCGAGCCGAGGCCAACGATGACCGGAATCGCCGAACCCGCCTCGTGACCGAGGATGATGCCGAGCACGTGGGGCAAGGTCGGGTCGTCCTGATCGTCGGCCGACAGGCCCGTGACGTCGAAGACGTGCGACGCCCGGCGTCCGGCATCGGTGTGGAGACCGGCCAACGGTACGCGGCCGGTCATCGCCGCGCACACGTCGATGAAGTCGCCGTACTTGTTCGTCCTCGCCCCCAGCACCGAGTTGAAGAACGACACCGCGTTCGACTCCGAGCCGACGATGTGCGCTCCCTTTCCGGGCCGACCGGTCGGCTCGGCGTACGGCGCGCAACTCCACATCGCCGACGCGCCGAGCTCGGCGTAGATCTCCATCAGCCGGCGCGCCCCGCCGACCTCGACCGGGTGGTCCCGTTCCGCACGCAGCCCGGGCGTCGAACAGTCGATCAGGCTGGCGTTCGTGTGCGTCGGCACCGCGAACGACCCGCCGTTGGCGAGCAGGAACTCGGCGAAGTCGAGCGACACCTGGCCCGAGTAGAAGCTCGAGTTGATGTGCGCGAACTCGATCTCGACGAACTCGGCAGCGCTCGAGACGTCCGCCGCCGTCACCATCATCTGCATCGCGAGTTGCATCGCGGCGCCGTCGGTGCCCGAGAGCCAACGCTGTTCGCGCTCGTCGAGTCGCACCGGCGAACCCACCGACGATCAGCTCCGCGGCCAGAGCGTCTCGGTGTTGCCGTCGACGCCGATCACCTGGCCCGAGATGTGGCGGCCGTAGTCACTGCACAGGAACACGATCAGGTCGGCGATCTCCTCCGGGTCGACGTAGCACTGCATCGACGTGCCGATCGCGTACATCCGGCGCACGACATCGGGGTCGAGCCCCTCGGTGGTCGCATGCGCAGCGATCACCCGTTCCATCCGGTCGCCGTTCACGTTGCCGGGAACGACACCGTTGACGCGGATGTTGTCGGGGCCGAGTTCCATCGCGAGCGTCTTGGTGAGGCCGGTGACCGCCCACTTCGCCGCGGCGTACGGCGAACGGGTCGGGTAGCCGAGGATCCCCGCTCCGGAGATCAGGTTGACGATGGCGCCGTGCCGCTGCTGTTTGAACACGGGCACGACGCGTCGCGCGCAGTAGAAGTGCGAGTCGATGCAGACCGCCATCGTGTGGCGCCACTCGTCGTCGGTGATGTCCTCGACGAGCTTCGTCGGCCCGGCGACGCCCGCATTGTTGATCATGAAGTCCAGCCCGTCGGGCAGGAACCGATCGAACAACGCGTCGAGCTCCGCGGAGTTCGTGACGTCGCACACCGACGACGACACGCCGTCGGGCAGCGTCTCCAATCCGCTGGGGTCGACATCGCACGTGAACACCTCGGCGCCGAGCCGGTGCATCGCCAGCACGGTCGCCCGGCCCATCCCTGCGCCACCGGCCGTCACGAACGCACGCCTGCTGGCGAGTGAGATCTCCATGTCATGCCTCCTGCGGTCGCGGCGTCGCCGGGTCGGGAATCGGGCTGATTGCGTGCCGGCGCAGCTCGTCGAACAGCGGCATGCACCGCTCGTAGATCTCGAAGAGCCGTGGGTTGTCGTCGAGCGACGGGTACTCGGTGGCGGGATGCTGGATGCCGGTGCTCGCGCGCAGGTTGTCGTGCCACGGCCCGGTGCCCTCGCCGTACCACGCCACTTCGCTGCGATCGCCGGCCTCCCACGCCAGCGCCTCGGCCAGGAACGGGATGCCGACCGCCGCGCAGAACGCTCGCGTCGTGCCGGTCGGGTCGTCGAGCAGATCACCCGAGTACATCACGGGCGGGACGCGGCCGAGCCGGTCGGTGGCGCGCTGGAAGAGGCGGTGCAGCGACTCGAAGCCGGCCTCCTCGAACGTGCAGTCGGGCCAGTGTCTCGCGAGGCCCTGCACGACCCGCAGCGGGTCGCGGATGAGGAACGCATGCGTCATGACGTCGAGCTTGTCGTCGTCGAGATCGTGCTCGACCGAGTAGGCGAAGTCCTTCACGAACACATTGCCGGAGTCCGCACGTGCGGTGAGCTCGGCCCAGACCGTGGCGTAGCTGTGGCCGGGCTTCGGATCGACGTGCCGGTCGCGGTCGCTGCGGCGATCCTCGCCGTAGTAGTACAGCTCGTTCCAGGGCTCGTGGAAGCAGTCGAAGTCGCCGCGCTGGCGCATCATCCACTCGAACGCGGTCGACGTCGATCGCGGCGTGGCCCACAGTGTCAGGAACATCGGTTCACCTCTCATCATCGGTCGAAGCATCGGCGGTTGCGGCGTGGCCGGTTGCGGCGTGGTCGGTCGCGGCTGGTGCGGCGGTCTCGTGTGCCTGCAGCGACGACAGCAGCGAGCCGTGCCGGCCGACCGGCTCGACGCCGAGCGTGCGCAGCACCGCCCAGTAGAGCGACGCGTCCGCTGAGATCACCGGCGTGCCGATCGCGGCCTCGATGTCGGCGACGAGGCCGACGAGACGCTGCGGTTGACCGCGTGCGTCGCGGTAGTTGGACATCCCGTTGACGAGCACCGCGTCGACGTCGGGGGCCTGGTCGAGCACGTGGCGCATCGAGTCGAGGGCGAGCTCGCCGGGAAAGATCCACGTGAGGTCGTTGACCTCCTGCTGGGTCGGGTACCAGCCCTGGTCGACGAAGTTGCCGAACCACACGACGTCGATGTCGGCGCTGCGCAGGAACCGGACGACTCCGTCGCGCCAGTCCGGCCAGAAGTACACCGAGTTCAGCGCGACGCGCTCGTAGCCGTTCGCCTCGCAGGCGTCGACGAGCGTCATCCCGGCCATGTGGAACGGCGTCTCGTACTTCTCGCCGACCTCGCGCACGAAGCGCCGGATGTCGTGGACGTCAGTACCGTTCGCGTGCACCCAGTTCGTGCCGACCTGCCCCACGACGTCGGCCCCCGCGTTCGACATGCAGTGGACGACGTCCTCCAAGAGGTGGAAGTTGTCGGCGCGCTGCGACAACTCGTGGGCGTAGCCGGGCGCGTGGAGCAACCGGCCGTGCACGCCGACGGTCGGCGGGCAGATCCGCAGGAAGTCGCTCGGGGCCGCGTCGAAGTCCATCGGCGGCGCGGTGAAGCCGACCTGGTGGGCAAACAGCTTGTGGGCCGGGTCGGACCACTTCTCCGGCTTGCTCACTGCCACTCCCGACTGCCCACCCGACGTTCTGAGGACGTTGTGATGCGGATTCCGCAACGATCCGTCCACGGAAGGCTGGCGGGGGCGCGCATCACACGCGTCGGAACCGGCCGACGGCGTCGGGGTCGAACGTGAAGCCGTGTCCCGGCCGGTCGGGAACGAGCAGGCGTCCGTCGCAGAGCTCGACGCGCTCGCGGAACAGCGGCGCGAACCAGTCGACGTGCTCGACGGAGACACAGTTCGACAGTGATCCGGCGAGGGCGAGGCTGTGCTCGGTGAAGAAGTGGCTCGACACGGGAACGTGCCGGGCTGCCGCGGCCGCCGCAGCCCGCCGGAACTCGGTGTAGCCGCCGATCCGCTGGAGGTCGGGCATCAACACGTCGGCGGCGCGGGCGTCGAGCATCGCCTGCATCCCGAACCGGGTGTACTCGGTCTCGCCCGACGCGATCGGCGTGTCGAGCGCGCCCCGGACGTCGGCATGTCCGACGAGGTCGTCCGCGGACACCGGCTCCTCGAACCACGTCAGGTCGAACTCCTCCAGCCGACGGCCGAGCCGGATCGCCTCCTTCGGCGTGAACTTCTGGTTCGCATCGACGAGCAGGCCGACGTCGTCGCCCACCGCGGCACGCACCGCCCGCACCCGTGCCACGTCGGCATCCGGATCGTCGGAACCGATCCGCAGCTTGACTGCCCGGAACCCGCGCGCGACGAACTCGGCGGCCTCCGCGACGAGTTCGTCGATCGAGGCGTTCAGCCACAGCCCCGAGCTCGCATAGGTGTCGATCGAGTCGCGACACGCCCCGAACACGCGATGGAGCGGCTGGCCGAGGGTGCGGCCCCACGCATCCCAGCACGCGACGTCGATCGCCGACAGCGCCGAGACGGTGGTGCCCTTGTGTCCGGTCGGGTTGATCTCGTCCCAGATCGCATCCCAGATCGCCGTCGTCTCGCACACCGGACGGCCGACGGCGAGGTGCCCGAGCCCGGTGACCGTCTCGTCGAGCGCCCGCAACCGGTCGCCGTTGAGGGTGAAGGCGAACGACTGGCCGACCGCACCGTCGACTGTCGTCACGTCGACGAGCACGCAGCCGACGGATCGGATCGAGTGGATCGCGGTGCCGATCGGGGCGCGCAAGGGCACGTCGACGAGGGTCGTCTCGATGTGCTCGATCTTCATCGGTCGCGGCGCGCCTCGGCTATTGGCGGTAGCTCGGGTCGGTCTGGTCGAGCAGCCGCAGCAGCGCGGGCCACTCGTGCTTGCCGAGGGGGAAGTTGTCGTACTGGCGCTTCGACAGCTCCCAGATGTCGGTCGGGCCGGGGTCGACGTCGAGGCCGCTGCCGTACGCCTTGAGCAGCGTGCGGCACCCGCGGATCAGGTAGTGCATCACCATGAACGCCTCGCCGGCGGTCTCGCCGACCGTGAGGAAGCCGTGGTTGCGCATGATCAGCGCCCGGTTGCCGTCCATGTTCTTGGCGAGGCGCTCGCGCTCCTCGAGCGTCAGCGACAATCCCTCCCAGTCGTGGTAGCCGACTTCGCCGTAGAGCATCGAGGTGTCCTGCACGAGGTGTTCGAACCCGTTGGTGAGCGCGGTGACCGCCAGGGCGTCCGGGACGTGCGCGTGGAAGACGACCTTCCACTGCGGAAAGTCGTTGTGGATCGCGGAGTGGATCACGAAGCCGGCCGTGTTGACGTCGGCGGGCCCCTCGAGGACGGTGCCGTCGCTGTCGACCTTGATCAGGTTGGACGCGGTGACCTCGTTGTAGAGCAGACCGAACTTGTTGAGGAAGAAGTCGTGATCGGAGCCGGGCACGCGCATCGTGATGTGGTTCCAGACCAGGTCGTCGTAGCCGAAGTGGGCGGCGAGCCGGTACATCGCGGCCAGGTCGACACGCGCCTGCCATTCGTCGCCGGTGAAGCTGCCGGCCTGTGCCGATCGGAAGTCGTCGGCGGAGACTTCGCGGTTGCCGGCCGTTTCCCGGCGGGTCGTGGGGTCGTCGGTCATGGGGTCATCCTCTCGCGTGGGCGGGCGGTGTCGGGGAGGCGGTGTCGGGCGCGGCGTGATGGAGCACGAGGTCGTTGGCGTCCTCGATCGTGCGCATCGCTGTGAGGTGCGGGGCACCCGGCCCGAAGCGGGCCTCTGCGTCGCGGTAGAGCTCGCTGACGCGGGCGGTGAAGTCGAGCTTCGCGCCGACGTCGGCGGCGAGGCCGAGCGCGAGGCGGAGGTCCTTCGCAGCGAGCGTCAGATCGAAACTCGCGTCGTAGCTGCCGGCGAGGATCTCCGGCCCGTAGCGTTCCGCGACGTAGCTCCGCCCGGTGCTGTTGCCGATGATGTCGAGCATCGCAGCCGGCGCCACGCCGCCCTTGACGCCGAGCAACAGCGCCTCGGTCAGGCAGACCGAGTTGAGGTAGCACAGCATCACCTGCGCGATCTTGGCGACGTACCCGGCCCCGTGCGGGCCGATCAGGTCGTACCGTTCGCCGATCGCCTGCAGCACGGGCACGTTGCGGCGGTGCACCGCTTCGTCACCGCCGACGAGCACGTTCAGCGTGCCGGCCTGCGCCCCCTCGATGCCGCCGGTGACCGGTGCGTCGAGCACGTCGATGCCGTGCTGGGCAGCCATCTCGGCGAGATCGCGGGCACAGGTGAGGTCGTTCGTGCTGAGGTCGATCCAGGTCGCACCCGGACGCATCACCGGGAGGATCTGTTCGCCGACCGAGCGGACTTGCGCGGGGCCAGGAAGCGACGTCATGACGACGTCCGCGTCGTGCGCGGCGGCGGCCGCGTCGACCGCCGCAACGGCCCCGTCGGCGACGAGCGCGGCGACCCTCGCGGGGTCGAGGTCGGCGACGACGGTCGTGAAGCCGGAGCGCACGACATTGCGGGCCATCGGGCCGCCCATGTTCCCGAGCCCGATGAAGCCGACCGTGCGGATCATCAGTCGACCAACCCGTCGACGAGCACCCGCTCGCGTTCGACGTGCTGCGGTGTCGCCCGGCCGTAGATCGACGTCGAGTGGTACGGGCGATTCATCCGGTACGGGTCGTGCACGTAGGTCGGTAGGCCGATGTAGCGCGTCGTGGCCCCCTCGACCTCGGTGACGCGATGCATCGAGTAGCGGCCGGCGAACAACTGGAGGTCGCCCGGCACGAGGTCGAGTCGGCGCACTCCGTCGCGGCCCCCGGCGAGCACGTGGGCGACGTGTTCGAAGTTCTCCGAATCCGGACGGCGGATGTTGGGCACGTACTCGAACACGCCGCCGACGTCGGCGCGCTGGACGAGGACGCTGACGGTGAACTCGTTGCCGTCGAAGTGCCACGGCAGTTCATGGCCCGGCTCCATCACCCCGTACGGGTTGCGACCGAGTGGATCTGCCCAGCGGTAGATCGGCTTCGGCGTGCCGAGGCATTCCCAGACGAAGTGCAGCAGCACGTCGCAGTCGTACAACTGGCGCAACACCGAGTCGGTCGTGAGGATGTCGGAGTTGATGAAGCCGCTGCGCCGGTGCTGGAACGTGCGGCGGGGATGGTCGGCCGGCCACGACTCGTCGTCCTCGGAGAAGTACGGGTTGTGGTCCGCCTGCGACCAGTACGTCGCGTCGTGCAGGCCGGCGGCCTCGGCGCACATCCGCTCGACCGCCTCGGCGCGCACGAACCCCGGAAACCGGAAGCAACCCGACGTGCCCATCTGCGCGCGAGCTTCGGCGACGAGCGCCGAGCGGGTTGGGCTGCCCACCTCGTGGATCGGGTGCGCGTCGAGGTCGATCAACGCGTCGAGATCGATCTCCACAGCAGCGAATGCCGTCGGCATCTGGCTCCGTTCTTCCCCTTCGTCGTCTCGGTCCACGAACTGAACGTTCGTCCAGTCGCATCGTACGCACCGACTGGACGATTGTCCAGTGTTCCGTCAGACTGGATCGCGTGACACTGTCCGAGACGCAGGAACAGATCCTCGACGCGGCGATGTCGTGCATCGCCCGCGACGGCATCGACGGGGCGAGCATGCGCACCGTCGCCCGAGAAGCCGACGTGTCGCTCGGGCTGCTCAGCTATCACTTCGACGACAAACGCTCGATGATCGAAGCTGCGTTCCAGCTCGCCACCGACCGGCTGCTCGACAAGACGAACGAGGCGATCGCCGGGATCGACGGCGCCGACGACCGCGTCCGGGCCTACATCCGCGGCGCGTACCACGACGACTTCCTCGCCCCCGACTACCTCGCACTGTGGATCTCGGTCTGGGCGGTGGCGCGAACCGACGACGAGATCGCCAACGTCGAACGAAGCATGTGCGACCCTTACGCGAAGAACCTGGCGAAGCTCATCCGCAACGCCCGCCCACACCTGACGCTGCGGCAGTCGACGGAGCGGGCGACCGACATCATCGTCATCCAGAACGGGTTGTGGCTCCAGTGGGCGCGCAACCAGGACCGCGGCGATCTCGATCGCGGTCTCCGGCTGTGCGACTCGATCGCGCTCGCGCCCTGAGCGTGATCCGCCGCCTCAGTCGTTGTCGAACTTCCGGAGGACCTTGTGGGCGGCGTGGGCGAGCTTGCCCTTGAGGCCGCCCTGTTCGGCGATCTCCTCCAGGCGCGCGTCGACGACCCCGAGCCGGGCCCGCTCGTTCTCCACGATCGAGATCTTGCCGTCGCCGTCGAGGTCGTAGGCATCGAGTTGGGCGTCGGTCGGCTCCTCACCCGCGGTCGCGCCGACGGGATCCGTGCCATCCGGTTCGGCCGGCGCCGGAGCTGCACTGTCGTCGTTGCTCATGCCGTCAGTATGGCGGGGTGCGGCCGTCGTGGGCGACCGCGTCGCGCCGGCCGACGGCTCGGGTCCGGCTGCCGCGTATCGTGTCGACGTGCGTTTGATCCTCGTTCGCCACGGCGATGCGCATGCCGGGTTCCACGGCCCGATCGGCGGCCCAGTGGGTTGTCGCGGGCTGACCGACATCGGTCGGCGCCAGGCAGCGCGGCTCGGCGAGCACCTGACAACGAACGGCCGGCCCGCGGTCGACGTGCTCCTGACGAGCCAGATCCCGCGCGCGATCGAGACCGCCGGCATCATCGCCCGTGCCCTCGGGTTCGACGACGTCCCGCAGGACTGCGACCTCTGCGAGGTCCACACCGGCGAGGCGGACGGCGTCGACTGGGCCGAGTATCCGAGCCGGTTCGGTTCGTTCGACATGGCCGCCGAACCCGACCGAGTCTTCGCGCCGGGCGGCGACAGCTGGAACGGATTCCACGACCGGGTGCGGGCGACGATGGACCGCATCGCCGACGAGCACATCGGCCAGACGGTGATGGCGGTGTGTCATGCCGGGGTGATCGCGGCGTCGCTGCGCGTCCGGCTGGGAGTCCCGACAGACGCCGTCAGCGCCCGTCTCGTGCCGACGCACACCGGCCTCACCGAGTGGGAACACGACCGGTCGAACGGGCAGTGGACGCTGCGCAGCTACGACGACGCGCGGCATCTCGACGGATGAGCTGGACGGATGAGATTCGTGCTTGAGATCCGGCCCGAGCGGGTACGGATCGTGCATGTCCGAACAGGTCATGTCACAAGCGACACCCGAGCAGCACGCGTTCACCGTCGACGGCGCTCGAGCCGCAGCGGATCGTAACGATCTCGCGGGCTGGGTCTCCGCGTTCCTCGCCAGCCCGGGCAGCGACAATGCGATCCTCGGCGAGCGGCTGCGCTTTGACGTGGCTGAGTGGGCCGGCCCGGTCAGGCTCCCGTTCGACGACCTCCATCGCCTCGCCGGCCCGCCGGACCAGCCGACGCTGGAGCGCCTCGGCGACGACGACCTCGAGACCGTCGAGGGCATGGAGGAGTCGATCGAGGACGGCTGGGAGCCACCGCCGCTGATCGTCACGTTCCAGGACGACCACCTCGTCGTCGAGGACGGCAACCACCGCACCGAGGGTCTGCGCCGCGCCGGGCACGACGACTACTGGGCGGTCATCGGCTTCGAGCAGGCGTTCGACCGCGAGAAGTTCGAGGCCGAGTTCGCCCCCTGACGGGCGGTCCGTTCGCCGATGTGAGCCGGCGTGCGGTTGCCGCTCGCAGTAGCGTGCGCTGGTGGAATCGGACGCTCAGCGCGACCCGAGCGGCGGCATCTGGTCCGGCGACTACCTGCCGGTGACCCTGGCGAACCTGACGATCGTCGCGATCGTGGCCTTCGACGGTCTGGCCCTGGTCGCCGCGCTCCCCTCGATCGCCGACGATCTCGGCGACGTGGCGTTGCTGCCGTGGGTGATCACGGGGTTCCTGGCGATGTCGGCGGTCGCCGGAATCACGGCGGGGCCGATCATCGATGCGGTCGGCGTTCGCCGAACGTTCCGGGCGACCGGCGTGTGGTTCCTGGTGGCGAGCGCCGCGGCGGCCGCGTCGCCGAACATGCCGGTCCTCGTCGCGGCACGGGCGCTGCAGGGCATCGGCGGTGGGCTGGTGATCTCGGTCGCGCTGACCGCCGTCGGGCTCGCCTATCCCGCCCGGCTGCGGCCGAGGGCGTTCGCCGCCAACTCGATGGTCTGGGGCACGCTCGGGTTCGGCGGGCCGGTGATCACCGCCGGTCTGCTCTCGTTCGCCGGCTGGCGGATGATCTTCATCGTCCAACTGCCGATCACCGCACTCGCGTTGGCGGCCGGCTGGCGGACGCTGCCGAGCACGCGCGACAGACCGCAGCGCGTCGTGATGGACGGACGAGGCATCGCACTGATCGGCGCGCTCGTCGCCGCGTCGCTGCTCGCGGTCTCCCAGATCGGCGTTCGCTGGTGGCTCTGCGCCGTCGGAGCGGCCACGACGATCGCGCTCGCCGGAGCATTCTGGAGGCACTCCGGTCGAGCAGACGAGCCACTCGTCGCCCGACACCACATCACCCGCTTCCCGCTCCAGCGGATCCACGTCACATCCGGGCTCGTGCTGATCGCCGGGCTCGCAGCCGACAACTACCTGCCGCTGTACATGCGCACGACCCGCGGCCGTTCCGAAGCGTTCGCCGCGTTCTCGGTGCTGTTCCTGACGGTCGGCTGGTCGTCGGCGGCATTCGCCGTCAGCCGGATGCTCGAACGGTGGCGCGAAGCGGACGCGATCCTGCTCGGCTCGTGCGTGATGGTGCCCGCCGTCGTCCTCGCCGGCTTCGGGATCGCGCAGACGTGGCCGATACCGATCGTGTTCGGTGCATTCCTGCTGATGGGTGTCTCGATCGGGTTCGTCTCGACCGCCGGGCTGACGTTGCTCCAGGCGAGCGCAAGCGACCGTGAGATGGGCCGCGTGAACAGCGCGCACCAGTTCATCCGCACGATCGGCATCACGTACGGCGTCGCGATCGGCGGCGCGATCCTGCTGTTCGTCGTCGGCAACCGGACCGGCAACGTCGAAGTCGTGCGCGACGTGCTCAGCGGCGACGACGTCGTGACGTCCGGCGCGACCCTCGACGCCATCGGCGACGGCCTCGTGTGGGTGCTCGCCTTCAGTGGTGCGGTCGCGCTGGCATGCGTCGGCGCGGCGACCGTGCTCTGGCGCCAGTCAAAGTTGTGTCAGACACAACTTTGACGATGGTTGTCAGAACAACGTCACCGACCCCGCACCGCAGCGAAAACGCACGGTCAAGCATCCGCGCCCTCCAGCCGATACACAGAGTGTTGATAACACCACTGAAAGTGGCACAAGGAGCGACATGAATGTGACCGCAGAGCAACTGGACTGGCTGCTCCAGTCTCCCGACCGACTCGGCGTCTACTACCAGCCGATGATCGGCTTCGACACGCGGGCGGTCATCGGCGCCGAGGCGCTGCTGCGCACCCGGCTCGACGGCGCCGCCGTGTCCCCCCTCGCGGTGATCGACGCCGCGTCCCGGATGGGACGGATGCGCGAAGTCGGCCGCCAGGTCCTCGCCGAGGTGTGCCGGACGCATGCCGCGTGGCGCGCGGCCGGTCACGGGTGCATCACGATGATGGTCAACGTCGACGCGACCGAACTGGCCGATCCGCAGCTCGTCGACGCGACGGCGAGGATCCTGCGCGAGCACGACATGCCCCACGAGCTGTTGATCCTCGAACTGACCGAAACGGCCTTCATCGAGGACCTGCCGGTGGTCCACGCCAATCTCGCCGGGCTGCGGGCACTCGGTGTCGGGCTCGCGCTCGACGACTTCGGTGCCGGTTTCGCATCGCTGTCGCACCTCCGCTCGCTGCCGCTGACGATGGTCAAACTCGACCGCCAGTTCGTGGCGAGCGTCGACGGGACGGGTGTCGACCACGAGATCGTCCGCAACGTCATCCGTCTCGGCCATGCCCTCGGTCTCCGGGTCGTCGCCGAGGGCGTCGAACTCGAGTCGCAGCGCGCCGCGCTCGAGTCGCTCGGCTGCGATGCGTGGCAGGGCTTCCTGCGGTCGCCGGCGATCCCGGCCGATCATTTCCTCGCGCAGCTCCAGCCGCCGACGACGTCGCGGTCGTCGGCGACGATGGCGTCGTCTGCGTCAGCGGACTCACACGACTGGCTCGACTCGTTCGTGCTGCGGCGCATCGGTTCCGGCCGTTGGGCCCACCTCGGCGGACGCGGACGCGGCGAGGGCTGGGCCGGCATCGTCGAAGTCGACGAAGACGCGGCACCCGCCGTCGGGCGGGCGCTGACCGACGGCACCCATCACGTCCGCAACGACGAGCAACGCTGGCTCGTCGGCCCGTACCACCCGCGCAGCGCCGTCGTCGTCCCGGTCGACCGCGACACGGTCGTGATCTTCGGGTCGATGACCGATCGCGACCTCCCGGATCTGCCGAACTCGGAGTGGTCGTCCCGCGCGACGGTGCTCGCGGAGAACACGTCGAGCGTCTCCCCCGCGAAGCGCCTCGCCGACGAACTCGAGATGTCCGAGGCGCTACAGGACCTGATCTCGAACGCGCCCGACACGCTCGACGAGGCGATGCGCCATGTCGTCGCGTCGACGGCGAGCGCGTTGTCGTGCGAGTACGGCGTGCTGTATCTGCCGACCGAGGGAAAGATCGCGTTCGACGACCACACGGTTCACGACGTCGACGCCGAAGCGCTGACCGAGGCGCTCGGCAAGCTGGCGCGTTCGGTGAATGCCCCGATCTGCATCCAGAACGCGGACGAGGTGCCACTGCCGATCCCGGTCCCACCGGACTTCCGGATCCGCTCGTGGATCGCCCTGCCGACCGCCCCGGCGTTCGGTGGGCTGCTCGTGTGCGCGCACACCGACCGCGGGCCGCGCGGGTTCACGACGATGTGTCAGAAGCTGGGACGGCGACTCGCCGATGCGGCCGAGCTCGTGCTCTATGCCGGCTCGGAGCGGGAGCGGCTGCAGACCGAGGCGAGCAGCGCGACCGTCGAGGCGCGGATGGATGCCCTGACCGGGCTGATGAACCGCCGCGGGTGGGACGACGCACTTCGCTCCTGCGAGCGCGGCGATGGGCCGATCTCGGTGATCATCGCCGACGTGAACGACCTGAAACTGGTCAACGACAGCCAGGGCCACGAGGCCGGCGACCAACTGCTGGTGTCCGCGGCGCGCTGCCTGTCGACGCTCGTGCGCGCCGACGACGTGGTGGCGCGCATCGGTGGCGACGAGTTCGCGATTCTGATGCGCGGCGCCGGCGAGGCGGTGTGCGACCGGTTCATCAGCCAGCTCCACAGCCTGATGGACGTGGAACGGATCGCCCGGCCGGAGTTCAGCATCGCCGCCGGACACGCGACGAACCGCGGCGACGAACCGCTCGCGCAGACGGTCGCGACCGCCGACGCCCTGATGTACGCAGCGAAGGCGTCCTACAAGCAGATGATCGGCTCCCGATCCGTCTGACCCCTCCCCCTCACACCCACGTGCGATGACGATCACCCCGCCCCGGCGGGGACATCATCATCGCCGGAGTCACCGGGACCCTCACCCCGACGAGCGATGACGTTGCCTCCCCCCGACGTGCGATGACGATCACCCCGCCCCGGCGGGGACATCATCATCGCCGGAGTCACCGGGACCCTCACCCCGACATGGGATGACGATGTCCCCGCCCCGGCGGGGACATCATCATCGCAAAGGGTCACGTCCGCTGCGACGAACGGGCGGCGAGGTCCTTCAGGATCTGTTTGCTGGCGAGCCAGCCGGGGCCGCCGCTGACGCACCCACCCGGGTGCGTCCCCGACCCGCACTGGTAGTAGCCGTCGATCGGCGTCCGGTACTGGTTCCAGCCCGGCGCCGGCCGGAAGAAGTACATCTGCGGCGCGAGGAACTCGCCGTGGAAGATGTTGCCCTCCGGCAGGCCGGCGACGGTCTCGATGTCGAGCGGCGTGACGATCTCGCGCTGCAGCACGAGGTCGCCGAAGCCGGGGAAGAACGACTCCAGCGTGTCCTGCACGTTGTCGGCCATCTGCTCCCGTTCGGCGTCCCACGTGCTGCCCTTCAGCTCATAGGGGGTGTAGTGCACGAAGCAGGACATCACGTGCTTGCCGGGCGGCGCCATGTCCGGGTCGATCGTCGACTGGATCGCGCCGTCGATGAACGGCCGCGTCGAGTACCAGCCGTACTTCGCCTCGTCGAAGGCCCGCTCGAGGTACTCGACGGTCGGGCCGATGTTCGTGAACCCGCGGAACATGTCGCTGCGATCGCCGAGTGACGGGTAGCGCGGGAGGCCGTCGAGCGCGAAGTTCACCTTCGACGACGTGCCCTGGTACCGATAACGCCGGAGGCTGTCGACGAGATCCGCGGGCAGCTCGCGCGGGTCGACGAACTCGGTGAACGTGCGGCGCGGGTCGGCGGCGGAGACAACGACGTCGGCGCGCAGTTCGGTGCCGTCGGTGAGCGCGACGCCCGTCGCCTTCCCGTTCGTCGTGATCACCCGTTCGACCTCGGCATTCAACGTGATCTCGGTACCGAGCGCCTCGGCGGCCCTCGCGAGCACCTGCGTGAACCCGCCGTTGCCGCCCTTGTGGAACGCCCACTTGCCGAAGTGGCCGTCGTGCTCACCCATGCTGTGGAACAGCAACACCAGCCCGGAACCCTGCGACATCGGGCCGACCTTCGTTCCGATGATGCCCGACGACGCGAGGTAGCCCTTGAGGACGTCGCTCTCGAAGTAGTCGTCGAGGAAATCGGCCGCACTGCCGGTGAGGAGCCGCACGAGATTGTGCACCACGGTCGGCTCGATGCCGCGCAGGTGCCGGGCGAGGTCGGCCAGTTCGGCGAGCCCGTCGGGGGACGTGTCGAAGAGGTTCGGCGGCACCGAGTCGAACAACGGCTTGACCGCCCGCACGACCATGTCCATGTCGTGGCTGTACTGGTCGTAGGCGTCCGCGTCGTGCGGGGAGTGGCGGGCGATCTCCTTGATGTTCTCGTTGCGGTCCTGACCCATCACGAGGCTGTCGCCGTTCTCCATCGGGCAGAACGACGACGGCATCAGCAGCGGCATGAAACCGTGGCGGACGAGGTCGAGCTCGTGGATGATGTTCGGCCGCAGCAGGCTCAGCGCGTACGAGAACGTCGTGAACTGGAAGCCGGGCCTGAGCTCCTCGGTGATCGCCGCGCCGCCGACGAGGTGGCGCCGCTCGAGGAGCAGCGTGCGCAGGCCCGCCTTCGCGAGGTAGGCGGCGTTGACGAGGCCGTTGTGGCCGCCGCCGATCACGATCGCGTCGTACTCACGGTCGCTCATGAGGCGTCTCCGGTTTCGTCGTCGGCCGGTTCGGCGACCGGATCGTCGGGCATCGAGGTCTTGCGGTCCGGCGCGAAGAACGGGGTGCGGGCGACGTGCGCGCCGACCTTGACGTAGCTGTGATTGATCGTGAATTCGAGGTTGACGTTCGTGCCGGGCGTCGCCAACTCGGGGCGGACGCGCGCGAGTGCGATGTGGCGCTGCACCGTCGGCGAATACATGAAGCTCGTCGCGTAGCCGACGCGTCGGGCGTCGTCGTCGTACACCATCATGTCCTCGTGCACCGGGGTGTGGTCCTTCGGTGGCACCATGCCGGCGGCGGTGAATTTGCGGTCGTAGTCCTCCCAGTCGACGACGAGGCCGACCATCTTCCAGCGCGACGTCCCCTCGTCGCGCTCGCGCCGGATCGCCGCCCGGCCGATGAACGGCCGGGCCTCGTCGTCGATGCCCTTCAGCATCCAGCCGAGGCCGAGTTCGAGCGGGGTCGACCGGTGCTCGTCGTTCTCCGCGAAGCGGCTCGCTTCGAAGTCGACGTCGATCAGCAGTAGGCCGGCTTCGATCCGCGCCATCAGCAACGCGGTCTGCCCGAACGGTTGGATGCGGTGGGGCTCGCCCGCCGCGGCGACCGCGTCCCAGACGGCGTTCGCGTCGTCGGCGGCGCAGACGATCTCGAAGCCCAGGTCACCGGTGAAGCCGGTGCGCGAGATCGTGACCGGAGCGCCGGCGATCTTCGCGTCGGTGTGCTCGAAGTAGGCGAGACGGTCGGCCTCGGGTGCCAGCGCCGCGAGGACGGCGCGGCTGCGCGGCCCCTGTACGGCGAGGATCCCGATGTCGTCGGTCACCTCGCTGATCACGACGCGCTGTGAACCGACCAGGTGCTCGAAGTAGGCGAGGTTGGGCTCGGCGGCGGTGAGCAGGAAGTCGTCGTCGCCGTGGCGGAACACGACGCCGTCCTCGTTGACGAAGCCGCGGTCGTCGCACCAGATCGTGTACTGCGCCTGCCCGGGGCCGCAGGTGCGGATGTCACGGGCCAGGACACCGCCGAGGAACCGCTCGGCGTCGGGGCCGACGATGCGGTACTTGTACAGCGGTGACGAGTCGAACATCCCGACGGCGTTGCGGATCGCGGTGTACTCGAACTTCTCGGACATCTCATACTTGTCGACGACGAGATGACCCGCCCAGTGGCTCCACAGCGACGTCTGGTTCGCGGCGGCGACCCGATCGTGGAACGGCGAGCGGCGCACCATGCAGCGGACCGTACCGCGTCACCGCACGCCCAATCGTGCGGACGAAGGTGTTACATCTGGTGCCAGGCACCAGCTGTAACACCCCTGCCGGCCGTCAGCCGTCAGCGCCGGACGCGATCGAACAGCGGTCGTTGCCGGGCATGCGGGAAGACCTCGGAGAAGCGGGCCTCGGCGACGTCGGTTGCGACCATCACGAGCTCGCCGTCGGCCGGCAGCGGAACGTGGGGGTCGGGGGTTCCGCTGATCACGCCGTCGGCCTCGACCGCCACGACGTTGCACTGCGTGCGCCGGTAGACGTGCGCGTCGGCCAACGTCGTCCCGGCGAGTTCACGCGGGATCGGCGTACGGAACAGGTTGAGCCCGTGCGCAACGAGCAACGTCTCGTCGCCGCGGAAGTGGTTCCAGATCGCCGCCGACCCGGTGCCGGCGTACGACAGCACGGCGTCGGCGCCGGCTCGGTACAGCGTCGACACGTTGCGGTCCAGTCTCGACCGGGACACGATCCGCGCATCCGGTCGCAGCCCGCGGCAGTAACGGGTCAGGTAGACGTTGACGTTGTCGTCGTGCGTGGTGATCAGCACCGCGCCGGCGTCGTTGATTCCGGCCTCCTCGAGCACCGGACGGTCCGCGGCGTCGCCGATCACGTACCGCACGCCCTCGCGCTCCCGCTCGGCCAACTGCTCGACGATCGCGAACTCGATGCCCTCATCGGCGAAGGCACGCCCGACCGCTCGGCCGACTCGGCCGCCACCTACGATCACCGCGTTCTTCGCGGTCGGCGAGTCGGTGGCGTACGCGCGATCAAAGGCAGCGAGCTGCTCGGCCGTCGCAGCGAGCAGCAACATCGACGAGTCGCGCAGCACCGTGTCGGCGGTGGCAATGGCGAAGTCGCCGCGATCCCACACCCCGATCAGCCCCACGCCGAACCGCTCCCTCAACCGCGACTCGGCGAGCGTGTGATCGACCAGGTCGGTACCGACCGCGCCGGCCTCCGCGATCTGCAGACCGGCGAAGCTGCCGATCTTGTGGCTCCGCCCACCGAGTCCGAGCGTGCGGGCCGCCATCGCCTCACCGAGGATCTCACCGAGCTGCACGACGTGGTTGGCTCCGGCGATCTCCAAGATGTCGACCGATGCCGGCGAGTTGGCGCTGGCGACGATCTCGATCTGCGGCGCGACCTCGCGGACGGTGAATGCGATGTTGGTGTTGGTCTGGTCGTTCTGGGTGGCCACCACCATCGCGGCCTGCCCGACCCGCGCGTTGTGATAGGTGCGCGGGTCGTCGAGCTCACCGAGCATCACCGTTCGTCCCTCGTCGTGCAGTCGTCCGGCGTCGTCCACGTCCTCGACGATGACGACGTAGGGCACGCCGGCCTGTTCGGCTCGATCGAGCAGGGCCTCTTCGATCGAGCCGAGAGAGGTGAGGATGACATGGCCGGCGACCGAGCTCGGCACTGACCGGGGCGCGCGCCGCCGCTCGCGATCGTTCATCCAGGGGATGAAGACGAACTGGATGAACACGAACGGAAGCATCACGAGCAGGAACGCCGACCCCGAGAGCAGCACGATCACCGAGAAGATGCGGCCGGCGTCGGACTCGAAGGTGATGTCACCGAAGCCGAGCGTCGTCATCGTGGTCAGCGTCCAGTAGACGCTCGTCGGCCACGAGAACGAGCGGCCCTCGCGATCCATCAGCTCGTGGAACGCGAAGCTGAACGTGCCGACCATCGCGACGAAAAGGACGGCAAGGACCGCAATCGTCTTCAGCTGGCGCCGTCGCTCGGCACGGTGGGCGAGGTGCTGCGCTCGGTCGTACCGCCCAGGCTCCGGCGTCGTGTCGCCGGCGCGCAGCCGCTGCGTGACCTGGGCCATGGTCGCGCCGAGCGACTTCAACACGGCGGGACGCCAGACGATCTCACCGAACTGATGTTGTCACAGCCGGCGACGGCGGCGAGATGCGGAGACCGGCCGCGGGCCGAGTCGCAGTCGTGCCAGGCACGGCTACTGGAGTCGCAGTGGCGCCTCGCACGGAGACGACTGTGACCGGATGCACACCGTGGGCGGGAACCAGGCCGCCGGTGGGCGGCGTCGAATCGATCGGATGCGCCGAACGGTTCGGCGATCGAAAGGCGTCCGGGTGAGCCCCGGCGTGACGAAAGGAAACCCCCCATGTACAGAACGTTCGCAACGACGCTGATGGTCGGCGTGCTGGCGATCGGCGCCGCCGCCTGCGGCTCGGACACGGACGCAGCCGAACCGGGCGACTCGACCGGTGGCGCGGCCGGCGGGGCATGCCTCGTCGGCGACGCAGACTGCTACGAGGACGGCACCGGGAATCCGGCACCGAGCGATCCGATCGGCGACGAGTTCCCCGTCGACCAGACGATTCAGGAAGCTCACGGGCTGCTCGGCATGAGCGAGAGCGAGTTGTCGCCCGATGTGCGCATCGCGCGTCGCGGCGCCGAGCAGATGGCGCTGACCGAGGACTACCGCCTCGGCCGGATGACCGTCGAGCTCGACGACACCGACAGCAGTGGCTTCCGGGTCGTGTCGGTCACCGTCGAGCTGCCCGACGGGCCGCAGACGTTCCACCTCACACCGTCCTGACGCTATGCCGCGCCGCCGCGCCTCGTGCCCGGCGGCGCGGCCGATCCGCGTCGCCCGACGTGCTCAGGTCGGGCCGAGGCGGATGCCGCCCTGCTCGGCGGCGAAATGCTCCGGACCGGGCAGGTCGCAACTGCCGTGATGCCGGACGACGTCGTGGAGGTCGGCGAGCATCCCGCGCAGCTCCTCGTGCACCGCGAGCTCGGAGGCGTGTTCGAGCGGGGTGCCGTCCAGGCGGTCGACGGCCGCCTGCAGCTGCCGCCGGGTTTCGGCGTCGAGGTCTCGACGATCGCCGAGCTGATCGACGACCGCCTCGGTGATCTCGCCGACCGCGTTGATCGCGCTGATCGTGCGGGGGTCGGCGTGGACGCCGTGGAGCAGCATCCGGTCGCTCAGCCGGACGATCGTCGACATCGTCCGCAACGTCGGTCGCAGGTCGTGCGCCAGGTCGCGCAGATAGGCCCCATCGCGGGGCCGCAGACGGCGGATCGGTGACCAGCGCGTGATCTGGCGGGCGTGGTCGGCCGTCGAATGGTTGCGCTCGATCTCGTCGTCGAGCCGCCGGGCGGCGGCAATCGTGGCACGGTCGTCACCCTCGGCGAACGAGCGGTCGGCGTCGAACGGTTCCTCCAGCGCCTCGACGGCGGCGACGGCGGCGGCGGACGCGGCCGTACCGAGCCGCTGCAGGCTGAACCGCAGCTGACGGTCTGGCGACGGCGGCATCAGCAGCAGCACGACGGCGATCGCGACGAGCACGCCGACAGCAGCAGCGATCGCCCGTTCGGGCACCCACCCTTCCGAGCCGGGCACCGCGATCAGGACCGCTGCATTGATCGCCGCGTAGGCGACGGCGAGTTCGGCGTCGAGCACGATGCCGGCGATCAGCGCACTGACCCCGAGCACGAGCCCGACCTGCCACCACACGCCCCCGAGCCAGGCCGATGTCGCTTCGGCGACGACGACGCCGACGGCGAGCCCGGCGATCAGCAGCCCGCCGCGCTCGATCCGCCGCTCCCGCCCGAAGCCGATTGCGGCGACGGCCGTGATCGGTGCGTAGCTGGCTGAACGCTCGGCGACGACGGTGGCGGCGAAGTATGCGAGGGCCGCGGCGACGCTCATCTGGAATGCCGGCCACCGCCACGCGGCGAATCGCTGAGCGAGGTCGTCCCGTCGTGTCGGCCAGCGCGACCGCCCGAGCGCGTCCGCGAGCCGTTCGAGCCCGCGCTGCCAGAGATGTGCGCCCATACCTGCGAGCGTGCACGCTTCCGGGGCCGGTCAAACACGGCGGCGGACGCCGGGCCCTGGCGTCGCGGTGCGAAACTGGCGAGATGAGCGCCCGACCATCGATCCCGCGACTCGAGGCGGCGACCGGCGACATCACGACCGAGCGGGTCGACGCAATCGTCAACGCGGCGAACTCCTCGCTGCTGGGCGGCGGCGGCGTCGACGGTGCGATCCACCGCGCCGCCGGGTCCGACCTGCTCGACGAGTGCCGCCGGCTCGGTGGCTGCGCCACGGGCGACGCCAAGGTCACGAACGGCTACCGCCTGCCGGCGCGCTGGGTGATCCACACGGTCGGCCCGGTCTGGCACGGTGGCGGCGACGGCGAACCCGAGTTCCTGGCGTCGTGCTACCGGACGTCGCTGGCCCGCGCCGACGAGGTGGGCGCGAGATCGGTCGCGTTCCCCGCGATCTCGACGGGCGTGTACCGCTATCCGCGGGCGGAGGCCGCGGCGATCGCGGTCGCCACCGCGCGGAGTACGCCGACCGGCGTCGAGCTGGTGCGGTTCGTGTGCCACGACGACGAGACCCGCCGCTTGTACGACGGCCTGCTCGCCGACGCCTGAACCGGGGCGGTCAGGCGGTGGCGAGCTTGGCGGCGATGTGGTCCATCACGACGCCGTGGCTGACCTGGGGGCTGAAGAGGATGAGCTCCGCGTCCTCATCGACGCGCACGCTGTGTCCCGCAGGCCAGTAGAACACGTCGCCGGTCCGGCACTGCTCGGTCTTCCCGTCGGTGTAGCTGACGACGAGGTCGCCCTGGATGACGTAGCCCCAGTGCGGTGCGTGGCACGCGTCGCCGTCGAGGCCGGCGAGCAGCGGTGCGAAGTCGGTCCCCGCTCCGAGGCTGAAGTACTCGGCGCCGATGTCACCGTCGGCGACGCCGAAGTCGGGGAGTTGGCGGGCGATCGCCCCGGGGACCTCGATCCTGACGGGGATGTCGCTCTTGGTGATGTGCATTTGATGTCTCCTTGTGCCGTTGTCTGGTTGTCGGCGTCCGGGCGCTGTCGTTGCTGGCGATCGGACGTCGTGCAATCAGGGCGTGAGGATCACTGTCACAATGTGACAATGGATCTGGCGGCGGGGGCCGAGGCGGCGATCGAGCGGGGTGAGTGGTCCGCGGCGCTGGAGTTGCTCGACGGCGGCGGTGATGAGGCCCGCACCGCGGCACTGCTCGAACTGCGGGCGCGCGCCGCCTACGGGAGCGGCGAGTTCGAGGCATCGGTCGCGGCGTGGGAAGACCAGTACGCCCTGCTACGCGAGTCGGGAGACCACACAGGTGCGGCCCGCAGCGCGGCGATGGTCGCGATGTTCGTGCTGATCGACACCGGGTTGATGGCACCGGTCCGGGGATGGCTGCAGCGCGCCGAGCGGTTGCTCGACGGGCACGACGACGACCCCGTCCGGGCGTTGGTCGCCGCGGTGCGGACGTATGAGCGGTTCATGTGCGGCGACATGGTGGCGGCCCGGCGGCACGCCGACGAGGCGATCGAGCTCGGCGGGCGGCTCGGCAACCCGGCGGCGGAGGTGATCGGGCGGACCGCTCGTGCACGCGTCACGATCCTGGAGGGGCAGGTCGAGGAGGGCATCGCGCAGCTCGACGAGGTCGGGGCGGTGTTGATGACGGGAGACGTCGACCCGCTCGCGACGGGGATGATGCTGTGCGAGATCGTCTGCGCCGCCCAGGGGCTCGCCCTGTTCGAGATGGCGTCGGAGTGGACGGACGCAATGGAGCGCTGGGGGCTGGGCGCGGCGATCGGCGGGATCCACGGACGGTGCCGGGTACATCGGGCCGAGATCCTGCGGGTGTCGGGCCCGTGCACCGCTGCCGAGGATGCGGCGCTGCGGGCCTGCGATGACCTGCGCCCGTGGATGCGGCGCGAGTTCGGGTGGCCGCTCGCTGAGCTCGGCAACATCCGCCTCCGCAAGGGCGACCTCGACGGAGCGGAGGAGGCGTTCCTCGCCGCGCACTCGCACGTGTGGTGTCCCCATCCGGGGCTGGCGCTCGTGAGGCTCGCGCAGGGCCGGGTCGAGGACGCGACGGCGCTGATCGCCGACGCGATCGCCCACCCGTTCCAGGCGCCGTCGAAGGAGCGCCCTCCGTTCGGCGACCTGACGCTCGCGCCGCTCTTCGAGGCCCAGGTGGAAGTCGCCGTGGCCGCGGGCGATCTCGACACAGCACGCCGGGCGAGCGAGTCGCTGCGGGCGATCGCCGCCTCGTACCGGAGCCCGTGGCTCGTGGCCTCGGCGTCGCTCGGCGAGGCTCGAACGGCCCTGCTCGCCGACGACTTCGACAGCGCAATTGCGGGGTGTACCGAGGCAGTCACGACCTGGGCCGACATCGGCGCCCCGTACGAGACCGCCGTCGCACGGGCGGTGCTCGCCGACGCGCATGACCGGTCGGGCAACCACGCATCCGCGGAGTTGGAGCGCCGTGCTGCCACGACGGCGTTCGACGCGTTCGGGGCTCGCCTGCGGGCCACGCAGACTCGGGCGCTCCTCGGCGGCGGGCCCGCAGTCGTCCACCCGGTCGGGGTCGAGCGAGACGACGAACCGGCCAGCTTCCGCATCGACGGGGACACGCGGGTCGTCTCGTTCGCGGGTCAGCACGCACTGGTCGGAGACCTCAAGGGGTTCCGTCACATCGCCCGCCTACTGGCCCACCCGGGCCGGGAGTTCCACGTCCTCGACCTCGTCGCGGTCGAGCGCGGCTCGTTGCCCACTGGGGCCCCGGTGCCGGCTGGCGACCCGGCGATGATGGGAACGAGCGGGAGCGGGCTTCCGGTGCTCGACGAGCAGGCCCGCCAGGCCTACCGGCGACGTCTCGCCGAGGTCGACGACGACATCGAGGATGCCCTGCGCAGCAACGATCCCGCCCGCGCCGAGCTCGCGGAGCGCGACCGGGAGTATCTGATCGCCGAGCTCACCCACGCCGTCGGCCTCGGTGGCCGGCTGCGAGCGGTCGGCAGCGACGCCGAGCGGGCCCGGATGGCCGTCGCCCGCACGATCCGCTACGCCATCGGCCGCCTGGCCGAACACAACCCGGCGCTCGCCGCCCACCTCGACAACTGCGTGCACACCGGCACCTACTGCTGCTATCGGCCCGACCCGCTGGCGAACGTGACCTGGTCACTCTGACGACATGGCCGCTCCGTCGTGGCACGATTGGGTGAGCGTCGTGCCGACCGGCACACGACCACCATCGTCGACTCGCGCCAAGTAGGAGGACGCACGTGCAGGCACACCCGCTCCACGCCGACCGGTCGCTGCCCCTGCTCGCCGAGACCGGTGCGATCGACACGAGTGCCGACGCAGCCGCGGCGTGGGCCCGGGCGCAGCGTGACGCGATCGAGGCGTGCGTCCACCGCGCCGGCGTGGTGCTGATCCGGGGCTTCGAGGTCACGTCTGCGACCGAGTTCCGCGCTGTCTGCGCCGCGATCAGTCCCGACCTCCGGAACTACACGGGCGGCGACTCACCGCGGACCGGTGTGGCCGACCAGGTGTACACGTCGACCGAGTACCCGGCGCATCTCGAAGTCTTTCTGCACAACGAGTTGTCGTACGCCGGCTGGTCGCCGGACCGGCTGTTCTTCTGCTGCCTCACGCCCTCCGAGACCGGTGGCGAGACCCCGGTCGCCGATGGGCGCGAGGTGTACGCCCGGCTCGATC
Source organism: Ilumatobacteraceae bacterium (assembly GCA_024644465.1). Lineage (GTDB taxonomy): Bacteria > Actinomycetota > Acidimicrobiia > Acidimicrobiales > Ilumatobacteraceae > Ilumatobacter_A. The sequence continues at coordinate 1,107 of JAHEKY010000020.1, read as the reverse complement.
CTGCGATTCGGGACCGGTTCGAAACGCGGGGTGTCACCTACCTCCAGCACCTCTGGGACGCTGACGACTCCCCAGGTGTCGGCAAGTCGTGGCAGGACACGTTCGAGACGGCTGATCGAGCTGCGGTCGAGACGTATCTGCGGGAGGCGGGGATGGAGTTCGAGTGGACCGGCCTCGGCCTGCGCACGGCTGCGACCCACCCCGCGGTGCTGGAGCACGCGGTCACCGGTGAGACGTGCTGGCACAACCAGGCCGACCAGTGGCACCGTGACATCCCCAGTGTCAAGGTGTCGTTCGGCGGAACCGACGACGCCCGGATCGATCCGCGCACCGCGGGCGTCGAGACACTCGGCAACCACGTGACCTACGGGGACGGCTCGCCGATCGACATCGCCGATCTGATGCACGTGCGTGCCGTGGCGCACGCGTGCGAGGCGGTGTTCCCGTGGGAGCCCGGTGACGTGCTGGTGATCGACAACGTGATGGCGATGCACGGCCGCAAACCGTTCACCGGTGACCGCCGCGTCCTCGCCGCGATGGCGTGAACCCGAGGGAGACCTGGTAGATCGAACGTGCTTCGCCTCGGAGCACCAGCGCCCGTTCGGGAACGGCCGACCCTCAGCGTCCGGACGAATCCCTTCCACCGCTCAGCCGATCGAGGAACGCGATCAACGTGCCCTCGTAGGCCGTCGGATCGATGTTCCACGACGCCAGGTGCGTGGCGCCCTCGACCGCGACCAGCGTCACGAGATCGGGACGAGCCGCGACGAGCTCACGGCTCGTGGCGATCGGTACGTCGTCATCGTCGGTGCCGTGGAAGACGAGGACGGGAATCTCGAGTCGGTCGGTCTCGTCCAAGTGCCCGGTGGCATCCCAATCGACCCCGAATCGTCGCGCTGCGAGCCACTTGGCAGTGCCGACAAGGGTCCCCGGCACCGAAAGCCCGATCACCGGAAGTCTTTCGTCGGCGGACTGGGCATCGACGGCTCGGCCGAAGTCGACGAGCGGCGAATCGAGGACGAGGCCGCGGACCGCATCTGCCAACGCCGAGCGCTCGAGGAACGTCAGGGCAACCCCTCCGCCCATGCTCGGGGCGACCGGGATCAC
>JAHEKY010000102.1 GCA_024644465.1 Ilumatobacteraceae bacterium | reverse complement strand
GTGATGACGTTCGCGACCTGCGCGGTGTGGTGGCGGCCGTAGCGCTCGTAGACGTACTGGATGACCTCCTCGCGGCGGTCGCTCTCGATGTCGATGTCGATGTCCGGCGGGCCGTCGCGCTCGGGGGACAGGAACCGCTCGAACAGCAGCCCCAGCGAGACCGCATCGGCGGCGGTGACGCCGAGGGCGTAGCAGACCGCCGAGTTCGCGGCGCTGCCGCGGCCCTGGCAGTAGATGTCGGATCGGCGGCAGAACTCGACGAGGTCCCACACGACGAGGAAGTAGCCGGCGAAGTCGAGCTGCTCGATCAGTGCCAGTTCGCGGTCGATCGTCGCCCACGCCCGCGCCCGCAGCGACATGTCCTCGACGAAACCGCTCGCGTTCGCGGTCGGTCGCTCGCCGTAGCGCTGCCGGCCACCGGCCTCGGTGACGTGGCGGAGCAACTCCATCTCGGTCATCGGCGCACCGGTCGTCGGGTTCGGCGGGCACGGGAACGGCGGCAGGTTCGGCGCGACGAGTGACAAGTCGAACGCGCACGCGCGGCCGATCTCCGCAGCGAGTTCGACGGCGCCGGGATACCGCCTGAACCGCCGGTGCTGCTCCGCACCGGAGCGGAGGTGTGCGCCGGCGGTGGCGGGGAGCCACGGGTCGATCGACGACAGGCTGCGGCGCGCGCGGACTGCGGCGAGCGCGGTGGCCAGCTTGCGCTGGGCAGGGGTGGCGTAGTGGACGTTGTTGGTGGCGACGCAGCGAACGCCTTCCCGCCGGGCGAGCTCCGCGAGGGCGTCGTTGCGGGCGGAGTCGAGCGGGTCGCCGTGGTCCCACAGCTCGACGACGACGCGATCGCGCCCGAAGCCGTCGATCAGCCGGCGCAGTTCGCGGCGGGCGGCATCCGGGCCGGCGGCGGCGAGTGCCGTGGGCACGGTGCCCTTCCGGCAACCGGTCAGCACCCAGACGTGGCCGTGCAGCGCCGACGCGAGATCGTCGAACGCGAACTGGGGGGCGCCCTTCTCCCCCGCCAGGTGACCGACGCTCAACGCGCGGGAGAGGTGGCCGTAGCCACCGACGCCATCGGCGAGCACGAGGAGGTGGGCACCGGACGGGTCGGGGGCGTGGGAGTCGGGGACGAGGCCGGTGTCGACCTGTCGGGTCGTGGCGGATTCCGAACGGGCGACCGAGCTGGTGAGCAACCGGCCCGCGCGATCGGCGGTGATGGTGATCTCGGTGCCGAACACCGTCGGCAGCCCGACCGCCTGCGCGGCTTCGGCGAAGCGGACGACACCGTAGAAGCCGTTGTGGTCGGTGATCGCGAGGGCGTCGAGGCCGAGGCGGGCGGCTTCGGCCGCGAGCTCCTCGGGGTGTGAGGCACCGTCGAGGAACGAGAAGTTCGAATGGCAGTGCAACTCGGCGTACGGCACCGTGCGCGACGAGGGGTGGGCGGCCCGCCCGGTGACGGCAAGGTCGGCGGGAGGCTCGTATGGCTGGCGCTTGCGGCTCCAGGCCGGGCCGTCACCTCCGGAGTTCCACGACGGGCTCCCCGGGGCGCGTCCGTCGCGGTTCGTGCCGCTCAGTGTCGCTTCGAGTTCGTCCCACGTCCAGGACGGGTTGTTGAAGCCCATCCACCTCAGTATCGAACAAATGTGCTACGAACACAAGTTCGCTTCAGGGTGGCTCGGGGACGGGTCGGAGGTGCATCAGCAGGCCCGCGAGCCCGGGATCCGCTCGCCCGATCGCATCGCCCCAGTCGAACCAGGCGACATCCTGGCTCTCGTCGGCGGGCGGCGCCGGGTCGGCCGTGCCGCCGTCGAAGAGATAGCGCAGGTCGAGGTGGGTGTGCCCCCGCCCGCCCGGGTGCACGTCGACGTGGAGCAGCGCGGGAACACCGTGTGCGTCCGACGGTCCCGCTCGGTGCACGTCGAGGCCGGTCTCCTCGGCCGCCTCGCGTCGCGCCGCGTCCCACGGCGTTTCGCCGTCGTCGATGTGTCCGCCCGGCTGCAGCCAGATCCCGAGCCGCTTGTGCTTCAGCAGGACGACGCCGCGCGGGCCCGTGACCAGGGCGGACCCGGTCACGTGGACGGCGTCGGCGTGTTGCGAGAACGGGTCGTCGAGCCGGTCGAAGAGATCGAGGAACTGCGTGACCGACCGCCGCTCGCGGTCGTCGACGGGGTGCCGTGCGGCCACGTCGGCACGCACCCGTCGCCTCATGTCGTCATCGAACACCAGCACATCCTTACTTCCCCCCATCGTGCCCAAACGGACCCGTGGGCCCCCCATCGCTTCATTTCTTCTTGAGTTCCAGGGACGACGGACCGATACCCCACTGACGAACAACCACATCCACTCCGGTCGGCGGACCCTTTTGGCGGAAGAATCTCAATGGACCAAGAAACCAACCTTGCACCTCGAATCCTGATCGCAGTCGCAGATCCCGATCTTCGCCGGGTGGCGGTTGCCGGTCTCCGAGCAGCCGGATTCTGCGTCAGCGCCCCGACGGACGCCGAGGCGGCCCTGATGCTCGCCCAGTCGTTCTCCCCCGACATCCTGGTGGTCGATTCCCGCTTGAAGTCGCCGCATGGTCGGCCGTTGTTCGAAGAGCTCCGTGATTCGAGCGAGCAGTACATGATGTGCATCGCCGGTGAGGGCGAGCACCGTGTTCGTGCCGCCGTGCTCCACTCCGGCGCCGACGACGCCGTCTCCGCCCCGCTCCACACCGATGAACTCGCTGCTCGCTGCCACGCAATGCTCCGCCGGCCGCGTCAGCTGCAGCAGCGCATCGAGAGTGCGGCCGTCTCGACGATCGTGCTCGGTCCGTTGACGATCGACCTCGGCCGCCGCGAGGTGCGGGTCGACGACGAGGAGGTGCAGACGACGCGCATCGAGTTCTCGTTGCTCGAGCAGCTCTGCCGCCGTCCGACCGAGGTGTGCACCCGTGACGAGCTGCTCGACGCCGTCTGGGGTCCGCGCTGGGTCGGAGACAGCCACGTCGTCGACGTGCACCTGTCCAACCTGCGCCGCAAACTCGACAAGGCCGCGCCGGACACGAAGGTGATCCACACCGTGCGTGGCGTCGGTTTCCGGCTCGCCAACGACGTCACGGACGCGATCGAGATCCCCTCGGCGTTCGGCATCGGCGCGACCGCCTGACGCGCTCGTGCCCACCGGCCACCTGGTCGGCCGCGACCCTTCCCCGCCCGTCCGCCGCGCGGCTAGGGTCGAGCCACCGATCAACATCGGTGGCTAGGGATCCGGCCGGACGATCCGGACAGGACCGAGCGCCACAGCACCTCGCAGTGGGGTGTGCATCTGAAGGGACAAAAGCCCGGAGGCATTGAGATCGGCACACCGAACGCGTGCCGACAGGAGTCCGATGCCCCAGTCCCGAGCCTCCACCGAGGCGGCCCCCTCCGCGAGGACCGGCCACGTCGGTGCGATCGGCCTGGCGCTCGTCGTCACCGTCCTGTGGAGCTCGTCGTGGATCCTGATCCGCGTCGGGCTCGACGACGAGGAACTGGCCCCGTTGACCTTCGCCGGGCTGCGCTACACGCTCGCCGCGTCCGTGTTGGCGGGCGTCGTCGCGTCCAGGCCGTCGTTGCGCCGCGATCTCGCCGGCGTCGGGCGGCAGATGTGGAAGCGACTGGCAGTGCTCGGCGTCGTCTTCTTCACGGTGACGCAGGGGGCGCAGTTCGTCGCGATCGACAGCCAGCCGGCCGCGACGTCGAGCCTGATGCTGTCGCCGACGGCGTTCTTCGTCGCACTGATGTCCGGACGGTCGATCCGCGAGGAGGCGAGCCGTCGGCAGTTCGTCGGCGCGGCGCTCGTCGCGATCGGCGCCGCGGTGTACTTCTCGGGTGACCTCGGCGCGACGGTCGTCGGGATGGTCGCGTCGGTGATCGGGCTGAGCGCGAACGTCACCGGCTCGCTGCTCGGCAGGTCGGTCAACAGGGCGTCGGCGATGTCGCCGATCGTCGTGACGGTCGTCAGCATGAGTGTCGGTGCGGTCGTGCTGCTCGTGGCAGGGCTGGCGATCGAGGGGTGGCCGACGCTGACCGGCAGGCTCGTCGCGATCATCGCGTGGCTCGCGGTCGTCAACACGGCGCTCGCGTTCACGCTCTGGAACCGGTCACTGCGCAAGCTGGCGGCGGTCGAGTCGTCGGCGATCAACAACACGATGCTGATCCAGATCGCGGCACTCGCGTGGGTGTTCCTCGGCGAGGCACCAGGCGTCGTGGGCGTCGCCGGGGTCCTGATCGTGTCCGCCGGCGCGTTCCTCACGACGGTGTCGTCCGGCCGGCGGCGCCGCGCGCGTCGCGTCCGGTCGCCGGCGTGATGCGACGTGACCGAGGGCCCTTGACGGCGACTACCAGGTAGAGGAGCGTGGGTCACGTGGGGCGGCGCCGTCGTTCCGCGTGCGCAGGAGGTGCATCATGAGAAGAGTTCTGTTGGCACTCGCTTCGATCGTGGCGATCGGGCTCCCCGCCGGTCACGTGACGGCGACACCACCGACCGACGTCGAGTTCATCGTCGAGACCAGCTTGGTCAATCCCGAGGCCCCGTTCGCGGCGGACGGACCGGCGGTCGACGCCGGCCTGGTCTGCGATGCGGGCATCGTCGTCGACGATTCCGGAAAGGTCACCGGGTTCTCGCCGAACGGCTTCAACTTCCAGGGCGTCAAGCACTTCATCTGCGAGGACGGCTCAGGGGACTTCTTCGTGAATCTGCAGGCCCGGATCGACTTCCGCAAGGGCACCACGTTCCAGTGGAACGTGCTGCGCGGCACGGGCGCCTACGCCGATCTGCACGGCGCGGGGAACGGGTTCGGCCTCCCGGGCGTGCCATGCGGCAACCCGGACGACTGCGTCTTCGACGTCTACTTCGGCGGGCTCCACCACGACTGAGCCGCTCGGGCGCGATCGAGCCCGAGCGAACAGGGTGAGCCGGTCCGGCACGATCGCGCCGGACCCGGTTCATCCACCGAGCAACTGAACGCGATCCACCGAGCCGTCGACCGCCGGACGTCGACGGGTACCGTCGTGTGCATGCGGCGGTCGACGGCTCGGACGCGGGCAGTGCCGCGGAGCCGGGCATCCGGCGCCACCATCCTCTACGCTTGCCGCCGAGAAGGGACGTGACGCTGTCGTGTACGTGAGGTTCTGGGGAACGCGAGGTTCGATCGCAAAGGCGGGGCCTTCGACATTGCGATTTGGCGGAAATACGTCCTGTGTCGAGCTCCGGACCGACGACGGAACGATCGTCGTGCTCGATTGCGGAACCGGTGCGCACGGCCTCGGCAAGGCGCTGGTCGCGGAGGCGGGCGGCGCCCCGATCACCGGCCACATCCTGATCAGCCACACGCATTGGGACCACATTCAGGGATTGCCGTTCTTCGAACCGCTCTTCAATCCCGGCAACACGTGGCACGTCTACGGTCCGACCGGGCTCGGAACATCGCTCAGCGACACGCTTTCCGGGCAGATGCAATACAGCTATTTCCCGGTGAGCATCGAGCAGCTCGGCGGCGTCGTCGACTACCACGATCTGGTCGAGGGGTCGTTCGTCGTGAACGACATCAAGATCAGTACGCACTACCTCAACCACCCCGCGCTGACGCTCGGCTACCGCATCGAGGCCGATGCCGCGACGATCGTCTACGCGTCGGATCACGAGCCGCATCGTCGTGAACTCGCTCACGGTGGCGACATCGCGTCCAACCACCACGACGGTGCCCACGCCCGGTTCATCGACGGCGCGGATCTGTTGATCCACGACTCCCAGTACGCCGCGTCCGAGTACGACAAACGCGTCGGGTGGGGTCACAGCACCGTGGAGTACGTCGTCGACGTCGCCCGCCAGGCCGGCGTGTCGCGGGTGGCACTGTTCCACCACGACCCGGCACGAACCGACGACGATGTCGACGCACTGCTCGAGCTCGCCCGCGCCCACGCCGAGGCCTGCGGATACACAGGCGAGATCTTCGCGGCCTCCGAGGGGCCGCGGGTCGACGTCGTCGGTGACGGCGGCGCGCGCATCGACGGCGGCCGGTCGGCGTTCGTCGCGAACGTCACGCCGGCGATCGAGGCGACGAACCGATCGGTCGTGATCGCCGTTCGGACCGCTGAGGTCGAGACGACCCTGCGCGCAGCCGCAGCCGCCGAGGACTTCGAGATCGCGGTGGCGTCCAACCGGCCCGAGTTGCTCGACATCGTCGACCGCGACGCACCGACGATGGTGCTGATCGAGGACGGCGCGCTCGGTGCGGACCTCGACATGTCCGAGCTCGTGGCCTCGATCCACGAGCGTGACGACGCGGACGGCGACGAGATCAGCGTCGTCGTCATCGGGGGGTCCGGTGTGCGGCCCGGAGTCGCCGGGGTGACGTCGGCACGCGAGTGGATGGTCTGGCCGTCGAGCCTCGTGTACGTCCGCACGAAGCTGCGGGCATGGTTGCTGCGCCGCGCCTGCCGCTGGCAGAACGCGGCGCCACCGGACAACGAGGCGCAGCGGCTCGCCACACTGCGCGACCTCGAGGTGCTCGACACCGAACCCGAGCAGCGGTTCGACGAACTGACCGCCGAGGCGAGCGAGTCGCTCGACGTCCCGGTCGCACTCGTCAGCCTCGTCGACGAGCACCGCCAGTGGTTCAAGTCGCGTCACGGCATCGACGCCGCGGAGTCGCCACGGGACATGTCGTTCTGCGCCCATGCCGTGTCCAGCGGTGAGGCGTTGCAGGTCCCCGACGCGCTGCTGGACGACCGCTTCGCCGACAACCCGCTCGTGAAGGGCGCCCCCCACGTGCGGTTCTACGCCGGCGTGCCGCTGACGATGTCGGACGGCACCCACGCCGGCACCCTCTGCGTCCTCGACTATCGACCCCGCCTGCTCAACGAGCACCAGCTCACCGAACTCGAACGCCTCGCAGACGAAGTCGCCAAGGAACTCGAGGCACGGTAGGGGCGGACTCGGATTCCCAAGCCCCGTCGACCGGGGATCGACGAAACATCTGTTCGAAATCATGGACTGTGACAGCCCATTTGTACGATGATCGTATGGAATCGACGGCGGTCATCGACGAGCAGCAGGGGTGTGCCGAGCCCTCGACCGAGGCTGCCGTCGACACGATCACCGGGTTCCTGAATTCGCAATACGCCGAGCTCGTCGACGTCGTGATCGGGCTGCTCGCCCAGCCGAGCGAGTGGCAGGGCGAGGGTGTCTGGACGATGCAGCAGTGGCTCGCGTGGCGTTGCGGGGTCGCCCGGGCGACGGCGATGCAGATCGTCGACATCGCACGGCGCGCCGGTGACCTGCCGGTGTCGATGGCGGCATTCCGGCGCGGCGAACTCACGCTCGATCAGATGACCGCGGTCGCCCGCAGGGCCCCGTGGTGGGCCGACGAACAGATCTGCACGCTGGCGAAGATGATGACGGTGTCGCAGATCCGATCCAATCTGCGGCGGTACCGCTTCCCGAACCTCGGCCCCGACGGCCGCGAGATCCGCGACGAGCCGGACGAGCCGACCGGGGTGACCGAGCCGACCGGGGTGACCGAGCCAACCGAGCCAACCGAGCCGACCGGGGTGACCCCCGAGATGGGCGAGTCGGGCGACTCGGGCGAGTCGGGCGAGTCGGGGGCTGCGCCGGCTGCGCCTCCACCGCCCACCGGCCCGACGCCGACCGCCGACACCGCCACCTCCCCCGACGAGTGGTGCTCGTTCACGTTCGGCGACGACGGCGTGTTCCGCCTCTCGTTGGCGGCGGACTTCGACACCGGCCACATCATCCAGAGTGCGTTGACCGAGGCGCGTGATCGCCTGTTCCAAGGCGGCCAACACGACGTCGACTGGGTCGACGCGCTACGCGACATGTCGGAGCGGTCGCTCGACGCCGTGGGGGACGCGGCCCGGCGGTCACGGTTCCGGACGAACCTGTACCTCGACACCGCCGGCTCGATGACCGACGCCGCCGGTTGCTGCGTCCCCGACGCGATCCGCCGGCATGTCACCTGCGACGGGCTGCTGTCACCGGTGTTCGTCGACTCGGGCGTTCCGATCTCGGTCGGCCGTACCCAGCGCATCGTCCCGGACCGCACACGAGTGGTCGTCGAGCGGCGAGACGCACACCGCTGCCGGGTTCCCGGCTGCACGTCGACGGTGTGGCTCGAGGTCCACCACATCGTCCACTGGGAGCACGACGGTGAGACCGAGACATGGAACCTGCTGATGCTCTGCCCGCACCACCACCGTGAGCATCATCGTGGCCGGCTCGGGATCCGCGGCAACGCGGATCTGCCGGACGGTGCCGACGGGGCCGTCGAATTCTCCGACCGGCACGGCCGAAGAATCCAGCCCTCCGGGGCGTCACCGACACCACCGGCCGGGCCACCGCCCGCGCCGACAGGTGAGTACGAGCATCCGCTCGGCGAGCGGCTGCAGGCCGACTGCCTCTACTTCCGGCCGCCCCCGGCCCACCAGGCCGAACTGAACGAGCGCATGGCCCGCGACCGGGCGATCTGCTCCACCCATCCCGACCTGCAGCGCTGACGCGTCCGGTTCAGGTCACCTCCGGGGGTACGCCCCCGGTCATCCCCCGTTCGTCGCACCCCCGGTCATCACCCCGGCCATCCCCCGGTCATTCTCACGGTCGTCACTCCTAGTCGTACAGCGCGCTGATCCACCAGCGGCGGTGTTCGGCGACGACGAGATAGCCGCGTTGGTCGTCGGTGACGACCTGGAACTGGGCGAGACGGCGATGCTGGTCGGGCTCCCACCAGCGTTCCTCGATCGGCCACGGCCCGGCCCACGACGCCACCGGGCGCGCCCGCCCACGCCGCCAACCTGATGCCTCGTCGCCGGTCAGCACGCGCAGCTGCGCAGGCGGGGCGGACAGCTCCCCCCGCCCGCTGACGTGTACCGGCGCGCCGGCGTCGTCGAGCAGTTCGACCGGATGCGGCTCGGTGAACACCGTTGCGGGAGACGGTGGCGGAAGCGCGCCCGGCCACGGGCCGGTCGGCCCGCTGCCGGTGCCGGCGCGCGACACGACCCGGTCGGCCCGGTCGAGGTCGACCAGCGATGCGGGCACCCATCGGTAGCGATCAGCCGGCAACCGCCCGCCGTTCCAGACCGGCACGGTCACCGCGTCGTCGGAGGTGAGCGTCGTCAGACGGGCGATCGCCCGTGCCGCGTGGCGGTCGGCCTCGGACTGGCCGCCCCACAGGCCGAGTTGGCTGCCGACGTCGGCGCGCACTTCGTCGGGGGTCAGGCGGACGAGCACGATCCCACCCGTGATCTCCTGATCGCTCCCCCGCGGCAAGTTGATCCAGGCGTCGAGCTGCCAGCGGACGCGATCGACCATCGCCGCGGCGGTCATCCCCGTCGACCGGTACCACGCCCGCTCCGACCGTTCCCCGTGCTCGGTCTCGAGGACCACGACGAGCCGCGTACACACCCGGCCGTCAGCAGCCAGTGTGTGGGCGAGCTCGTCGGCGAGTTGCTTGGCGACGAACACCACCGCCCCGGCCTGCGCGACCGGGTCGTCGAGCACCTGGTCGAGCCGCCGCTCCGGGGCGGGGTCGACCGTGCTCGAAGGCCGCATGTCCGCCCCCGATGCCAACCGGTGCGCGTGCACACCGGGGTGCCCGAACCTGCCGAGAACATCGGAGGCCGACAGCGCGGCGAGGTCGCCCAGGCGCCGCAACCCGAGGCGGGCGAACAGGTCGACCATCTCCGGATCGGATTCGCCGAGGGTCTGCAACCAGCCGATCGGCAGCGGCGCGCAGAACGCAGCAGCACCGCCGGGATCGACGACGATCGGCGTCGCACGCCGCGCCGCCAGGCGCGCTGCGATGCTCGACGCAAAGCGGCCATCGGCCACCCCCACACCAGCGACCACGCCGCCGGCACCCCCGACCACGCCGTCTCCAGCGCCTTCGGCACGATTCCCGCCACCCCCGGCACCCCCGACCACGCCATCTCCGGCACCCCCGACCACGCCATCTCCGGCACGAGTCCCGTTACCTCCGGCGCCGGAGACGGCGCGCATCAACTCGGCGGCAAGTGCGGTGTCGCCGCCGAAGTAGTTGGACGGCCCACGAGCCGCCAGGCTGATCCAGCCCGCTTCGACGACGTCGAGGCGCGGCGACAACTCGGCGACAGCTCGCACGACCGGCTCGAACTCGCGGGCGTCACGCGCGGGGTCATGGTCGATCAGCTCGATGTCCGGACAGCGCCGTTGTGCCTGCCGGCGGCGTTGACCGATCACAACCCCTTCCGCCGCGGCAGCCGCGGTCCGCGCGACGACGCGATTGGCGAACACCACCGCAGCCAGCTGATCCGGGTGGAACCCGGCAGCGACCACCGGCCAGTCCGGCAGCCACACGGTGACCATCCGTGTCGGGTGCTGCTCGCTCATCAGCTCGCCGTGGAGAGATCGCCCGCCGCCACCAGCAACCGTTGGTCGGTCAGCGCCACGTCGGGAACGTCGCCGGTCAGCGCCACGTCGGGAACGTCGCAGGTCAGCGCCACGTCGGGAACGTCGCCGGTCAGCGCCACGTCGGGATCGGCCGGC
>JAHEKY010000019.1:26654-38336 GCA_024644465.1 Ilumatobacteraceae bacterium | reverse complement strand
TGCCGCGTTGTTAGCAGATCGGGTCTCCTATGTTGATTCCGGCGAACGGATGAAAGGGGCACCCGATGTCAGACGACCCAGTCGTGGAAGAACTGCGGGCGGAACTCGCCGAGCTCCGGGCCGAGGTGCGGCAACTGCGCGACGACCGGCGCGCGGGGCCGCCGCCCGAGGGCGGCCCGTCGTCGCGGCGGCAACTGCTCACCCGAGGCGCGATCGCAGCCGGCGCCGGTGTCGTCGGGGCGGCGTTGGCAGGGCGGCCCGCCGCGGCCGCCGGTGTCGACCCGGTCGAACTCGGCGACGACAACACGACCGATCTCACGACGAAGGTGACGACCACGGGTCTGACCAACGACGGGCTCTTCGGCGAAGCGACGAACTCGTCGTTGAACTCGAATGCATGGGGCGTGCGCGGCGAGACGCTGTCTGTCAACGGCTACGGGGTGTACGGGCGCAACCGGGCGCTGCCGTCACCCGGAGCGCGACCGGTCGGGGTCAGAGGGCTCGCCGACTCGCCCCACGGTGTCGGCGTCGAGGGCACGGTCGCCGACTCCGACGCCGAGACTGGCGGCCCGGTGGGTGTGCACGGGCACGTCGTCGGCTTCGTGAACGCGACCGGGGTGCTGGGCGAGGTCACGAGCCGTGACAGTGAAGCCGGCGGCGTCGTCGGGCTCACCCACGACGCCGGGTGGGGGGTGATCGGCGGCGGCGGTGAGGTCGACGACGAGTTCGGCGGGGGCGTCTGGGGGTTCTGCAACACCGGCTCCGGCCGTGGTGTGAGTGCCGTCCACCAGGGTGACGGGATCGGGCTCGAGGCACAGTCGCTGGGCGGCGTCGGCGCACTGATCAGCGGCGGTGTCGCGGCGCTGCGGCTCGGGGCGTCGTCCGGGACGCCGGCCACCCGCACCGATGCCCACACGTTCGGGGAGCTGTACGTCGACCAGCAGACGCGCCGACTCTGGTACTGCAGCCGGTCCGGCACGCCGGGGACATGGGTCGAGCTGTCGACACCGTCGCTGCGCCCGGTGACGCCGTTCCGGGTCTACGACTCCCGGTTCGTCGGTGGCCCGCTCAGCCTCGGTTCGACGAGGGCCGTCAGCGTGCGTCACAGCATCGACATCGAGACCGGCGACCGGCTCGTGACCGATGCGGTGCCGGCCGGGGCCACCGCGGTCACGTTCAACCTGACCGTGTTCAGCACGGTCGGTGCGGGCTTCGTCGCGGCGACCCCCGGCGATGCGACGACATTCGGCACGGCGTCGGTGAACTGGTCGGGGCCGAACCAGACGGTCGGCAATGCGACGCTCGTCAACCTCGACTCGGCGCGTCGGATGAAGCTCTTCATCGGGGGCACCACCGGCGCGCGTGTCGGGTTCACCGTCGACGTCACCGGCCATGTCGCCTGAGGGGCGGGTACTCTGACCGCTATGGGACTGGTCAACGCGCGCAACCTGCGCAAGGCGAAGGCACTGCTCGAGCAGAACCGGCACAAGGTCGGTGACATCGTCGGCAAGGCGACCGAGAAGCTCGACCAGGTGTCCGGCGGCAAGACCGCGAACCTGAGCAAGAAGGCCGAGGACGCCGCCCGGAAGTACTCCGCCGGGGGCGCGCCGGCGCCCGAGGACATCGGGAGTGGGCCGGCGGACGGCCGGGCTGAGGCGGCCGACGTCGCACCCGAGTCTGCGGAATCGCCGTTGCCCCCGCCCCCGTTGCGGCCCCCGCCCCCACCGCCGCCCGCCTGAGCGGATCGCTCCGCCCAGCCGTCGTCAGCCGGTCAGTTCGTCGCGCAGCAACTTGCCGGTCGCGTTGCGGGGCAGTTCGTCGACGAACGCGACGTCGCGGGGCACCTTGTGGCGGGCGAGATGCGCAGCCACGAGGGCCCGGACGTCGTCGGCGTCGAGGTCGCCGGTGGCGACCACCCAGGCCGCGAGCCGTTGCCCGAACTCGTCGTCGTCGACGCCGAACACCGCGGCATCGACGATGTCGGGGTGGCCGAGCAGCAACTCCTCGATCTCCTGCGGGAAGACGTTCTCACCACCGCTCACGATCATGTCGTCGGCTCGGCCCGTCACGAACAGGCGGCCGTCGCCGTCGAAGTAGCCGACGTCGCCGGCGACCATCAGGTCGCGCACCCGCTCCTTCGTACCGCCACCGGTGTACTCGGTGAACTGCGCGTCGTTGCCGACGACGATCCGGCCGGTCTCGCCCGGTGGCAACGGCCGGCCGTCGTCGTCGACGACCTCGACCGTGCTGCCGGGGATCACCCGCCCGGCCGTGCCGGGTGCGGCGCGCAGGTCGGTGGGGTCGGCGAGTGTGGCTTGGCCGACCTCGGTCGAGCCGTACATGTTGTAGAGATTGTCGCCGAAGCGATCCATCCACGCCGATGCGACGTGGGCCGGCAGCGCCGACCCGCTCGACGCGACGATCCGCAGCGACGAGGTGTCGGCCGACGCGTCGCTCGCGAGCATCCGCTGCAGCATGATCGGCACGACGGCGAGCACGGTGGCCTGGTTCGCCTGGACCGCTGCGAGCACAGCTGCGGGCTCGAAGCGGCGGACGAGCACGATCGTCGAGCCGGTCGACGCGGCGATCGTCATCTGCGCGAGGCCCCAGGCATGGAAGAGCGGGGCGGGGATCACCGTGATGTCGCCCGCTCTGTAGGGCACGCGCTGCAGCAACCCGATCGCCGATGCCATCCCCGCCGGGCGACCGGGCCGGCGGGCCCCCTTCGGCGTGCCGGTCGTGCCCGACGTCAGCAGCACCGGCGCAGTCGGGCGGCTCGGCAGGAGCGGGCGCGATGTCGCCAGCTTGCGGACCGCCGCCAGCGAGTGGTGCGAGCCGCCGTCGCCGTCCGCGACGATGACCTCGCCGCCGAAGCCCGACGCCTCCACCACCGGCAGCAGCGCGCGGTCGCACACGACGGCGGCGACGTCCTCGCGCTCCGCGACGTCGCCGAACTGCGCGGCCGCGAAGCCGGTGTTGAGGAACACGCAGGGCGTGCCCGCTTTCGCCGTTGCGATCGCAGCTTCGACGAAACCGCGATGGTTGGAGCAGAAGATGCCGACGTGGTCGCCCGCACGGAGGCCGAGCGCCCGAAACCCCTTCGCGAGTGCGGTGGCCCGGCTGTCGAGCTGGGCGTAGGTCAGCGAGCCGCGATCGTCCCGGACGGCGCGCCGACCGGGGTGGCGCAGCGCGGACGCCGTGTACATCGCCGCGAGGTTCGGGCCCCAGCGTGCGATTGCGGTCGTCGTGGCCGCGATCTGGCGGGGGTCGACGAGGCCCAGCCGCCGTGCGAACGCGACGTTCTCGGCGAGTGTCATCGCCGTCAGTGCCGGTGCTCGGCGGGCATGCCGAGCCGGTCGACGGTGTCGTGCTCGTAGTCGAACTGGATCATCACGACCGGCTCGTCACCGACGACCCACGAGTCGTGGCCGGGCTGGATGCACACCGCCTGCGGTGCCGTGAACGAGAACGTGCAGCCGTCCGGGTACTCGCCGGCGAGCGTGCCCTGCGCGATGAACCCGACGTGGGCGTGCATGCACTGGTCGGTGCCGACGTGGGGCTTGACGTGTTCGGACCATCGGCCGCCGACCCCGTAGACGAGCCGCTTGACGCGCGTCTCGCCGGCCGCCATGACGTCGATCTCCATGCCGGCGAACGTCTGGTGTTCGGCCCCCTCGATCGGCTGCAGAATCGTTGGCGTTGCTGCGTCCTCGCTCATGGGCCGACGGTATCAAGCCCGCAGCGCGGCCGTCGCCGCGCAGTCGTCCTCGTTGTACGCGAGCAGCCGGGCGATGTTCGCATCGCGATCGATCCCGGCGAGCGCGTCGTGGTACCACCGCATGCTCGCGTAGCCGCCGGGGTCGTCGTCGCGCCAGGCGAAGCCCGATGCGGTCGCCACGACCTTCAGGCCGTGGCCCCAGTTGCTCCAGAACTTCCGCCGCATCACCGGGAGCAGATCGACCCAGTCGACCGCGGCGAGGTCCTCGATCGCCGGTAGCCCGGGAACCGCGCCGCCTGCGGCGATCCGCTTCAACGCGGCGAGTTCGGTCGGGCCCATGCTGTATCCGTAGACCCGCACGGTGCGCCCGGCGGCGCGTCGGTGGACGGCGGTGAGCCACGCCCACAGGTCGGCGACGAGTTCGGCCTCGCCGACGTCGTCGAGTTCGTCGAACGATGCGAACGCCCGGTAGGTGCCCGCTCGCTCCGGCCAGTCATCCGGAACGGTCGACAGTCGTGCGCCCCACAGGTAGACGCGCTCGGCGTTCTCGAGGTCGAGGTCGATCTCGATGGCGGCGCGCGGCATCTCGGCGTCGTCCCAGTCGGGCGCGACGAGCAGCGTTCCGGCGAGGGCGGCACGCGCGCACTGGATCTGGTGCTCGACGGCCGCCGCCGTCAACGGTGTGTCGGCGTACCGGTCCGGGTCGGCGGCCGCGAGTTGGGCGACGGTCTCGACACCGAGGAATCGGTGGACCCGCCATTCGGGGTACCCGACGGGTCGCACGAGGCTGACGTCGTCGATCGCGGCCATGTCCGCGTGGCACGGGTCGTGCCACGGGCAGCGCTGGCATTCGGTGACCGAGACCGGGAGCACCGGTGGCGGCTGGGCCCGGTCCGTTCGGGCCACGGCGTCGTCGACGACGCGCAGCCGGAACGCGAACTCGAAGTCGTAGCGGTCGAGCGCGGTCCGTCTCGTCGTGCGCTGACGGCGATGGAAGACGATGTCGTCGCCGTCCTCCTGCGGGGTGAGCGTCGAGAACCGGGGTTCGTCGAGGTCGAACCAGGCGACCACCCGTTCCGAGCCGATGATGCCGGCGACCGGCCGTGGGTCGGCGTGGCCGTGTGCCTGCAGGAGCCGGTAGTAGTGCGCGAGCTGGAGGCAGTCGTCCTCGCGGTATCGCGGCTCGACACCGGCGCGCGGTGTCCCTGCGCCGAGGAGGTCGTCGAGGCCGTGGACGCCGTCGCCGGCCTCGACGTTCACGGTGCACCGGTGCGCCTTGACGTCGATCGGCCGGTAGTACGAGCCCGACCTCACGAGGACGTCGATCTCACCGAGGCGGCGACCCGCGGTGTCGTGCTGCATCAGGGCACCGATGATGATCGGGGTGCGGGCGGCGAGCGCGGCGTCGGTCAGCGCCCGGCGTTCGTCGGGCTCGGCCTCGTCGCGGCCTGGGATCTGGACGACGGCATCGCCGTGCAGGCGAACGAGTTCGACGTCGATCGATGCCTCGAACGCGATGCCGTCGTCGAACAGTTCCTGCAGCGCCTCGTCGGGCGGTGCCGGCACCGCGGGCTCGGTCGGGTCGTGCTCGCGGAACAGCCGGTACGGGCACTGCTTCGCGGCGTACGCGCCGAGCAGCGGGGTCACACCGTCGCGTCGAGCCATGCGACGAGGTCGGCCTCGACGTCGTCGCGGTTCGTCTCGTTGAGCATCTCGTGACGGCCGCCCTCGTACAGCTTCAGGTCGACCGTGCCGACGCCCATCGCCGCGTAGCGCGCCACGAGGTCCTTGACCGACTGGACGTTCTCGCCGCCCACCGGGTCCTGCTCGCCTCCCATGACGTACACCGGCAGGTCACGCGGCATGCGGGCCTCCGCCTCCGGCGTCCACATCGCGGCGGTTCCGGTCAGCATGTCGGCGACATAGCCGTTCGACAGCGGGAAACCGCACCACGGGTCGGCGACGTACTTCGCGACTTCGTCCGCGTCGCGGCTGAGCCACTCGAAACCGGTCGGACCGCCGAACGGCTCGTTGAACCCGCCGAACATCGCGGCGAACACCTCCGACGGTTGGTCGGCGCCGTCGCCCTCGCCGAGCGCCGTGATCATCGCCATCGTGGCGTCGTCGAGGTCGAGGCCACCGGCGGTCCCCGAGAGCACCAGCCCGGCCAGCTCGTCGCCCCACCGCTGTGCGTACTCCTGGGCGATGAACGAACCCATGCTGTGGCCGAACAGCACGATCGGCGTGTTCGGCAGCTGCTCGCGGATGTGTTGCGTCAGCCGGTGGGTGTCGTCGATGATCGCCGACCAGCCTCCCGGGCGGGCGACGCCGAAGGTGCCGAATTCGTCGGCGGTCCGGCCGTGGGCGCGGTGGTCGTTCGCGAACACGGCGTAGCCGGCGTCGACGAGCCGGTCCGCCAGCCGCGAGTAGCGGGCCGCGTGTTCGGCGGCGCCGTGCGCGATCTGGACGGCTGCCTTCGGGGCGTCGCCGCCCCATCGGTAGGCGGCGATCTGTTGACCGTCGGGGGCGGTGATCGTGAAAGTGGCGGCGCTCATCCGGGCAAATTACCGTGGAAGCCATGGCAGACGACGATCCGAACCGGCGCTTTGCGGTCGATCTGAACAACGAGGTCTGGAGCCGGCTCGATGCCGGGCACCTCGACCCCGATGTGGCGGACCGCGAACGGGTGCTGTATGCCGCGTACGCGTCGGCACACCACTGGCATGTCGTCGGCAATGTCGCCAACCACGCCCGCGCCGAGCACCTGATCTCGCGTGCGGCGTGCATCGCCGGTTTCCCCGACCAGGCGCTCTACCACGCCCGGCGCTGCGTCGAACTCGTCGAGGGCGCTGCCGATGCGATGGCCGACTGGGATCTGGGCTTCGCGCTCGAGGCGCTCGCTCGGGCCCAGGCGGCGACCGGCGACGTCGGTGCGGCGCGTGCGACCTACTCCCGGGCGACCGAAGTGGCCGAGGCGATCGCCGACCCCGACGAACGCACGATCGTCGAGGGCGAACTCGCCCGCGAACCCTGGTTCGGCCTCCGCGACTGACCCGCTCGGGTCGTCGCGATTATCCGACGCGCATCGCGGCGACCGGGGCCGGCCACGACTCGAACTTCGATCGGAAGTCGTTCATCCGCTTGTCGGCGTTGATCACCGAGATGTACGCAGGTCCACCCGAGCCGCTCGCCTTGACGCGGGTCATCGCGACGTAGGCGAGGCGCTTGGAGCGGCGCTCGACGCCGATGCCCATCACGAGGGCGGGGGTCTCCCAGCCCTTGAAGCTGTGCACCGTGCAGCCCTTGACGGCCTCCGCGTCCGGCCAGAAGCGGTACTTCCGGCGGCGTCGAGCCTCGTCGGGGTTGCGGCTGAACAGATGGTGAACCGGGTACCCGGCGGCTTCGATGACGGCGACCGCCGTGACCCCGTCGTGGTGGTACTCGCAGAGGAAGACGATGTCGCGGGGCGTCAGTTGCGGGTGCTCACGGAGGAGCCGCACGACTTCGAGGCCGATC
Organism: Ilumatobacteraceae bacterium; assembly: GCA_024644465.1. GTDB lineage: Bacteria > Actinomycetota > Acidimicrobiia > Acidimicrobiales > Ilumatobacteraceae > Ilumatobacter_A. Next base: position 31,102 of record JAHEKY010000019.1, on the reverse strand, counting down.
TCGACGCCGACATCGGGGACGTTGTCGATGTTCTTCCACCGGCGGATCGTCGGCCCCTGGAGCCCGATGATGTCCTTGTGGTCGTCGAGGATCTCGATCGGCAGCGTGTCGCCGTCGAGCTGGGAGTCGATGAACGCGTTCGCGAGCGGGACGACGTCGGTGGGGAGGCGGTAGCTGCCCTTGAGGTCGGTCCAGTGCCCGGCGAACCCGGCGTTGAGCATCCGTTCCTCGGTGGTCCACGTGCGCTTGTTGTACAGGTCTTGGGTCGGGTCGGTGACGAGCAGCATCTCGCCGCCGCGAATGAGCACGTGTTCGTGCAGCATGGTCCACCACGTCAGCGCGAAGTCCTGCCCCTCGTCCACGAGGACCGCGTCGTAGGTCCGTTGGAAGCCGGCTTCGAACGCCTGCTGTGCCTTGGCGACGATCGCAATCGGCCAGCTGGCGCCCTTGGGCGGCTGCATCTCGATGCCGAGCTGCTCGGCGTCCTGGACGACGCGGGTGCAGAAGGAGTGGAAGTTCGATGCCGAGATGAGCGTCGGGTTGGCCCCGATCTCCGCGCAGCGCGTCGTCGCCATGCGGCTCAGCCGGTCGGCGAGCGTGACGTTGAACGACAGCATCAGGACGCGCTTGCCCTGCCCGGCGAGATGGGCGGCCCGAGCGGTCAGCCCGAGCGACTTGCCGGAGCCCGCCGGCCCACGGACTCGGCGGACCTTCGACCCGCTCTGGTTCAGTTCGATGTTGCGAGCGTCGGCGGTCAGCGTCGTCGGAGCGGGTCGCTCGACCGGCACCTCCGAGGCGATGACGTGATCGCGCAGCCGCGTGATCGACTCCGGTCGGGGGTGCGCGCAACCGTTGCCGAAGACGACCTTCTCGATCTGGTCGTCGATGCCGTCCCTGCCCCACACGACGACCTTGCGCTCCGACTCGCTGGCCATCGGGTTGGCCAGCAGGTCGTTCGCCTGCTCGTCGGTGAGGTGCGGGAACAGTACGACCGAGCGGATCGCCTCGGTCGGTTCGCCGCCGTCGCTGGGGAGCGCGAAGAACTGGTCGTAGACGGTGAAGCGATGGCGCGCGGCCTGGTAGCGCGGTTGCAGCGGGACCCGGCTCCACGTGGTGCCGGCCTGGTCGCAGCTCTCGAGGTAGCCGTCCTCGGAGCGACGGAGGTCGCCGGGCTGCCAGTTCTTCACTTCGACGACGCAGACGCCGAGCAGGTCGTGGATCGCGATGAAATCGGGGAGGTTGAGACCGATGCGCGGCTTGACGTAGACGGTCCAGTCGTCGTCGAGCGTCGACAGTGCACGCGCCACGATCAGCTCACCCTCGGTCAGCGGGGCGACGAGTTGGTCGAGATCGTCGAGAGATGGTCGGAGCCGTGCCACGTACTGGCTATCGGCCTTGCGTTGTCAGTACTTGAGACCTTTTGTCAAGGAATCGTCAGCACGTCACAGCACGAAGTGCATCGCGCCCACGAGGGCCCCGGGCAGGCGTTTACTCGTCGTGCTCCGCCGCTGGTAGGACGCTGCGTCGAGGAGCACTTCGGGCTCGTCGGTGAGCCCTTCGAGCTGGTCGCCGAGGAGGTGATAGGCGGTGTCGTCGAAGCGCAGCGCGGTGACCGGCGCGACGATCTCACCGCTGTCCATCCAGAACGTCGCGAACCGGGTCATCCCGGTCGTACGGCACGCAGCCCGGTCCGAGAAGTTGGTGTACCACAGGTTGCCGACGAACAACCCGGTGTCCAGTGCGCTGTTGACCTCGCCCGTCGGGATCGTCCCCGGTGCGATCGACAACGATTCCGGGGACTCGCTGTCCGATGCGCCGTTCGTCTCGACGTCGTACTCCTGGGCCGACCGCGGCGAGACGAGCGTCGTGGCGTACGCACCGTCGACGACGAGTGGAACGTCGTCCGGTCGCAGGAAGCCGGCGGACTGGAAGTTCGGCGCGACACCACCGGCGGTGTTCTCGGAGATCGACACCTGGGGTGACAGCGACGCGTCACCGGCGAGCATCCGCAGGAAGGGCGTCTGCTTCGTCTCGTGGGCGCGGCGACCGAACGCGCCGTACCACGACAGCAGCGTCGTGATCTCCTCCATCGCCCGCGGCGCGAGGTAGGTGCGGTAGTCGCCGGGGGCGAGGTCGATCGGGTCACGCTCGAGAGCGACGAGTTGCCGGGCGGACCAGTCGACCTTGCGCTCGAACGCTGCGTCGTCCCAGTCGAAGCCCGCGTAGAGGTTCTTCGCGGCCTTGTCGGCGCGGAGGTAGAAGCACCAGTCGAGGTTGAACGTCGCGGACTGGAACCAGTTGCGCTGACCGAGGCTGTTCGCGAACCCGCTGAACGTCTCCCCGGAGGCGTAGATCCCGACCAGGTCCCGTCCCTGTCCGGCGGCGCGGATCGTTCCGAGCGCCTCGTCCGCCGCGGGGATCGTGCCGGTCTCGACTCGTTCGGACGACTGCGGCTCGGTGTTGTACAGCAGATACGGGTCGTCCGCGACGAGCCGGCGCTGCTCGCGCAACTGGGCGAGCAACGCTGCGAGCCGGGCATCGTCGACCGACCGGTCGCCGGTGAGGTTGACGCCGCCGGCGACGTGGCGCCGCCCCTCGATCAGGTCGACGGTCACCCGCTGCTGGTCGACCGAGCCGGCTTGGCGGACGTCGTTGTTGTTGAGCCGGATGAAGTCGGTGCGTTCACCGGCGAGGTTCGCGAGCAGGACCTCGTCGCCGACGAGCGTGGCGGTCGCTGCAGTCACCAGGTCGTCGAAGTACGACTGCATCACTGTTCGCCTCCGAACACTTCGACGTTCGAGAACTTGCACGCCGGCGACGCGTGTCCGGTGCCGATCATCTGGTTCAGCTCGCCCTTGCCGCAGTTCGGCGTGCCCATCGCGGTGAAGCTGCGGGTGTCGGCGACACCGGTGAGGTTGCGCCAGAACGTGCGTGACACGCCGCGGTACCCGGGGTTGCGGACGGTGCCGACGATCTCGCCGTTCTCGATGCGCTGCCCGTACTCGCAGTTGAACTGGAACTTGTTGCGGCTGTCGTCGATCGACCACGAGTTGTTGGTGTGCATGTAGACGCCGTCCTCGATCGAGGCGATCAACTCGTCGACGGTCGAGTCGCCCGGTTCGATGTTGAGGTTGGCCATCCGGTCGATCGGCGGGCGGTTCCATCCCGCGGACCGCGAGTTGGCGACGCCGGGAAGGCCGGTGCGCTGCTGCGAGACGGCCCCGCCGAGGCCGCGCTCGAGGACGCCCTTGCGGATCAGGAACTGCTTCGTGGCCGGGGTGCCGTCGTCGTCGTAGGCATAGCTCGCGAGCTGGCCGGGCACCGTCGGGTCGAACGTGACGTCGAGCAGCTCCGAGCCGTACTGGAACCCGCCGAACATGTCCGGCGTGACGAAGCTGGTGCCCGCGTAGTTGCGCTCGTCGCCGAGGATCCGGTCGAGCTCCAGCGGGTGGCCGATCGACTCGTGGATCTGGAGGATCATCTGGTCGGGCGCGAGCAGCACGTCCATCGTCCCGGTCGGGCAGTTCGGTGCGGCGAGCAGTTCGAGTGCTTCGTTCGCGACCCGGCTGGCGGCGTCGCCGAATCCGAAGCGGCCGAGCACCTCGGCGCCGCCCTGGCCGCAGAACGCGAGCGCGCCGAACGTGCGCGTCTGGGTGTTGATGCCTTCGTTCGCGGTCGCCCGCATGCTCGGGTAGACGAAGCGGAAGCGCTGCTCGACCTGGCCGCCGCCAGAGGTGATCAGCAGGGTGTCGACGTCTCGCCGGATCAGCGTGGCCTCCCAGTCGACGATCCGCTCGTCGATGCCGAGCAGGCGCGACTGCTGGTGCAGCAGGTCGATCCGGTCGGACAGGTCGTTCCACTCGACCTCGACCGGCGACCGGTACGAGCCGGTCGGGTGGTCGGGCGGGGGGCTGGTCGTGACCATGCTGCCGGCCGTCACGCTCGCCCAGTGCCGCGCCCGGTCGACCGCGGCGTCGAGGCCGGACGGGCTGAGGTCGGCGGTCGCCGCGTAGCCGAGGCCGCCGCCGTCCCAGACCGAGATCATCACGCCTGCATCGAAGTCGTTGAAGATCGGTTCCAACTCGTGGTTGCGAACGCTGAGGTGTTCGGCACGTTCGTCGACGAGGCGTGCCGACGCGTAGTCGACGTCGGTCGGCAGGGCGGCGCGGAGGCGATCGGCGATCGTCGGCGACTCGATCAGGAGGTCGGTCATCCGGCAGAGGATACGTGTCAGCCCGACGGCGCGCGCAGGACCGGGGCGATCGAGTCGAGATCGATGTCGAGGGTGATCGTCACCGGCCCGTCCTCGGGTGCGTCGATGCCGAGCAGGCCCTCGTAGCGCTGGAGCAGAAGGATCGCCAGGCGCTTGTCGGTCACGTTGTACTCGGTCAGTTCGGCCGGTCTGTACTCGCCGTCGTCGAAGAACGACGCCTCCGCGGCCATGAACG
>JAHEKY010000019.1:0-26644 GCA_024644465.1 Ilumatobacteraceae bacterium | reverse complement strand
GATCTTCGATCGTTGCGGCGTCTGCGTAGAACGCGACGATCTCGTCGAACGACGCGGCCGGCGCCTCCCACTCCAGGCGGACCGCGACGTAGAGCGCGCCGCGGTCGATCTCGAAGGCGTCCGCTGGCCGCCGGATCGTGCGCAGTTCGCCGCTCGTCAGCACCATCGGGTTCGCGGCTGGGAACGCGTCGGCGAGCGCGGCGAGGAGCGGCACGGGGACGGCGTCGTCCTCGGACGTGTCGATCTCGATGTCGATGCGGTAGCCGCCGAGGATCGGCTCGTCGCTGAACGATCCACCGTTGATGTCCTCGTCCGCCCAGACGAACACGTTGCCGGCGCTGCCGGCGATGCCGTTGAACGTTCCGATGGGCTCCGCGGGGACGAAGACGTGGTTGACCGAGTTCGGCCCGCCCGGCTCACCGGGGTCGGATGCGGTGCTCGCGTTGCGCTCGAACCCGAGTCGGTTCATGATCGGGTCGTACACGTCGATGATCTGCACCGAGCCGGGACCGTTGTCGTCCAGCGTGATGTCGACGTCGGGCACGTTGCCGCCGGGCCCGGCCGCCGAGAACTGGAACGTCGTCTCCCTGGTGCCCTGTTCGACGCGTTGGAAGCGCGTCGTCACGTCGAGCAACGTCGATCCCTCGGGTGCCGGGATCTCCAGCGGGAACCCGCCGATCGCCCGCGCCGCGCTTAGCGGAACGCCGGCACCGCCCCGTGCGGCGTCGAGGTCGGCCACGACGTTCGGCAGGTCGGCGAGGTCGAACGGCTTCGCCGGCGGCACCGATGTCGTGGGCGCCGCTGCGGTGTCGGGCGCGGCATCGGTCGTGGCAGATGCGTCGGTCGTGGCTGGTGCGTCGGCCGCGTCGGTCGGCGCAGGTGGGTCGGTCGTCGCCGCCGGCGCGGCTGCGTCCGTCGGCGCGGGGGCGGGCGCGGCGTCGGACCCGCCGCCGCACGCGGCGAGCACGACGAGCACTGCGACCAGGGGCTTCATGGGATGTCTTTCTACACCGGCGGTACGGAACATGTCAGACTCTCTCGATGGGTTGGGAACTGGTCCTGGTCATCGGTGGACCGCTGCTGACGATCGCCTTCATCATCATGATGCGGCGAGTCGGCAAGCGGATGGTCGGCACGAGCGACGAGGACGCCGCCGAGATCAAGCGGCTGCAGGCGGTCGGCCGACGGGCGCGCGCGACGCTCGCGTCGATCTCGCCGACCGGGTTGACCGTGAACAACTTCAACGTGCAGTGCGACGTCGCGTTCTGGTTGACGCCGCTCGACGGTTCGCCGCCGTTCGAGGAGACGAAGCGGATGTTCTTCCTCGAGACGCAGTTCCCGCGGCAGGGCGACATCTGGCCGGCCTTCTACGACCCTGCGGACCCGTCGAAGTTCGCAGTTGCCGCCCCGGGCAAGCTCGACCCGGCCCAGATCCCGATGTATCGCGAGTTCGGCATCGAGCATCCGCTCGACAGCGCGCCGGACACGTCGGCCGAGTAGTCAGACCGCGAACCGCCGCGTGATCCAGTCGGCGAACAGCGGGTCGACGATCTCGTGGTGCTTGTCGTCGCCGCTGACGATGCGCGTGATGTAGCCGTTGCCGAGCAACGACTCGACCGCGCCGGTCGCGGTGCCGGTCGACAGATCGAGCACGCTCGCCGCGGTGCCGTAGATGCTGCCGCCTCCCGCCAGCACCCGCAGCGTCTTCTGGTGGCCGGTCGGCAACATCGCGAACAACCGCTCGGAGCCGCTGTCGACGCTGGCGCGGACGTCGGTCAGGCCTTCCTCGAAGTCGGCGTCGGTCGCCGTCTCGCTCGGGTCGGTGTGCCGCCACGCCGCGTCGGCGAGTTGCATCGCGCGCTGCGGATGGCCGCGCACGAACTCCGCGATCCGCCGGCCGACGGGGCCCGCGGCGCGGCCGGTCTCCGCGAAGCCGTCGTCGCTGATCTGGATGATCGCGTCGTCGGTCAGCGGGCCGAGCTCGATCAGGTCGGCCTGCGCGAAGAACGGCTGTTCCTGGTCGGTGAACAGCATGCGCATCGTCGATGGCTGTGATCCGGCGAAGACGATGCCGAGGTCGGCGTAGTGGTGTTGCAGTTCGGTGCGCAGCAGCCCGGCGGCCCCTTTCACGTCGGCGATCCCCGAGAACTCGTCGAACACGACGATCAGTGGGTGGCGCTGCGCGGTGTCGACGAGGACGCGCAGCAGGCTGCGCACCGCGAGGACCGGGTCGGGCCGCTGCCGGGCGGTTTTCGTCAGCGCGACGCCGAGGAACCCGAGCCGGAACGACAGGCCCTCGCTGAGTGCGTCGAGCGCCCGCCGGACCGGCCCCTGGACCTGCGCCAGCCCGTGGTCGATCGCGCCGGCGAGGTCGGCCATCGAGTTCAACTCGTAGAGATCGATCCAGACCGTGGCGGGGCCGACGTCGGCGAGATCGGCGGTCACCCGCCGCAGCAGGCTCGTCTTGCCGTAGCGCCGCGGACCCAGCAGCGCCGTCAGCCGTCGCTCCATCAACCGTTCGGCGAGATCTCGGGCCAGCTCCTCGCGCCCGGCGACGCGATCCGGCGTCAACGGCCCGTGGTAGGGGAAGGGGCTCGGCTCGTACATGAGGAGATTCTACTCACTAGAAGTCCTCACCTGACAGCAACCCGAAGCAATCCTTGGTTCGGTCGGGCCCTCGGCCTCTGGCGGTCGCGGCGGTCCGGCGCGACGTTCAAGACATGGGAACCACCATGCGGATTCACCCCGCCTGGCGGAAGGCGGCGGTCACTGCCTGCGTCGTCCTGTTCGTCGTGCTGCTCCCAGCGTGCGGCGACAGCGCGGACGATGCTGCGACGACCGAAGCGCCGACGGCGACGACCGAGGCCCCGGCCACGACCGAGCCGCCCGCCACGACGGAACCGGCGACGACGACGCAGCCGCCGCCGGCAACCACCGAGCCGCCGGCAACGACCGAGCCGCCGCCCGCGACGACCGAGACGCCGCCGCCGGCGACGACGGAGCCACCGGTCACGACGGACCCACCTACCGCCCAGGGAATGGTCCGGGTCTACCTCCATCGTGACGAGCTGCTCGGCCCGGTCGCCCGACCGGTCACCGGCGACCCGCTCGCCACGTCCCGGGCCGCGCTCGAAGGACTGCTCGCAGGCCCGACGGCACAGGAGCGGGCGCTCGGCTTCGGCTCCGAGGTCCCCGTCGGGACCCGGCTGCTCGGCGTGCGGATCGACGGCGGCGTGTCGTACGTCGACCTCTCCGCGGACTTCGAGTCGGGCGGCGGGAGTTCGTCGATGTCGATGCGGTTGATGCAACTCGTCTTCACCGCGACGCAGTTCGACAGTGTCGACGCGGTCCGGCTGCTGCTCGACGGCGTCGAGGTCGACGTGATCAGCGGCGAGGGGCTGATCGTCGACCACCCGCTGACCCGTGCCGAGTTCGACTTGGAATCGGGCGTGCCACTCATTCTCGTCGAGGGCCCGCTGCCGTTCGCGACCGTGGCGAGCCCGGTGCGGGTGCACGGCACGGCGAACGTGTTCGAAGCAACGGTGCAGGTGCGCATCACCGCAGCGACCGGTGACGTGCTGTTCGAGGGGTTCACCACCGCGCTCTGCGGAAGCGGTTGTCGCGGTGGGTTCGACGTCACCGTGCCGGTCGACCACGTCGGCGCGGCCACCGTGACCGTGTACGAGAGCTCGGCCCAGGACGGGTCGGAGATCAACGTCATCGAGATCCCGATCACCCTCACGTGACCACCCGCTCGTAGGCTGGCCGAGTGGTCGACGACGTGGATCAGCCCGGCGTCGACCCCGGCGCGTCGTGGTCGGCAGCGCTGGCTGCCGTCGTCGCTGCGCTCGTCCCCGCGCTCGTCGTGTTCGCGCTGTGGCCGGCCCCGCGAGCGACGGTCTCCGTGTTCCCAGACCGCTTCGATCCGGTCGGCCAGGGCGACACCGACCCGCTCCGCCTCCAGATCCTCCAGGACGTCTACCGTCGATCGCAGATCGACCCCGACGAGTGCAAGGAGGACTTCACTGCGACCGTCGGCGAGCCGAGCAGCGAGCGCCAGCCGTTCTACTTCTGCTGATCTTGCTCGTCGATGCCCGCACGGCGTTCGGCGACGACCCCGTCGATCCGCTCGCCGATGATTGGAAAGGCCTCGACCATCGTCTTGAAATCCCAGGTCATCATGCAGCCGAGGGTGCACCGTGAATGACCGATCACGCGTGCGTTGCGCCGTTCCCCGGCGAGGAGACCCATCTCGCCGAAGAAGTCGCCGGGCCCGATGCGGGCGACGAAGTCGAAGTCACGGTGCACGTCGACCTCTCCGTCGAGCACGACGTAGAACTTGTACGCGAACTCGTCCTGGCTCGCGAGCCCGCCCCCGGCCGGCACCACTTCCTCGGTGAACCAGCCGGCGCACCGCTGCAGGTCGTCGTCGCTCAACCCCTCGAACAACGGGTGCGAACGCAACGCTTCGACGTCCATCGCCTCGAACCTAGCCGAACAACCTGGTCACGACCACTGCCGCAACCACCGTCGAGTCAACAGACACGACGACGACTCAGCCGAACAGGTCGGCGACGGCGGACGGAACGGCGCCTTCTGCGACGCCGCCGGTGGTGTTCGCCGCCCCGGCGAACTCGTTGATGCCGAGCCGCTCGCGCTCCGCGATCGACGCCGTGAACACGCCGTCGTCGAGCTGGATGCCGGTGCCGTCGGCGACGCGGACCAGCCCGTTGAAGATCGCGACGATCGCTGCCGCCTCCAGTGTCGCGTCCGTGCCGATGGTCGCCTCCAGCGCCGCACGAGTCGCATCGATGTCGCCGCCGAGCTCCACCGCGTTCGCGAACGCGAGCAATTCCGGCCCGGCGGGGACGCCGACCTCGCCCACGTGGTCGCGGTCGAGCGTCGCGTCGAGATCGATCGTCAGGCCGTTCGCTTCACCGCTCACACGGAGCAGTGTCGTGTGCGCCGCCGTTCAATAGAAGCACTCGTTGAGCGCCGTCGTCCGGGCGGCGACGAGCTCGGCCTGCGGGCGGCTGAGCGGGAAGTCCCAGCTGAGGTTGATGAACTCGGCGCCGCGCGAATAGAACGTGTCGACGAGCAGTCGCCAGAGCCGGTTGGTCTCCGGCACGAGGCTGAGCGTCCGGCTGACGTTCGCCCGCGTCGGGCCGGTCGTCTGGCTGACCCACGCACCGACGTCGCCGACGTCGTCCGGCCGAACCCGTGCGGGCTCGCCGCCGATCGGCTCGGGGGTGGCCGGGTCGGGCCGGCCCATCGCCCGTTCGAACGTGTCGAGCACCGACGCGATCGCGGCCACGCCGACCAGCTCGGTGTATCGCTCTTCGCCGAGCGCCGCGATCTGCTCGTCCGCCCAGGATCGCGTCAGCCTCCCCGGGTCGCTGGCGACGCGATGGATGACGTCGAGCGTGGGCGTGGCGTGGCCCGGTAGTGCGAGCGGCGAGATCGCTCGCCGCCTGGCGAGGTCGAGTTCGTTCGTCGCCGCGTCACGTGTCTCCGTCCAGGCCTCGACCCGCTCGTGACCCGTCAGCCAGTCGCCGGGCGCCGCGAGGCCCGCGGAGACGTGCGCGTGTGCGGCTTCGATCGCGTTCATGCCGGCTCGACTCTCCAGACGTCGCCGTCGCTGATGACGTAACCGGCGCACGGCTGCCAGTGGGTGCCGAGCACGAGCACGTCGGTGTCGGCGTGGTCGCCGTAGAACGCGCGGCGTGTCGCCTCGGCCTGCTCGGGTACGACGTCGAACGCGCTGCCCCACTCGGGATGCGCCGCCTGGCAGACCATGTGGCTGACGTCGCCGGTGATCGTGGCCCGCCGGCCGCCGCTCTCGATCACGACGCTGACGTGGCCCGGGGTGTGGCCCGGCGTCGGGACGAGCCGCACGCTGTCGGTCAGCCGGGCGTCGGTGGCGACCAGGTCGACGAGCCCGGCGTCGATCACGGGCTGCACCGAGTCGGCCCGCAGCACTGCGTCCATCTCGCGCTCCCAGTGCGTCCACTCGACGTCGGCGAACAAGTAGCGGGCGTTGGGGAACGTCGGTGTCCATTCGCCGTCGACGAGACGCGTGTTCCAGCCGACGTGGTCGACGTGGAGGTGGGTGCACAGCACGGTGTCGATCGACTCGGGCGGGAACCCGGCCGCGGTCAGGTCGTCGAGGAACGGCCCGTTGCGCATGTTCCACGTCGGCACGTCTCGCGGCTTGTCGTTGCCGAGGCAGGTGTCGACGAGGATCCGCCGACCGTCGCTCTCGACGACGAGCGCCCGGATCGTCATGTGCACCTTGCCGTCGGCGTTCGCGTATGTCGGGATCAGCCAGTCGATCTGCCGCACCCGGTCGGCGGTCGCATCGGGCAGCAGCCAGTGCGCGGCCGACGTCGTCGTCAGCTCGACGACCTCGGTGACGCGGACGTCGCCGATCGTCCAGCTGCTCATCGGTCGATCCGTTCGAAGAACCGGGCGAGGCCGTCCTCGTCGAATCGAGCGGTCAGATGGTTCTCGGCGTCGTGGCCGATGTCCAGGGCCGGGCAGAAGTAGTCGTCGTCGCCGACCCAGAAGTGCGGTGACCCGCTGACGCCGCGCTCGCGGCCGTCCGCGTAGTCGGCCTCGACGGCGGCGCGCATGTCGCCGGCGGTGACGCCGTGGTCACGGGCGATCTCGGCCAGTACCGCCGGGTCGCTGATGTCGCGGCCGTCCTCGAACAGTGCGGTGCGCAACGCCAGGCTGACCGCGAGACCGGTCGCCGCGTCCTGCGCATAGGCCGCCGCGGCGAGCTCCAACGCCGGGATCGTCGTCGCCGGCCAGCGGTCGGTGCGCAGCCCGGTGAACTCGTCGATGCCGAGCTGGTCGTGGAGTGTGCGCGCCTTGACCGCCACGGCGTCGACGTCGAGCCCCTGGCCGTTGACCCACTCGAGCGGCCACGCCCGGACGATGATGTCGGCCGTCGGCGCATGGTCGGCGACGCGCTTCAGGCCGACGTGCGTGAACGGACAGGTGATGTCCGCGAAGACCTCGACGGTCGTCACGACGCCCAGAACTCGTGCAGGATGCGTGCGGCGGTGGCGGGGTCGTCGAGCATCCACCAGTGTCCGCAGCCGTCGAGCGTGGCGACGCCGGCGCCGGTCCGCTCGGCGAGGCGGGCCGCGCTGTCGGGGGCGCGGAACGCGTCGCCGGTGGCCTCGATGACCAGCCCCGGACCGTTGATCCTGTCGATGCCGGGGCCCCACTCGCGGCCGACGTTCACCGCGGAACGGTACAACGTGAGGATCGCGTCGGCCATCGTGCGGTCGATGGAGGCCGCCATCGCGAGGGCGCCCGACTCGGGTACGCCGGAGGCGATCAGCAACCCGGCTCGTTCGTCGTCGGACACGGCGAGCATCCCCTCCATGAACGCCTCGCCGGCCTCGGGCGTCTGCCACACCTGCGCCAGGTCGTGCCACACGAAGTCGTCGTCGAGGTTGCCCATGTCGAGCGCCCACGATCGGATGCCGTCCGGCGGGTCGGCGAGCACCTTCAGTGACAGGATCGCGCCCCAGTCGTGGGCGACGAGGTCGATCGGGCCGTCGATCGCGGCGAGTTCGCCGTGCAGCCAGCCGGCGTAGCTCTCCATCGTCGGCTCGAAGCCGTCGGGCAGCGCGGATCCGAACCCGGGCATCCCCAGCGTCGTCACGTCGCGCGACAGCTGCGCCCGCAGCGGATCCCACAGTGCCGGGGTCTCCGGGACCCCGTGGACGAGTACTGCCGTCATGATGCCTCCTCTTGCGACAGTGCGACCGTAGCGGCCCACAGCGTGTCGTCGACCTCGACCGCGGTCGGCAGATCACGGGATGTCCCTGGCAGCCGGGCACCCGGCTGGTCGGCGACGCGTGCGGCGAGCAGTTCGACCGCATCCCAGAAGCCGTCGCCGCTGAACGACCTCGGGTCGACGAGCAGGTAGTACTGGCCGATGTCCGGCGGTGGGGCGTCCGCCGACTTGTGGGGCGACTGGTCGGCACTGGCGAGCGAGCCGGTCAGTGCGGACGCGAGCACTTCGGCCATCAGCCCGAAGCCGAACCCCTTGTAGCCGGCCGCCGACAGCATCGAGCCACGCAAGGCCGCGTCGGGGTCGGTCGTGTCCTCGCCGTGCTCGTCGACCGCCCACCCGGTCGGGATCGATTCGCCCGCGGCGGCCGCCATCGTGATCGTTCCGAGTGCGACCGCGCTGGTGCTGAAGTCGAACTGGAACGCGACGCCGCCGTTGCGGGCCGGGACCGCCATCGCCACCGGGTTCGTGCCGAGCACCCGCCGGTGGCCGCCCGGGGGAGCGACCCGCGCCGACGAGTTGGTCGAACCGATCGCGAGCAGCCCGGCCTCGGCGAGCTGTTCGGTGAAGTAGCCGAGCGAGGTGCACGTGTGGCTGTGCTCGATCGAGTATCCGCACGTTCCGTTCGCCTCGGCGGCTGCGACCGCCGTGTCGAACCCGGCCGCGAAGGCGCTCTGGGCGAAGCCGTGCCGGGCGTCGACGCGCACCGCGCCGGGCGCATCGTGGCGGACGACCGGCTGCACCCGGCCGTCGACGCGCCCGCTCTGGAGCTGCCGGCAGTACGCGTCGACGTAGTACAGCCCGCAGATCCGATTGCCCTTCGCCTCCGCCACCCGCACCGCGTGGGCCACCTGGCCCGCCACCTGAGGCGTCGCGCCGTGCAGTTCCAGCGCACGCGCGGTGACCGCTTCGATCTCGGAGAGTGCAACGTCCATCCGGCGAGCTTTGCAGAGCGGTCAGGTGAGACGATTCAGGACGTTGCGCGTCACCTGCGCCACCGCCGGGTCGGCCGCCAGCCCGAACACCCAGTCGGTCGTGCCGACGGTGACGACGCGGCCGCCGTGGGCGAGCACGATCACGGCGTTGCCGTGGCGCACGCGGGCGATCGAGTCTGCGTCGACGCGGCCGAACAGCCGCTCGGCGACGAAGTCGAGGTCCCCCTGGTCGGACAGTGCGGAGATCGATGCCGGGTATTCGCCGAAGCGGAGGTTCGACGACGGGCACAGCGCGACGATCTCGAGGTCGTCCGGCGTGCCGTCATCGCCGGCGCGCACGGGCAGCTGGTACTCGTCGAACTGGATCCGACAGCCGACGGTCTCGTACCCGACCACGCCGTCCCGCGCCCCGAGCACGTCGCCGTAGCGCAGGCCGGTGCCGTCGAACAGCCAGTGGTCGTCGCGGTACACGATGAACCCGCCCACGCCGCGCGGTGTTGCCTGACCGAAGCGGTGGTACAGCCCCCATGCCGAACCGGCACCGAGGATTGCCGTCTCGGGCCGGCCGACGATCGGGTCGGCCCACATGCCGGACATGGTGGTGGGGTCGCCGGCGGTCATGACGGGGTCGGTCTCGTGGGCGGTGTACTTGTGCCCGATCATGCTGCCGTCCTCGATCCGCACCTGCCAGAACATCGTGTTGCCGGAGAAGCTCGCGAGGCGTCCGCCGTCGGCCAGGTGCCGTTCGAGCGTGGCGCGCTGTGGCGCCGACCAGTACTCGTCGTGGCCGACCGACAGCATCAGCTCGTACCCGTCGAGCGCGGTCTCGTCCGCGTCGAGGTCGGACGACACGGCGTAGTCGAACGTCCGGCCCTCGCCTTCTGCCCACTCGACGAAGCGTCGCTCGAACGTGAACCACCCCGAGGAGCCGATCGCCGGGGGGTAGCCGTGCTCGGTCCGGTACGCCTGGAAGATCTGTCCTTCGGCGTCGGGTTCCTCGCCCCAGCGCACGGGCCGCGCCTTGCGATCGTCGCGCTCGACCTCCGGCCGGCAGAGCATGCCCCGCGCGAACGGGCGCCGGAACGACACCTGCCTGCCGCCGGTATACAGCGAACGGCCGCCCCAGTCGTTGTAGGCGTTCCACGTGTTCGTGCCGAGCACGAGCAGCGGCGCGCCGCTCGGGGCGGGCGGTCGCACGACGAAGCCGGCGTGGGACACCTCGGTGTCGGCGGTCAGCGTGACGAGGTAGAACCCGGTGCGCCACGCCTCGCCGATCGGCACCCGCAGCGCGACCGGCCAGCGGCATCCGAACGCGTCGGCATCGGGTGGTGCCTCGTGATGCTGACCGGCCGCCTCGCCCCGCCACACCTCGTCGCGGGTCGCACCCCACCGCTCGATCAGCACGTGGAACGACGCAGCGCGGGTCGACACGTGCAGCTCGACGGTTTCGCCGGGCCGGTGGCTCAGCGCGCCGCAGTACGCCTCGGGCATCAGCCGGCGGGCGACGGCGCGACGGTCACGGGGACGCCGTTGAGTGCGATGTTGCCGCTCACCGGGTCGAAGAACTGCTCGTCGGTGAGGACGTTCGTGTTGACGCCGCGGTACTCCTGCGCGACACGCAGTTGCACGCCGGGCATGTTCTGTCCGAACCCGTGCGGGATGCTGACGACACCGGGCCGGACGACGTCGGTGATCTCGACGTCGATCGTCACCTCACCGACCCGCGACCGCACGACGGCCGGCGAGCCCTCGGCGAGTTCGAGGCGGTCGGCGTCGTCCGGGTGGACCTGGAGCGTGCATCGGTTGCGGCCCTTCGTGAGGACCCGCACGTTGTGCATCCACGAATTGTTGGACCGGACATGGCGGCGGCCGACGAGCACCATCGAGTCGTCCCAGTCGCGATCGAGCGACGCGGCGAGGCGTTCGATGTCGGCGCGCATCTGGTCGGGAAATGCCTCGATCTTGCCCGAGGGCGTGCGCAGCAGGTCGGGGATGCGGTCCGGCTGGAGCGGGCCGAGGTCGATCCCGTGCGGGTTCGCCTCGAGCCGGTCCAACGTCAGGCCGTCCGGGTCGGATCCGAAGCCGTCGCCGAACGGCCCGGTGCGCAGCATGATGTCGAGGAGCCGCTCGGGGCCGACCCGGTCACCCACCGCGTCGACCAGCTCGTCGACGTCGCGATCGTGGACGGAGCCGAACTCGTCGCGCACCGCCGATGCCGCGAGAGACCGGGCGGCGGCGTCGTCGATCTCGGTGATGTCGGCGTCGACGCCGTCACCGCTCACCACGGCTGACAGCCGCAGCATGATCTCCCACTCGGACGGCTGCCCCTCGTCGAGCGGCAGCACCTCGGGGGAGTAGTTCGCCACGTTGCGGACGCCGAAGTTGAGCAGCGCCAGGTCGTAGTGCGACTTCTGCAGCGGCGACGGCGGCGGCAGGATCACGTCGGCGTGGCGGGTCGTCTCGTTGACGTACGGGTCGACCGACACCATGAAGTCGAGCGACGCCAGCGCGGCGTCGAGTCGCCCGGTGTTCGGATTCGACGACACCGGGTTGCCGCCGACGGTGACGAGCGCCTTCACCTGGCCCTCGCCCGGCGTCTCGATCTCCTCGGGGAGCGCGGTGACGGGGAACTCGCCGAAGCCTTCCGGGCGGTGCCCCACCCGGCTGACGACGCGGCCGAACCTGACGCCCCGCCCGCTGCCGGGCCGGCCCTTCGTCGACGGTTGCCCCGCCGCACCCGTCGTGAACATCGCGCCGCCGACGCGGTCGAGGTTGCCCGACAGCAGGTTGACGACGTCGACCAGCCAGGACGCCAGCGTGCCGAACTCCTGCGTACAGGTGCCGATCCGGCCGTACACGGCTGCCGTCGGGGCGGCCGCGAGGTCGTGCGCCAACCGGCGGATCGTTTCGGCGTCGACGCCACACACCGGCGCGACCGCATCGGGTGTGTAGGCGCGGAGTGCCGCGCCGAGGTCGTCGAGGCCGGCGGCGTGCTCGGCGAGCCGGCCGGGCCGCGCGAGGCCGTCGGTGAGCAACGTGTTGGCGACCGCCGCGAGCAGGTGCGCATCGGTGCCGGGCCGGATGGCGATGTGCTGGTCGGCCCGATCGGCGGTCTCGCTGCGCCGGGGGTCGATGCACACGACGGTGCCGCCCCGGGCCTGGATCCGTTCGAGCCGGCCGGGGAAGTCCGGAGCGGTGCACAATGAGCCGTTCGAGGCGTACGGGTTGGCGCCGAGCATGACGAGGAAGTCGGTGCGGTCGAGGTCGGGAACGGGCACGGTCACCGACCCGAACATCATCGCCGCCGACAGCTCCTTTGGCCGCTGATCCACCGTCGAGGCCGAGAAGCGGTTGCGGGTGCCGAGCGCGGTGATCAGCGTGCGGTTGTACAGCAGCGGCCCGAGGCTGTGGGCGGACGGGTTGCCGAGGTAGATCGCACAGCTGTCTCGCCCGTGCCGCTCGAGCAGGGGCAGCAACCCGTGCTCGATCGCGGCGAACGCCTCGTCCCACTCGACCTCGACGAAGTGGCCGTCGCGCTTGACCACCGGCTTGCGGAGCCGATCGGGGTCGTCGTGGAGGTGGCCGAGTGTCGAGCCCTTGGGGCAGATGAACCCCTTCGAGAAGACGTCGTCGCGGTCGCCGCGGATCCGTGCGACGGTGCGGTCGCCGCCCGGCGGCGCCAGGGTGATCTCCAGTCCGCACCCCGCCTCGCACAGTGGGCACGTGCGGTAGGCGATCGTGTCGCCGGTCTGCTCGGTGGTGGTCATGCCCGATGTTGCCACGGCGCGCCGGTGGCCGGCGAAGGCTGGGGGCGGTCAGCCGCTCGCGTGCTGGTACGCCTCGCCGATGCGCAGCACGACGTGCTCGTGGTCGGCCGGGGCCTGGATCATCAGCCCGATCGGCCGCCCGTCGCTCTCGCCGCACGGCACCGACAGCCCGCACCACTCCAGCCGGTTGCCGATCGACGTGTTGCGGAGGTACTGGCCGTTGAACCGGAGGTACGTGTCGAGGTCGGCATCGACGTCCGCCACCGGCAGGGCGGGGATCATCGTCGTCGGTGCGAGCCATGCGTCGATGCCGGCGGTGCGCTCGGCGAACGTGTGCCCGATCCGCTTCCATGCCTCGTGGGCCTCGACGAAGTCGATCGCCAACAGCTCGCGTCCGTCGGCCATGCGGTGCGCGACGACCGGGTCGAGCTCGTCGAAGTGCCGTTCGAGGAACGTCCGGTTGATCGCGTAGCCCTCGGCCTGCACGGTGCGGGCCCGGAGCCCGGCCAACACCTCGTGGAGCTCGGGGGCCTCGATCGAGACGACCTCGGCGCCGAGCGCGTTGAGCACGTCGCCGGCCGCGCGAACGGCGGTGACGACGTCCGGGTCGGCGTCGTCGAAGAAGAACGTCTCGACGAACGCCAGCCGCATGCCGGTCAAGTCGGGCGCGGCCGACACGTCGGACGTCTCCGGCTGCCTGCTGGCGCCTTCCCGCATCGCCGCGAACGCCAGCGCGCTGTCGGCGGCGGTGCGGGTGAGCGGGCCGACCGAGTCGAGCGCCGGGCTGAGCGGGTAGACGCCGTCTCGGCTGACCCGCCCGACGGTCGTCTTCAGGCCCGTGATGCCGCACAGTGCCGCGGGGATGCGGACCGACCCGCTCGTGTCGCTGCCGAGCGCCAGCGGCACGAGCCCGGCGGCCACGGCGACGGCCGACCCACTCGACGAGCCGCCCGGCACGTACGGGTCGGTCATGCACGGGTTGTGCGGTGTCGCGGTGTCGTGGTTGATGCCGGCGCCGCCGAACGCGAACTGCACCGTGTGCGTCTTGCCGACGAGCACCATCCCGGCGTCGGCGAGCCGCCGCACGACCGCCGCGTCCGCGGTCGCCACGTTGTCGGCGAGCAGGTGCGACCCGGCACCGGTGGGTTCGCCCGCGACGTCGAACAGGTCCTTCACCGCGTACGGGATGCCGTGCAGTGGGCCGCGTGATTCGCCGGCAGCCAACTCGCGCTCGGCGTGCGCCGCCTCGGCGAGCGCCCGCTCACGCGTCACGCCGATGAAGGCGTGCAGCCGCGGGTTCTGCTCGTCGATCCGGTCGAGCACGTGGTTCGTCAGCTCGACGGGCGACAGCTCCCGGCGGTGCAACAGGCCCGACAGCGTCGCCAGATCACCCAGGTCGTCGACGTGCCCCACACCCGCCGAGCGTACGTTGCCCACTCCTGCCGTGAGATGTAACACCGAGGGATCGATCTACGGCGACGGCCAGTCGCGCTGCGGCGTCCAGCCGAGCAACGCCCGGGCGCGGGAGGTGTCGAACTCGCCCGGCCCGCACAACGTCATCCGGTGGTGGCCGGACAGGTCGGCGTCGACGGCGCGCATCGTCGCCGCGGCGACGTCGTCGAGATGCACGAACGCGCCCAGATCGGCGTCGTGTCGATCCACCCGATCGAGCCCCTCGTCGTCGAGGATCATCACGGGGCGGAGCACGACCGTCGTGATGTCGGTGCGCGACGTCCATGCCGCGCACATCTCCTCGGTGAGTCGCTTCGACATGCCGTACGGCCGAGCCGCGCGGAGCGGATGGTCGTCGTCGACCGGCAGGTACCCCGGGTCGCCCTCGCCGTCGGCGCACCCGAACACCTGCCCGGACGAGAAGACGACGACCCGGTCGACGCGGTGGTGTTCGGCGGCCAGCAGCACGTGCCAGGTTCCGAGCACGTTCGTCGCCACGATGTCGGCAGGCGAGCCGGCCGTGTCGTGGGCGATCGCGCCGGCGTGCACGATCACATCGCAGCCGGCGGCCGCGTCGCGGACGGCGTCGACGTCACGCAGGTCGTCGCCGGTCACGATGTCGAACTCGCGCGTCGCCCACCCATCGGCGCGCATCCGGGCGACGACGGCGCGGCCGACCTGCCCGCTCGACCCGGTCACGAGTGCAGTCCTCACGCCGTCATCCTGACCGAGACAAAGTTGTGTCAGACACAACTTTGTCTCAGCGGTCGCGGAGGCCGCGGCCGGCGAGGATCTTCGGCACGCACTTGTCGGCGCGGGAGGCGCGGGTCGAGGCTTGCTTCGCGCCCGAGATGTGCAGGTGGTACTCCCGTCGCCGGCCCGGGGTGAGCGCGTCGAACGCCGCCTTCAGCTCCGGGTCCCGGTCGAGCCGGTGCTGGAGTTCCTCGACGAGCACGAGTTCGGGGGCGGGGCCGACGTCGAGGCCGGCGGCCTCCACCTCGATCGCCTCGTCGACGTAGGCGGCAACGGTGTCAGCCAGCCGTCGCACGTCGTCGACCGAGGTGAAGCGGATGCGGCGGGCCGATCGCGAGTTCGGTCCCTGGTCTTCGAGCACGGCGTCAGGGTCCTTCAGCAGCGCACCCTTGAAGAACATCAGCGCGAGGAAGTCCTTCATCTCCTGGACGATCGCGATGTTGCTGCCGTCGTGGGCGTAGCACGGCTTGCGCCACTTGATCTCCTCGGTGAGCCCGCAGCCGAGCAGGATCGGCCGCAGCTCGGCGATGACGTCCGGCCAGCCGTCCGATCCGGCGATGTATGCATCGACATCTGGGTTCGTCACCATCCCGGCAGCGTACGAGCGTGTCCGGGCACGGACACGGCAGTCGACGACCGGAAATGAGGTGCGGAATGGGGAAGGTGCCCGATGTGGGCAGCTACCTCAGGTCACGACGATGGAGGCATGGAATCCTCAGCTTGGTACCTCCACCGACCCATCGACATCACCGTCCGCGGGGACCTGACCGACCGCCAGTTGACCGAGCGGGCGACGTGGCTCGCCACGCTGCGCAGCCAGCGCACCAGCGGCGACCGGTGACCGACAGCCCCACCGGCCTCCCCGGCCGCCGGCCGGACGCCCTGGGTAGCATGGCTGCCGTGGCAGGGCGTCCCGCCGGTGTGGCCGGACCGTTCGTCGGTCGGGCCCGTGAGCTCGCCGCCGTCGCGAAGTTGATCGCGGACGACGAGCGCACCGGCGTCGTGCTCGTCGGCGGCGAAGCCGGTCTCGGCAAGACGCGCCTCGTCGACGAGATCGTCGCCGCGCATGCCGCGATGGACATCGTGCGGGGAGGCGCAGTCCCACGTGCGGCGCCGTCGCGGTTGGAGTTGATCCTCACCACGGTGCAGCCGATCGTGCAGGCCCGGCTGGAGCTGCCCGACCCGTCGATCCCCGTCGCAGAGCAGGTCGGCGGCGCCGCGGAGCTGTTGCGCTCGCTGCACCACGACCGGACGATCTTCGTGTTCGAGGACATCCACTGGGCCGACCCCGAGAGCCTCGAGGTGATCGACCGGTTGATGGCCGCCGGCCCGCTCTACGCGTCGATCGTCGTCACCTACCGCCCCGAGGCGCTCCGCCGGGGGCATCCGGTCAACCACTTCCTCGAGCGGGCGGAGCGCCGCGCCCACGCACTCCAGCTCCGCCTCGAACCACTGCGACGCGAGGAGGTGCGCGAGTACCTCGCCGCGACGAACCCCGAGGTCGACGAGCAGACCGTCGATCGCGTGCACGCGCGAACCGGTGGCAACCCGCTGTTCCTGTCCGAACTGGTCGGGGCGGCCGACGACGACGGTGACCTGATCGACAGCATCCCGTGGACACTCGCGGAGATCCTGCGCCCGGAGATCGAGCGGTTGCCGGCCGAGGTCCGAGTGGTCGCCGAAGCGGTCTCGGTGCTCGGAGCGGACGCGGAGTTCGACCTCGTCGCCGCGGCCGTCGCCGCAAACGAGGACGAGCTGCTCACCCGTCTCCGCCGGCTCGTCGACGAAGGCATCCTCGTCGAGTCGCGACCCGACCGCTTCGACTTCCGCCACGAACTCGTGCGCGAGGCCGTCGCCGACGGGTTGTTCGCGCGCGAGCGCCGGCGGATCCACGCGGCCGCTCACGACGCCCTCGTCGCCGCGGGACGCACCGACGCGACGGCACTGATCGCCCACGCGACGGGCGCCGGCCGCACCGCCGAGGCCGCAGCGGTCGCGCGGCAGGCGGCGGTCGGTGCGTTCGACCTCGGCTCGAGCCATGAAGCGTTCGGCTTCGCCGAGCAGGCCCTGCTCGTCGACGGCGACGACGTCGACCTGTTACGGATCGCCGTCGCCGCCGGCTGGATGACGGAGCGGTACGCCGCGGCCCTCGATCACCTCGACCGTTGGGACGAGCTGGTGCGCGTGGATGCCGAGCAGCGCGCCGAGGTGCTCCACTGGCGCGTCCGCCTGATGTGGGAGACGGGGGACCAGCCCGCCGCCGAGGTCGCCGCTGACGAGCTCGCCGAGCTGGCCGAGGAGCTGGCTTCGGACGCGGTCCGCGCCCAGGCCCTCGCCGATCTCGCCCAGCACCGGATGCTTTCGGGGCAGCCAACCGAGGCGATCGCCGCTGCCGACCGCGCGCTGGAACTGGCCGCAGGGGCCGACTGTCCCGGTGTCGTACTGCAGGCCCGCGCCGAGCGCGCCAGCGCCCAACTCTCGTTCCACGACATGCGCGCCGAGGCGATCGCCCAGCTCGTGGCGGTGAGCGAGGACGCCGACGCGGCGGGCGAGTGGCTCGTCGCCTCGCGGGCGTTGAACAACCTGCCGATCCTGGCGGCGGCGGACCCGCGCCGCCACCTGGAGCGGATGCGCTCGGCCGCGCAGCGTTCGGGGCTGACGTGCATCGCCAGTGCCGGTTACCGGCGGGCGCTGCTCGAAGTCGCGATGGCCGAGGGCGATCGCGCCGAGTACGAGGCACTGCTCGACACGTTCCTCGCCGACCTTCCCGCGCATCCGATCGCGTTGGTGCTGGCGGCGCGCCTCGCGATCGACGACGGCCGGCTCGACAATGCCCGCGCCTACGCCGATCAGCTCGATGTCGCCCGCAGCGGCGGCCGGTTCGTCGACGCGCTGCGCCCTGCGGTGCGGGCGATGATCGAGTTCAGGGCGACCGGTGACACCGCGCCGTTGGCGCGCTGGCTCGGCTCGCCGCTGGCGGACTACGCGGACGGCGACTTCGTGATGGAGGGCGCGTCGGCGTTCATCGAGGCCGGTCTGGGCCCGCACCTGCTGACGGTGCTGCAGTCCGACGGCGTCGCGCGCTGCGCGAACCCGGCGGTCGAAGGCCTCGTCGCGGAGCTGCGCGGTGACCTCGACGAGGCCGAGACGCGTTACCGCGAGGCGGCAGCGTCGGACGAGCGCTGCCCGGTCGTGATTCTCGCGGAGATCGACCTCGGCCGCGCCCGCATCGCGCTCGCCCGCGGGGATGATCCGGCGCCGCACCTCGCATCGGCCGCCGACCGGCTGTGCCGCTGGCCGGGCAACCTGCGCGACCGCATCGAGGAACTCGCCGGCGCGCCGCGCCGCGAGCCCGTCGACCTCAGCGGCCTGACGCCGCGCGAACGCGAAGTGGCGCTCCTGGTCACGAAGGGATTGACCAACGGCGGCATCGCCGAAGAGTTGTTCATCTCGACGAAGACGGCGTCGGTCCACGTGTCGAACATCCTCTCGAAGCTCGGCATGGCCTCGCGCACCGAGGTCGCGGCGTGGGTCGCCTCGGGCGGCCTCGCCCAGGCGAGCTGACACGTCTCGGCGTCGAGTACCGTCGCAACATGACGGACAACCTGACCAACTTCACGACGGCGATCTCCGGGTTCGACCGGGTCGTCCAGCAAGGCGAGACGCAGTCCTGGTCGAACCAGTCGCCGTGCACCGAGTGGTGCGCAGTCGACGTCGTCGATCACGTCGTCGGTGTCACGAACATGATCGCCGGGGCCGCCCGGGGTGAGCCGGTCGCGGCGTCCGAGGACCCGGACCCCGCGGCGCGCTGGGCGGCGGCCCGCGACGGGCTGCTCGAAGCGTTGAACGTGCCCGGAGCGCTCGAGACGGTGCGCCCGACGCCGTTCGGTGAGATGCCGGTCGATCAGCTGCTCGGCATCGCCGTGTTCGACCCGCTGACCCACACGTGGGATCTCGCCCAGGCGCTCGGCGTCGACGCGAATTTGGATCCCGGCCTCGCCGCCACAGCAATGGCGACGTTGGAACCGATGGAATCGATGCTGCGCGAGACCGGTCGGTTCGGCGAACGGATCGACGTCTCGGCCGACGCCGACATCGTCAGCCGGTACCTCGCGTTCAGCGGCCGCCAACCCTGATTGATCGGCCCAGCGACAACGTTGTGTCTGACACAACTTCGTCGTGGCCGCCAGTGCGCGGGACCTTCGACCCTTGCTCCCCGAGGATCGTGCGTTTGTGAATTGAAGTAGCGGACTCCGTCCGTGGGTCCGAGACTGGAGGTCAATCATGAAACGACTCTCGGCTCCCGTCAGCGGGATCGTGTACGCCGTGCTCGCGATCGTCGGGACGATCATCATCGTTGCGGAAGAGGTCGACAGTGCCACCGACGAGGCGATCCTGGCCTACTACGGCGACAGCGGCAACCGTGCCACCGAGACGATCGGCGTGACGATGATGCTCGTCGGGGCCATGGCGTTCGTCTGGTTCCTGAGCGCACTGTGGTCTCGGCTCAGGGTCGTGCGCCGGGAGTCAGGCGTGCTCGCCGACCTCGGCTTCGGCGCCGGGCTCGTCGCCGCCGCCTTGTTCGTGGGCGGGGCCGCGTTGCTCAACGCCATGGCGACGACCGTCGAGATCTCGAGCGGGTTCACCGTCGACCCGGATCTGGCACGATTCGCGGTCGGTACCGGCTACGTGTTCCTGATCGGGTCGGTCCTGTTCAACTGCGTCCTCATCGCGACGACCTCGGTACTCGCCCTCCGCACCGACATTTTCCCGAACTGGCTCGGTTGGGTCGGTTTCGCAGCAGTGGTGCTGGCGGTCGTGGAGACGTTCTTGCTCCCGGTGTTCGTCGTTCCCCTCTGGGTGGCGACGGTGAGCATCGTGATGATCAGAACCGCACCGACGACGTCACGGGACCCCGATCGACGCGTCGACACACCGGTTGCTGCCGGCCGGGCGTAGCGGCCGCCGACCCTGATTGATCACGCCCGCGACAAAGTTGTGTCTGACACAACTTTGTCGTGGCCGCGGTGCGCTCAGGCGCGCAGCCGGCGGCCGAGCTCGACGGTCGCGGCCGACGGCTCGACGCCGAGCTCGTCGGCCATCAGCTGCTCACAGCGGGCGAGTGCCCGGAGTGCGGCGGCCCGATCGCCACGCGCCTCCTCGGCTTCGATCAGCAGTCGATGGCCGATCTCGCGGAGCGGGTCGAGCTGGACCGCCGACTCCGCGACGGTCGACGCCAGCTGGTGATCGCCGAGCTCGATCCAGCCCGCGGCGAGCGTGGTCAGGCACCGGTACAGGGCGTCGTCCTGCCGGCGGCGGAGCCGATCGGCCCACCGACTGTCGACGCCGGTGAGCATCGGCCGGCGCAGGATCCCGGATGCGACGGTCGCCTCCTCGACGGCGGAGCCCCACTCGCGGTGGCGGATCGCGCCTTCGGCGCGGTCGAGCCGGCGGATCGCCGTCTCCCAGTCGACCCACGTGTCCGGCGGGAGCACGAGCGCGTACGTGCCGCCGACGGACGCCATCACGTCGTGGCCGTCGAGCCCGCATGCGGTGATCAGCGTGCGGAGCTTCGAGACGACGGCGGCCAGTGCACCACTCCACTGCTCGGGCGGGTCTTCGTCCCACACGATCTCCGCGAGCGCATCTCGGGCCAGTGGCCGTCGCTCGACCGCGAGCGCGACCAGCGCGACCCGCCCCTGGTTGCCGGGCAGATCGGATTCCGTGAAGCTGCCCGCGGGCCCGTCGAGGCGAACGCCACCGGTGAGGTACAGCTGTGCCAATCTTTCTCCAGAGATCTGCCAACGTCGGTGGTCCAGGATGCCACGTGGAGGACAACAGGATGAGCGGACACACGATCGAATGCCCCTGCGGCACGGTGATGCGCGGCGCCGACGAGGATGCCGTCGTCGCCGAGGCGCAGTCGCACGCGAAGTCGGTCCACGACATGGACCTGACCGACGAGCAGGCGCGGGAGATGGCCCGCCCGAACTGAGTTCCTCCTCAGACACACTCATCAGAGGAGCAGATCATGAAGCAGTTCGCATGTGGCACCGTCGTCGACGGCTGTGACGGCGTGGTGACCGGCGAGACCGACGACGACGTGCTCGCCGCCGCCGCCCGCCATGCCGCCGAGGCCCACGGCATCACCGAGGTACCGGACGAATTGGTCACCCAGATCCGGGCGGGCATCACGACCGCCTGAGCGAATCAGGGAGGGATGCGGCGCCAGACGCTGCAGGGCGCGGTTTCAGGCGAGCGCGCCGGCGCGTGCGATCAGGTCGTCGAGGCCGTGCTCGGCCCGATCCCAGGGCAGGCCCGGGTGGATGATCGCGACCTGGCACGCCTCGGCCGCCTCGACCATCTCCCGGTACGTCCCGGCGGAGAGGTCGGCGATGTAGGCCTGCTTGTTGTCGTCGTACGCGAACATCCGTGGGTTGATGTCGGTGCACTCGTCGCAGGTCGTGCAGCGCACCGTCTCGATGTACGGCTCGTCCGGCGCCGGGGCGGCGGGCACCGGCGTGTCCGGAACCGCCGTCTCCGCGGCGGCCTTCGCCGGCCCCGGGTCGACCGGCACGGTGGCGGGCGGCGCGGCCTCGACCGGACGTGTCGCCTCGCGGTCCGCGACCTGCTGCTCCCATCGTGTTCGCTCCGCCGCGACCAGGGCGATGGCGTGGGAGTTGTTGATGCCGGCGAGTTCCTGCAGGCTGCGCCACGTCTCGCCGTACTCGCGGGCGATCCGGATCAGCTCGCGATCGACCACGACCCGGTGCACCACCCCGTCGGCGGTCGCCATCATCACGTAGGGGACCTGCCGGCCCAGCTCGGCCGTGTCGAGCGCCGCGTCGACCAGGTGGTCGGCGGGCTGCATCCCGGCATGCCACGTCTGCGGCGGGGCGGTCGCGAAGTGGCGTGCGTACCGGCGGTCGAGCGCCGCGAAGTCCACGATGCTGAACGCAGCCGGTTCGGTGTGCCGTTGCATCTCGGCGTCCTCGAACCGCACGGTCCCGGCCGGCCAGCCGTTCTCGACGTCGGGATTCGGGTGGAGCTCGAAGCGGTCGGCCCACGCCGACCCGGCATCGGGGTCGAAGACGAAGGTCGGAACCGCGCGCGACTGCACGGCGGCGGACGCGACGAGATAGGGCGCGAGCCCCGGGACGTGGTCGGTCGATCCGGTGAACACGCTGAACAGTGCCGGCCGAGCGGCCGTCACGCCGGCGTGGATGCGGTCGATCATCCGTGGGATGTGTGACGTCGCCGTCTGCACGACGAACGCCGTGCCGGCGCCCATCGCCATCCGCCCGAGCTGGCGGCCGATGATCGCGTCGGGTGAGCGGCCGTTCGGCGGTCGCCGCCGGCCGGGCTCGCCGAGCACGTCGCGCACCTCGACGACCACGTTGATCGGCGCGTCCGAACCGAGGATCCGCGTGACCTGCGCCAGCTCGTCCGCGGTGAGGTCGGCGTCGGTCAGGCAGACGAGGTACGACGGGAAGCCATCCAGGTCGTCCGCGGTGAGCGACGACTCGTCGAACGAGTCGAAGTAGGCGTCGGATTCGCTCTCGCGATATCCGTTCCGCAATTCGAGTTCGGCGATCGCGAGCGCCTTCACGAGCTGCACCATCGCCGGCATCCGCTCGCGATACGCGGCGGCGGCAGCGACGCAGCTGCGGAACAGGAACGGATAGGCGCCGGCGCGATCGACATCATCGTCGTCCGCCGGCACGAACCGCTGGGTCCGCAGCACCTCGAGCGCCGACCGGATCCGCCGGCGGCGGCCGTCCGAGATCGTGGGCGGTGTCGCTGCGGAACGCATGATCTCGGACCAGGCGTCGAAGTCGAACGCGGCCCGATCGGCACCACCGAGCGACGCCCGCAGGTGCTGTGGCTCGCGTCCCTCGTCGGAGCGTGCGTCGTGGGCGCGCAGGATGCCGGCCAGCCCGAGGGTCAGCTCGTCGATCCGCCGGCGGGTGGCGCAGGCGGTGGCGCGTTCGGTCGCCGCCCACAGGTGGGTCACCACCTCCGCCGCGACGTCTCGATCGCAGTCGACCAACCGGCCGGCCGCGGCCGACGCAGCACCCAGCAGGCTCAGCGTGGGCATGTCGCCGCCGTCGCCGTCGGCCTGCGGACGTAGTGCCACTGCGTCCCAGAGTTCGCCGAGGGATCCGCGCCGCCCGTCCGCCATGCGCCGCCGGATCTCGGCCTCGATCCGCAGGACGTTCTGGCGCAGCCGCTCGCCGTCGCGGCCGCGCGGGGCGGACTCCTGGAGTGCTCGGTTCGTCACGTCGGCGAGGGGCTCAACGAACGGCGACTCGTCCGACAGCACGAGTGGGTAGTCGTAGCGCAGCGCGGGGAGATCGCGGTAGGGGGCAAGCAGCGCCGGCAGCAGTTGGGTGGCGGCCGGCAGCTCGGTCTCCACTCGGTGCCCGACGAGGTGGAACCGGGCGAGGTCGTCGACGTCGGCCTTCATCGGCCACCCCCGTCGTGGTTGTTGTTCGCGGGCCGGATCGCGAACCGGTCGAACTCGGCCTCGAGTGCCTGGCCGATCTCGGCCGGGCCGTAGTGCCGATCGGCCCGCCGGGTGTCCTCGTAGCAGGGCACGTCGTCGTTGCGGTACAGGACGCCGACCGGGATCGGATCACGATCGGACGCGATCTCCTGCGCCCGGCGCAGGTCAGCGGGGTCGTGCACGATCTGGTTGCGGTAGATGCGCGACAGCTCGGGGCTCGGCTCGACGCCGTCTTCGTGGCGGAGCAGCAGGATCCGCTCGGGATCGGACTTCCACTGATCGAAGTGGCCGTCGAGGTACTCCGGGCAGCGCTGGAGGATCCGGATGAACGAGAAGCCCTTGTGGTGGAACCCCGCGGAGATCACGTCGTGCACCAACTCGGGGATCCAGTCGACGCACTGCGCGACGAACGACACGTTCGTGACGGCGAGCGTGGTGCTCACCGGATCGAGCGCCTCGAGGTACGCGCCCCGGGGGGTGGTGTTGCTGGTGAGATGGCGCGGCGACGTCGGCGAGGTCTGGTTCTTCGTCAGCCCGTAGACCTCGTTGTCGTGCATCACGACGGTCAGGTTCATGTTGTACCGGATCGCGTGGATCCAGTGCGCCGTCCCGATCGCGCAGCAGTCGCCGTCGCCGGTGTTGACGAACACGTCGAGGTCCGGCCGGCGGATCTTGATGCCCTCGGCCACCGGCAGCGCTCTGCCGTGCAGCCCGTGGAAGCCGTACGTCTTCATGTAGTGGGGGAGCCGGCTGGAGCAGCCGATGCCCGACACGAACACGGTGCGCTCGGGAGCCAGCTGCTCGTCGCGGCAGATCCGCTGGAGGGCGGCCAGGATCGCGTTGTCGCCGCATCCGGTGCACCACCGCGAGAGCTCGCCGGCGTAGTCGTCGAGGTCGTGGTGCTCGCGGCTCGCCGCCAACAGGCACTCGGTGACCGACAGTGTCATCGTCGCGTCCTCCGTTCGTTGTCGAGCCGCGCCGTGATCGCGTGTGCGATCGCCCCCGGTCGCAGCGGCTGACCCCGCACCTGGCCCCAGCAGTCGATGTCGACGAGATAGCGCGCCCGCAGCAGCCATGCGAGGTTCGAGAAGCGCCGGTTGTCCTCGTCGACGATCGGGTCGTCGGACCGGTCGCTCCAGTTGTTCTCGACGGCGAGCACGCGATCGAAGCGTCCGAGGATGTCGCCGATCCCCGGGGCGAGCGGCTGCAGGAACTTGAGGTGGAGCGCACCCACCCGGTGCCCGTCGGCGCGCACCCGCTCGACCGCCTCGCTGATCGCGCCGCGCGTGCTGCCCCACCCGACGACGAGCAGGTCGCCGTCCTGGTCGCCGGTCACGGTCGGCGGCCGCAGCGTCCGGGCGACGGCGGCGAGTCGCAGGCTGCGCCGCCGGATCGCGTCCTCGTTGACCTCGGGGTCGTAGGCGACCTTCGAGTCGCGGTCGTGGGCGAGCCCGGTCAGTGTGTGCATGCCGCCGGGCTGACCGGGGATGAACCGGTGCGCCAGCCCGGTCCGGTCGTCCCAGTCGTACGGCGCGAGGCCGTCGGGCACCGGGCTCTGGTCGATCGGTGGGGCGAGCCACTCGGGGTCGAACTGCGGCCGCTGGAACGGTTGCTGGGCGTTGGCGAGGCTGGCGTCGCTGAGGACGACGACGACCATGTTGAAGGCCTCGGCGATCTTGCGGGCGGTGATCACCGAGTAGAAGCAGTCCTCGATGTCGGCGACCGCCAGCACGACTTTGGGGGCGTCGCCGTGGGACCCGAAGATCGCGCTGAGCAGGTCACCCTGTTCGGCCTTCGTCGGTTGACCGGTCGACGGCCCGCCGCGTTGCACGTCGATGACGACGAGCGGGATCTCGCCCATCACGGCGAGGCCGATCGCCTCCTGCTTCAGCGAGTAGCCGGGCCCGGACGTGATCGTGACGGCACACTTCCCTGCGTACGACGCGCCGATCGCGAAGTTCACCGCGGCGATCTCGTCCTCGGCCTGGTGGACGAGGCCGCCGACGCGCTCGAACGCCTCACTCAGGTAGTGCGAGGCAGAGGTGGCGGGCGTGATCGGGTACATCGCGCAGACCTCCATGCCGGATGCCATCACGCCGAGCGCGAGTGCCGTGTTGCCGCTGACGACGATCTGCGGCTGCTTGGGAGGTGTCGCCGGGATCCGGAAGTGCACGTCGAGGTGCTGCGCAGCCCACTGCCAGCCGGCGCGGACGAGCCGTTGGTTCGTCTCGACGACGGCGGCGCCCTTCTTCGCCAGAGCGACCGCGACCTGTTCGTCGGCGAGTTCGGTGTCGAGCCCGTAGACGTGGCAGAGCAGGCCGAGCACGAACATGTTCTTGCCGCGTCGCGCGTCGGCGACGATCTGGAGGCATTCCGCCTCCATCGGGATCTCGTACACGGGGTGGCCGTCGGCGACGAGCGCGTCGTGGACCGAGACGTACCCGGCGGCGATCGCCGGGTCCGGGTCGTCGCGCCACATCGACTCGAGCAGCACGATGCAGCCGGGTTTCAGTTCGCCGGCGGCGACGCGCCCGGCGAGCACCTGGTCGTTGAAGGCGACGACGAGGTCGGCGGCGTCACCGCCGTTGGTCACGCGGTTGCGGCCGATGCGGACCCGGTTGCCGCTCGCCCCGGCGATGCTGCGGGCGGGCGGTTGGATCTCGGCCGGGATGATCTCGACGGTCCAGATCCCGTTCCCCGACCGTGCCGCGATGGCAGCGAGCGACTGGCCGCACTTCTGGGCGCCTTCACCGGAGTCGCTGACGACGTCGATGACGTGTTCGTCGACCTCGATCGGCGTCGTGCCGGCCGGTGCCGTCTGCGGGCGCAGCGTCGTGTTGCCCATCACCGTCTCCCTGCTCGTCGTACCGGCCCGACGGGTGTCGGCGGCTCGTCGCCGGTGTCCGCCGGCAGCCGCAGCCGCGTGAAGTTCCGCTCGCCCTCGTCGATCCCGAACGCGCCGGGGACGCGGTCTGCGTACACGGTGTCGGTGTCGCGGATGCCGAGGTACCCCTTCATCGCCGCCGCCGCCCGGCGCCCGGCCCCCATCGCGAGGATCACCGTCGCCGCGCCGGTGACGATGTCGCCGCCGGCGTACACGCCGGCCAGCGATGTCGCCAGCTGCTCGTCGCAGCGGATGTAGCCGCGTTCGTCGAGTTCGATCGGCGACGTCTGCCCGATGACCGGGTTGGCTCTCGTGCCGATCGCGTAGACGACCGTGTCGACCTCGATGTCGTACTCGCTGCCCTCCACGGGGACCGGACGGCGCCGGCCCGAGTCGTCCGGCTCGCCCAACTCCATGCGAATGCAGCGGATCGCGCGCACCTTGCCCTCGTCGTCGCCGAGGATCTCGACCGGCGCCGTCAGCCAGTGGAACTCGACGCCCTCCTCCTCCGCATGGACGAGCTCTTCCTCTCGGGCC